>NZ_JARGEK010000035.1 GCF_029211165.1 Roseisolibacter sp. H3M3-2
ATGACCGCGGCCGGCTCCGGCTCGGCGGCCAGCACCGCGGCGTGCGCGCCGCTCCCGTTCGTCGACGCGGGGCCGGCGAGCCAGCGCGCGACCTTCTCGCCCGCGGCCGCGTCGTCGAGCGGCACCACCGTGAACGCGCCCTGGCGGCGCACCATCGCCACGAACAGCGGGCTGGCCGCGCCGATCGTGGTGGCGGGCGCGCCCACGAGCCGCGCCGCCTCGGTCGGGCCGGCGACGCGCGGCGAGAAGAACGCGACGCCGAGCACCAGCAGCACGCCGACGACCGCGCCGCCGCCGAGCCCCGCCGCGAGCGTGGGCACCGGCCGCGGGAAGGCGGCCTTCTTCGGCACGAGCGCGTCGTCGATCTGGCGCACCTCCCCGCCCTCGCCGATCGCCGCCAGCCGGGCGTCGAGCAGCTGCGTCTGCAGCGCCAGCCCGGTCTGCGCCAGCCGGCGCACCTCGCGCTCGCGGCGCGCGAACTCCTGCGCCGACGCGGGCAGCGTCTCCAGCGACGCCTCGAAGCGCGACGCCTGCGACTGCAGCTCCGCGCGCTGCCGCTCGAGCGACTGCGCGTACGCCGCGCCGAGCGGCTGCAGCTGCCGCTCGAGGTCAGACGCGCGCTGCGTGAGCGCGACGACCTCGGGGTCGGCCTCGGTGCGCCGCTCCAGCAGCTCGGCGCGCTCGGTCTCGAGCTTGGCCAGCTGGGCCAGCAGCTCGTTGACCGCGCCGCTGCGGAGGAAGCTCGGGTACGCCGCCAGCTGCCGCGCGCTCATCGAGCCGGCGCCGACCTGCCGCAGCAGCTGGTCGAGCGCCACGCCCTCGACCGCGTTGGCGGCCAGCAGCTCGCGCACCTTGCTCGCCGCCTCGAGGTCGATCTCCCCCACCAGCTTGGGATCGACGACGCCGCTGCGCTCCTGGTACTCGCGCAGCGCCTGCTCGGCGGCCGCGAGCTGGCGCGACACGCTGTCCACCTGCGCCGACACGAACTCCGCGCGGTGCTGGTTCACGCCGCGGTCGGTCGTGCGCCGGCGCTGCAGGTAGGCCTCGACGATCGCGTTCGGCACCGCCGCCGCCGACAGCGAGTCGGGCGCCGCGAACGCCACGCTGGCCACCTCGCCGCCGGTCTTGTCCACGCCCACGCGCTTGCGCAGCCGCTCCAGCGCGTCCTCGCGGTCGAGGAGCTGCACCTCGAAGGCCGGGGGCAGCGCGCCCGGCGCCAGCGCCAGCGTCCCGTACGACGTGGTCAGCGGCGCGGCGGGCGACACGACGCCGTCGACCCCGCGGCCGCGCACGCGGTAGCCGGCTCCCTCGCGCTCGAAGGTGAGCTTCACCTTGCGGAAGCTCCCGGCGTACGCGCGCGGCGCGAGCAGCGTCCACGGCGCGCGCCCCGCCGGCGACAGCACCCGGACCTGCAGCCCGAGCGAGTCGCTCACGCGCCCGATCACGGAGTTGGACGCGAGGATCTCGAGCTCGGTCTCCATCGGCGACTTGAGCGCCGAGCCGAGCCCGCCCGGCGCCAGCTCGGCGGGGACGCCCAGGCGGCCGAGCAGCGAGCCGCCGGCGTCCTGCGCCGATCGGAGGAGCACCGTGGCGGCGCCCTCGTAGCGGCGCGGCGCCCAGGCCAGGACGGCGCCGGCGGCGGCTACCCCGAGCAGCGCCGCCAGCGCGATCCCGCGCCACCCGCGGCGCAGCCCCTGGACCAGCTCCCCGACATCGACCACGTCGGCGCCCGCCGCCACGGTGCGCGTCGCGCCCGGCAGCGGCTCGAGCGCGCCGCGCCCGCTCGGGACGAGGGTGCCGCTCATCGCGCCAGCGCCGACAGGAGCACCGACGCCGCCACGGCCACCGACGACACCGCGGCGAGCGCGTTGCGCGACAGCCAGTTCTTGCGCCCCACCACCACCTGGTCGCCCGACAGCACGTTCTCGGCGGGGCGCGACGCGACGTCCTTCCAGCGGCCGACCGGCACGCGCTCGCCGTTGCGCAGGATCTCGATACGGTTGGGGTCGCCGTCCTCGGCGAGCCCGCCCGCCTGCGCGATCACGTCCTGCAGCGTCGTGACCGGCTCGACGAACAGCACGTCGGGCTTGTTGACCGCGCCGAGCACCGCGACGCGGCGCAGCACGATCAGGTCGACGTTCGGGTCGCGCAGGTAGGCGGCCAGCCGGGTCCGCACCGTGTCCTCGAGCGCGCTCGGGATCATCCCGACGACCCGCATGCGGCCGATCCGCGGGAGCACGACGTCCCCCGTGGGGTCCACCGGGAAGGCGTCGCTCCAGGTCGGCTCCCGCCAGACCTTCAGCACGACCTTGTCGCCGAGCCCGATCGGCGCCTCGACGGCGGCCGGCGCCGCCGCCGGCGGGGCGGTCGGTTGCGCGAGGGCGGGCGTGACCGTCGTCACGGCGACCAGCGCGAGCGCGGCCGTGATTCCGCCACGCCGGCGCGTCGTGCGGGTTCTGGGATGGTGGGCGATGCCGCTCACGGTCGGACGAGGCTCGGGAGGATGGGGCGCGTCGTGACCGCATCCGCCTCGGCGGGTACAGCCGTAGGACTACCGGTCGCAGATTGATCCTAACGGCTCCCGTTCGGGGGCTGCAACCCGAGACGTGGTGGGCCGCGTTGTCCGGTGGCGTGGGTCACCGGATCGGGCGGCGCGGCGTGCGGGCGAGCGTCCGTTCGTCGCTGGTCGTCCTTCACCGGTCCCATTACGTTTCGCCCGTCGCCACACCCGCGGCGTCCGCGTCTACGGCAGGCGCGGGCGGCGGGCACGTGCGCTACGCCCAAGGCTGTCCTGGCACCCCCCACTGAATGCCGAGTCGTACGCTGCGCGCCCGTTCCGCCCAGGCCCGGTCCGTCGTCGCCCCCGAGGGGGTCGCGACCGCGACCCGCCGCCTCGGCGTCGCCGAGCAGGGCGCCGCGCTGGCCACCGCGCTCCACGAGCCGGCGCTGCAGATGCAGGCGGCGCTCGTCGCGCGCGCGACCGACTGGGAGGCGGAGGCGCTGGGCGCCGTCCCGCGCGACGTGGCGCGCGAGGTCCAGCGCGACGTCCCGCGCGACGAGCTGGCGCTCGTCGTCGGCTCGCTGCCGCGCATCGCGCCCTGGCAGGAGAGCGCCAAGCGCGCCCTCGACGTGGTCGGGGCGGCGGCGGGCATCCTGCTCGCCCTCCCCGTGCTGGTCGTGCTCGCGGTCCTGATCCGCATGGACTCGCGCGGCCCCGCCCTGTTCGTGCAGCGCCGCGTCGGCCGGCACGGGCGCGCCTTCGGGTGCTACAAGCTCCGCACGATGTGCACGGACGCCGAGAGCCGCCTGGAGGTCGACGGCACGCTCCGCCGCACCTACGAGCGCAACGGCTACAAGATCCCGGTGGACTGCGACCCGCGCGTCACCCGCTTCGGCCGCTTCCTGCGCTCGACCAGCCTCGACGAGCTGCCGCAGCTATTCAACGTGCTGAAGGGCGACATGTCGCTCGTCGGCCCGCGGCCGGTCGTCGAGCGGGAGCTGGAGCACTACGGCGCCGCCCGCGACGTCCTCCTCTCGGTCCGCCCCGGCATCACGGGCGCCTGGGCCGTGCAGGGGCGCAGCTCGGTGAACTACCCCGAGCGCGCGGACATCGAGCTGGCCTACGCCCGCTCGTGGACGGTCGCCGAGGACCTGCGCATCCTCGTCCGCACCGTCGGCGTCGTCCTGCAGCAGCACGGCGCGCACTGAGGCGCGCCCGGCCGACGGCGCGGGCTCAGTCCCGCGCCGCGGCCGCCCCGGAGGCCGCGCGCTCAGGGCGACGCAGCTCGTCGTCGAAGATCGCCCACTCGCGGGCGACGAAGTCCGCGAAGTCGCGGCGGAAGCGCTCGGGCGAGAAGCGCAGCGCGTTGCGGCGGCAGGCGTCGGGCGAGATGCGCCCCCGCGCCGCCTCGAAGGCCAGCACGCCGTCGCGGATCCCGGCCGGCGTCTGCGCGTCGTACAGCACGCCGCACGGCTCTGGAGCGTCGAGCCCCGGGATCGTCTCGGGGAGCGCGCCGCCGGCGTACGCGATGACCGGCGTCCCCACGGCCTGCGCCTCCAGCGGCGCGATGCCGAAGTCCTCGACCGCCGCGAACAGGTAGGCGCGCGCGCCGCGCAGCCAGCGCAGCAGCTCGGGGAACGGCTGGTGGCCGAGCAGCGTGACGTTCGGCCCCGCCTTCTTCCGGACCAGCGGCATCTGCGGCCCGTCGCCGATCACGACCAGCTTGCGGTCGGGGAGGTCGCGGAACGCCTCGACGATCAGGTCCACGCACTTGTACGGGACCATGCGCGACGCCGTGACGTAGTAGTCCTCGCGCTCGCCCGCCGGGGTGAAGGCGCCCACGTCGACGGGCGGGTAGATCACCGTCGAGCCGCGGCGGTAGACCTTCCTTATGCGCCGCCCGACGAACTCGGAGATCCCGATGAAGGAGTCGACGCCGTTGGCCGAGCGGGCGTCCCAGTCGCGCAGCCGCTTCAGCATCAGCCGCGCGGCGAGCCCCGTCGGCCCCCAGCCGAGCCCCGCCTGCCGCAGGTACTGGTGCTGCAGGTCCCAGGCGTATCGGATGGGCGAGTAGCACATGCACAGGTGGAGCTGGTCCGGCCCGGTCAGCACCCCCTTCGCCACCGCGTGGCTGCTCGACACGACCAGGTCGTACCCGGTGAGGTCCACCTGCTCGATCGCGAACGGCATCACGGGGAGCCAGGTGCGGTAGCGCGACCGGGCGAGCGGGAGCCGCTGGACGAACGTGGTCCGGACCGGGCGCCCGCCGAGGAAGGCGCGCTCGCGCTCGGGGAGGAAGTCGCAGACCGCGAAGACGTCGGCGTCGGGGAGCACCGCCAGCATCTGCTCCAGCACCCGCTCCGAGCCCGCGTAGGTCGTCAGCCACTCGTGGACGACCGCGACCTTCACAGCTCGTCCACGCCCTCCGGCGCGGCCCCGCGGGCGGCGACGATGGCGGCCGGCGGCGCGCCGCGCGCGTGGACCCCGCCCAGCCGGCGGCCGTGGCGGCTGGTCTCGCGCTGGCGCGGCGCCTCGACCGCCCGCGGCGACTCGGTCGCCGAGCCGCCGGTGAACTCGGGCACCAGCCGCTTGATCGCGACCCGCACCTCGTCGTTCGTCGCGCCCGAGGCGGCCAGCGCGTACATCTCCTCGAGCGTCTCGGCGTTGGCGAGCGGCAGCTCGGCGTGCTTCGCCCGCAGGACCTTCGGGTGCGACGTCGGGCTCGCGTGCTCGGCGTCGAAGAACAGCTCCTCGTAGAGCTTCTCGCCGGGGCGGATGCCGGTCTCGCGGATCTCGATGTCCGTCCCGACCTCGAGCCCCGACAGCCGGATGACGTCGCGCGCCAGGTCGTAGATCAGCACCGGCTCGCCCATGTCGAGCACGAAGACCTCGCTGTCCTCCGCGAGGATCCCCGCCTGCAGCACCAGCTGCACGGCCTCGGGGATCGTCATGAAGTAGCGGCGCATCTCGCGGTGCGTGATCGTCACCGGCCCCCCCGCCTGGATCTGGCGGAGGAAGGTCGGGATCACGCTGCCGCGGCTTCCGAGCACGTTGCCGAAGCGTACCGAGACGAAGTGGCGGCCGGGCGCGCCGGCGTAGCGCTGCACCACGCCCTCGGCGAGCCGCTTGGTCGCGCCCATGACGCTCGACGGACGGACCGCCTTGTCGCTCGAGATCAGGACGAAGCGGTCCGCGCCGTAGCGGTACGACAGCTCGGCGACGACCTGCGTGCCGTACACGTTGTTGAGCAGCGCCTCGGCGACGTTCTGCTCCATCAGCGGGACGTGCTTGTGCGCCGCGGCGTGGAAGACCGTCGAGGGCGAGTACTGCCGGAACAGCCGGTCCATCCGCTCGACGTCGCGCACGTCGGCGATCACCGGCGACACCGGGACGTCGGGCGCCAGGCGGGTCAGGTCCTGCAGCAGCTCGAAGATCGAGTTCTCGCCGCGCCCGACCGCCACGATGCGGCTCGGGTTGAGGCGCGCCAGCTGCCGACACAGCTCGCTGCCGATGGAGCCGCCGGCGCCGGTGACCAGCACTGTGCGCCCCTCGGCGAGCGTCCGCACCTGCGCCAGGTCGGTGCGCACGGGCTCCCGGCGCAGCAGGTCCTCGATGTTGACCTCGCGGAGCCCGCTCACCGACTTGCGCCCGTCGATCAGCTCGAAGAGCCCGGGCACCATGCGCGCGGGGATCCCCGCCTCGCCGGCCGCCTTGACGACGCGTCGCACGACCTGGCCGGGCGCCGACGGCATCGCGATGACCACCTCGTCGATCGCCATCCGCTCGGCCGCCGCCGCCAGGTCGTCGAGCGCGCCGACGACGGGGATGCCGTGCAGCCCGCGCTTCCGCTTGGCCGGGTCGTCGTCCACGAAGGCGACCGGCACCAGGCGGAGCTGCGGGTTGTCGAGCAGCTCGCGGACGATCAGCGACCCGCCGGCGCCGGCGCCGGCCACCAGCACCCGCCGGGCGGTCTCCGACGGGCGGCGGCGGCGCGTCCGCACGCGCACCCACAGGCGCGGCGCGGCGACCAGCACGCTGCCGAGCAGCGCGTCGAGCGCGACCACCGAGACCGGCACCCGCGTCCCGTCGTCGAACAGCGCCGGGACCAGCACCAGCCCCACCACCACGCCGACGACCGTCGAGCCGAGGCTCGACGTGGCCAGCACCTCGAGGTCGGGGGTGCTCGCGTAGCGCCACATGCGCTGGTAGAGCCCCAGCGCCCACATCACGGCCAGCTTAAGCGGCACCACGACGAGCACGAACAGCACCGCGCTCTGGACGTGCGCCGTCGGCCAGTCGAGCCCCTCGAACCGCACCATGTACGCGAGCAGCGCCGCGGCCGGGAGCGCGAGCGCGTCGAGTACGAGGAGGTAGCGGTTTCGGAGGTGGCCGAGCATCAACAGGAGGTGAAGCGAAGGTGCGGGGGGACGGCGACCGTCGGCATCGACGGCACGGCGCCCGGCGCGACGAGGCGGCGGGCCGCCCGTGGGGCGGCCGCCGCGTGCCACCCGCGAAGCATAGCGTGCCGGGGGCGGCTCAGCGCCGCCCGGAAATCTCTCGGTGGTGAGACGGTGTGACCTGCATCACGCGGACGACGGCATACCCCGGACCGCCACATCGGGAGCCCCGAGCAGCTTCCGCACCGTGGCCACGACCGCCGGGACGTCGAGGCCGTAGTGCGACCGGAGGTAGTCCTGCGAGCCGACGATCGACGAGAACCCGGCGCGCAGCCCGACCCGGGCGAACCGCGCCGGCGCTGCGCCCGATTCCAGCAGGCACTCCGCCACCGCACCGCCGAGCCCGCCGATCACCGAGTGCTCCTCGATCGTGACCACCCCGCCCGTCTCGCGCGACGCCGCGAGCAGCGCCGCCTGATCCAGCGGAGCGATCGTGTGCATGCTCAGCACCCGGCACCGCACCCCCTCGGTTGCGAGCTGATCGGCCGCCCGCAGCGCCACACCGAGGATACCTCCCGTCGCCACCAGGGTCACATCCTCCCCCTCGCGCAGGCGACGGCTCCGGCCGAGCGCGAAGGTCTCGCCGTCGGGGGCGGCGTTCCCCGCCCCGGCACGGTCGAGGCGCAGGTAGGCCGTCCCCGGCAGCGCCGTGATGGCGGTCGTCGCCTCCGCCGCCTCCCAGTCGTCGCCAGGGCACACCACCGTGACGTCGGGGATGCTGCGCAGGATGGCGATGTCCTCGGTCGCGTGGTGCGACATGCCGAGGGCCCCGTAGCTGAAGCCGCCGCCCACGGCCACCACCTTCACGGACGCGCCGTGGTAGGCGGCGTCGTTCCGGATCTGCTCCAGGCACCGGAGCGTCGGGAAGTTCGCGATCGAATAGGTGAAGACGATCCGCCCCTCGAGCGCGAGCCCGGTCGCGAGCCCGGTCATGTTCTGCTCGGCGACCCCGGCATTCAGGAACTGCCGGGGGAAGCGCTTCGCGAAGTCGGTCAGCACGCCGAAGCCGAGGTCGCCGGTGACCAGCATGACGCGCGGATCGGTGGCGGCGAGCTCGGTCAGACGCGCGATGAAGGCGTCCCTCACGCGTCCCCCTCGGTGTCCAGCTCGGTCCACGCGGCGTCGAACTCGTCGCCGCGCGCCGTGCGGTAGTGCCAGAGCACCGAGTGCTCCATGAACGAGACCCCCTTCCCCTTCACCGTGTGCGCGAGCACGACGGTGGGACGGCCGGGCTCGGCGGGGAGCGCGTCGAACGTCTTGCGGAGCGCGGCGTGGTCGTGGCCGTCCACCTCGCGCACCGCCCACCCGAACGCCCGCCACTTGTCGGCGAACGGCTCCAGCGCGAGCGTCTCGGCCACCGGCGCCAGGCTCTGGATCTTGTTGTAGTCGACGACCACCACGAGGTTGTCGAGCCGGTGGTGGGCGGCGAACAGGATCGCCTCCCAGTTCGACCCCTCGTCGCACTCGCCGTCGCTCAGCAGGGCGAACACGCGGTGCCCGCGCGCGTCGAGCTTCCCGGCCAGCGCCATCCCCGTCGCGACCGGGAGCCCGTGCCCCAGCGACCCGGTCGAGAACTCCACGCCGGGGATCCCCTTGTGCGAGACGTGTCCGCTGAGGAGCGAGCCGTCCTGGTAGTGGCGCGACAGCCACTCCACGGGGAAGAAGCCGCGCTCGGCGAGCGCGGCATAGACGCCGGCGCCCGCGTGCCCCTTGCTGAGGATGAAGCGGTCGCGGTCGGGCCAGTCCGGACGCGCCGGGTCGACGCGCAGCGTGTGGCCGTAGAGCACCGCGACCAGGTCCGCCATGGAGAAGACGGCGCCGACGTGCGAGCTGCCGCCCGTGCTGGTCATCCGCAGCGCGTGGCGCCGGATGCGCAGCGCCAGCTCCTCCGTGGTCGCGGCGGGTACGCCCGCCGCGACCGGTGTCGCCGCCGTCATCAGCGCCCGTAGAACTCGCGGACGGTGGCCGCCACGTAGTCCGCGTCCTCGTCGGTCACCATCATGTTCATCGGCAGCATGAGGCAGCGCTCGAAGAACCGCTCGGTGCGCGGGAGCGAGACGTCGCCGTAGCCGAGCCCCTTGAACTGGTGCACCGCCTTGCCGCCCCACTGGATCAGCGTCCCGACGCCGCGGTCCTTGAGGAACGCGCGCAGGTCGTCACGGCGGTCGGCCTCGATCTCGTAGTTCTGGAAGACGTCGTGGTGGTCGGGGTCGGCCCCGGGGGCCGCCGGCAGCACCAGCTCCGTCAGGTCGCGCAGCGCCGCGTCGTAGCGGGCCGCCAGCGCGCGGCGGCGGGCCACGATCGTCGCGTCGTAGTCGGCGAACTGGAAGTCGAGCACCGCCGCCTGGAGGTTGTCGAGGCGGGAGTTGAGCCCCCAGCACTCCACCTCCCCCTCCTCGTTGCGCCCGTGGTCGCGCAGCAGGCGGACCTTGCGCGCGATCTCGTCGTCGTCGGTGATCACCGCGCCGCCGTCGCCGAAGCAGCCGAGGATCTTGGCGGGGTAGAAGCTGATCGCCGACGCCACCCCGAAGGTCCCCGCGTACTTCCCCTTGTACCGGGAGCCGAGGGCCTGCGCGGCGTCCTCGAGGATCATGAGCCCGTGGCGCTCCGCGATCTCGAGGATCGGGTCCATCGCGCACGTCCGCCCGTTGAGGTGCACGGGGAGGATCGCGCGGGTGCGCGGCGTGATCGCCGCCTCGATGGCCGCCGGGTCGATCAGGTGGTCCGGCCCCATGTCGACCGGGACCGGCGTGGCCCCGGTGTGGGCGGCCGACGCCGGCGAGGCGACCATCGTGTGCGACGGGAAGATCACCTCGTCGCCGGGCCCGAGCCCGGCCGCGCGGAAGGCCATGATCAGCCCGTCGGTCGCGTTCCCGACGCCGATCGCGTGCTTCACCCCGAGGTACTCGGCGAGGTGGCGCTCGAAGTCCACCAGCTCCTGCTGCTGGATGAACGCGCCGCGGCGGATGATCCCGGAGATCATCTCGAGGTACTCGCGCTCGTTCGCCGTGAAGGCCGCGCGGTAGTTGAAGAACGGGATCGTGCGCGCCGGCACGGCGGCGGTGTCCGAGATGGCCATCTGAGGAAGGATCAGTCGAGGACGGCGTACGCGATGTAGGGGTCCCAGGGGAGGCGCTCCAGGCGGAGCCGCCCCATCCCGACCTCCTCCAGCACGGCGAGCGTCTCGCCGGGCCACATCGGATTGTCGAGCTCGTCGAACGCGAGCACGGCCCCCTTGGGCATGCGCGGCACGAAGTGCTGGAGCGCGGCCTTGGTGGGCTCGTACAGGTCCATGTCGAGGAACAGCAGGCTCACCACCAGGTGGGGGTGCGCCGCCAGGAAGGGCGGGATCGTCTCGACCACGTCCCCCTTGATGAGGTGGACCTTGTCCACGTGCCCCAGGAAGCGGTCGCGGTCGTACTCCTGGACCAGCGCCTGCAGCTCGTCGTGCGAGTCGGCGAACAGCCCCCCCGGCGTCACCTCGGCGACCGCCGTGGCGTCCTTCGCGTGGACGCTCGGGAACCCGGCGAAGGTGTCGAATCCGTAGATCCGCCGCGTCAGGTTCTCCGGCTCCAGCATCGCGCTCAGCTTCGCCCACGACATCGTGCCGAAGCCCTTGAACACCCCGCACTCGACCACCGAGCCCTTCACCGGCAGCACGAGCTTGAAGATCTCGTACATCGCCAGGAAGCGCTTGAGGTGCTGGCGCCGGACGTACTTGGGGAAGTTCTCGAGCTTGGTCTCGACCGGGTCGGGACAGGCCTCGAAGATGCGCGCGATGTTCGGGCCGACCTCCTGCTCGGCGGCGGTGCGGAATTTCTTCACGGATCGGGACGGGTACTGAGGTCTGCGGCCGGCGGACGGGGCCGACCGCGCAACCTACCCGGTCCCGGAGCACGGCTCAACCGGCCCGCCGGTGAGCGCCGTCACGCAAGTCGCGGCGTCACGCGCGGTTGACAGAGCCGATCGGGGCTTCCTAGCCTATCGGGATCGCCGCCGCACCGACGCGCGGCCTCCCCACGCGACTCCCGCCGATCGTGAAGAAGCGCCTGTTCGACCTGCTGTTCTCCGCGCTGGTCCTGCTCGTCGCCGGCCCGTTCCTGCTCGTCATCCTGTTCCTCGTCTGGCGGCAGGACCGGCACGACCCGTTCTACCGCGCGCCCCGGGTCGGGCGCGGCGGGCGCGAGTTCACGATGATGAAGGTCCGCTCGATGGTCGTGAACGCCGACCGCTCGGGGGTCAACTCGACCAGCGCCGGCGACCGCCGCATCACCCCGCTCGGCCACTTCATCCGCCGCTGGAAGGTCGACGAGCTGTCGCAGTTCCTGAACGTCTTCCGCGGCGACATGAGCGTCGTCGGGCCGCGCCCGAACACCCGCGCCTGGGGGGTGGACCTCTACACCCCGGAGGAGATGCGGCTGCTCGACATGAAGCCCGGCATCACCGACCTCTCGTCGATCGTGTTCTCGGACGAGGGGCAGATCCTGGCGGGCGCGGAGCACGCGGACCTGAAGTACAACCAGGTGATCCGGCCGTGGAAGAGCCGCCTCGGGCTGCTCTACGGGCAGCACCCGTCGGTCCTGCTCGACCTGCGCATCGTCTGGCTGACGGCGGTGGCGATCGTCGACAAGCCGCGCGCGCTGCGCGGCGTCGTGGCCATCCTCGAGGCGCTGGGCGCCGACCCGCGGCTCATCGAGGTCTGCCGCCGGCAGGGGCCGGTCCCCGCCGGCGCGGCGCCGGGGGCGGCCCGCGTCTTCGAGCTCGAGGACGCGGTCGCCGCCGGGGGGTGAGCGTCAGGCGCCGAGGCGGCGCGCCAGCTCGGCGACGATCACCCCGGACGCGTTGCCGTCGCCGTAGGGGCGCACCTCGCGGCGGCGGCTGGCGTCGCGGGCGAGCATGACCGTCGCCATCGCGGCCGCGTCGCCCGGCGGGACGAGCGTGTTCCACCCCGCGTCGACCAGCTCGACCCACTCGGTCTCGTCGCGCAGCACGAAGCACGGCACGCCGTAGAAGAACGCCTCCTTCTGCACGCCGCCCGAGTCGGACGCGACCGCCAGCGCCCCCATCTCGAGGCGCACCATGTCGACGAAGCCGACCGGCTCGACGAGGCGCAGCGCCTGCTCGGCGCGCGCCAGCAGCCCGCTGCGCTCGAGCGCGGCCCGGGTGCGCGGGTGCAGCGGGAGCACGACCGGGTGCGTCTCGGCCACCGTCGCGAGTGACTCGACGATCGACGCCAGCCGGCGGACGTCGTCGGTGTTCTCGGCGCGGTGCACCGTGGCGAGGTAGTAGCCGCCGTCCTGCAGCCCGAGCGCGTCGAGCACGCGGCTGCGCGAGCGCGCCACGTCGGCCGTCATCAGCGCGGCGTCGTACATGACGTCGCCCGTCCAGACGATGCGCTCCTCGGGGTGCCCCTCCCTGCGCAGCTGCGCGGCGGCGACGTCGGTCGGCGCGAAGAGCACGTCCGAGACCCCGTCGGCGACGATGCGGTTGATCTCCTCCGGCATCGCGCGGTTGAACGAGCGCAGCCCGGCCTCCACGTGCGCGATCGGCACGTGCAGCTTGGCCGCCGCCAGCGCGCCGGCGAGCGTCGAGTTGGTGTCGCCGTAGACCAGCACGAGGTCGGGGCGCTCGGACAGGAAGACCTCCTCCAGCCCCTCGAGCATCTTGCCGGTCTGCGCGCCGTGGCGCCCGGAGCCCACGCCGAGATTGTGCCGGGGCGCCGCGAGGTCGAACTCGCGGAAGAACACCTCCGACATGTTGAAGTCGTAGTGCTGCCCGGTGTGGATCAGCACCTCCTCGATGCGGCCGTCCTGCTTGAGGGCGCGCGAGACGGCGCCGGCCTTCACGAACTGCGGGCGGGCGCCGATGACGGAGCAGATCTTCATGGGGCGGGGCTCGGGGGGCGCGGCGCGAGCACGGCGCGCCGGATGAGGACCGCGTAGACGAGGTACGCGAGCACCCCCGTCCACGCGAAGAGGGTGACGAGGCCGGCCAGCGGGAGGTCGAGGCGCGCCGCGACCAGCGACGCGCTCGCGAGCCCCCCGACGCGCAGCGCGTCGAAGACCAGCTTCCACTGCGGGCGGTTGGCGACGCCGACCACGCCGCTCACGGTGCCGACCGTGAAGTCGGCCACGAACAGCGGCACCAGCCGCGCGGCCAGCGCGCCGGCGGGGCGCCACGACTCGCCGAACACGAGCGCGAACAGCGGCTCGGCGGCGAGCACGATCACGAGCCCGCCGAGCAGCGCGACGCCGAACAGCGCCGCCGCCACGCGCAGGAGGAACGCGACCGCCGCCGTCCGGTCGGCGGCGAAGCGCTCGACGAAGTGCCCGATGAACACGTCGCCCACCGCCTTCTGCACCAGCCCGATGGGCGCCGTCATCACCAGCGACGTCAGCGTGAACAGCCCGGCCGCCTGCACCCCGTAGCCCATCGTCACGAGCACTGGCGGGAGCGCGGTGCCGACGTTGTTGGCCAGGTTGGTCGCCGTCCCGAACACCACGAAGTGCCGGCGCCGCCGCAGCGCGGCGCGCACCTCGGCCGCGGTCAGCGCCCAGGCGTCGCGCAGGTCGTCGGCGACCGCGTGCGCCATCGACGCGGTGACGGCGGCGCGGGCGGCGATCTCGCCGAACGCGAGCCCCGGGAACCCGAGCCGGGCCGCGCCGAGTGCGACCTGGCCGCCGGGCCGGAGCAGGCCGAGCGTGAGGTGCGAGCGGGCGAGCGCACGGTAGCGCTGGCGGCGCGCGAGCCACGGCTGGAGCAGCGTGGTCGCGCCCAGCACCGCGACGTGCAGCCCGACCAGCGCGGCGTGCCAGGGCTCGAGCGCCCCGTAGCCGAACCAGCCGAAGGCGATGAGCGCCAGCGCCGCCGCGGCGCACGGCAGCAGCGCCAGCGCGAGCGCCGTCAGCCCGGCGCGCAGCAGCGCCAGCGCCTCGTCGTGCGACTCGGCGGCGAAGATCGCGCTGTTGGAGCCCACGAGCGCGACCACCGCCAGCACGTTGGTGAGCGCGGTCAGGAGCCCGAATCGCCCGAACGCGTCGGGCGCGAACAGCCGCGAGAGGAGCGGGGACGCCGCGAAGCCGATCGCCTGGGCCGCCAGCGCCGCGCTCCCGACGCCGGCGATCGTGCGCAGCACCCCGCCAGCCGGCAGCCTCACGCGGCGCGCCCCGTCACGCGGCGGACCGCAGCTCGCGCAGCCAGAGCCCGAAGGTGAGCGCGCGCCACACCAGCTGCGCCTTGTCGTGGCGCCCGGCGTGGAAGCCCGACACGAACGTCCGGAGCTCGGCGCCGTCGAACATCGGCTCGCGCGCCAGCTCCTCCCACACGTCGGCGTAGCGGTCGGCGTGCCGGCGCAGCCAGAGCGCGTCGTCGGCGAAGAAGCCGATCTTGTCGCGGCGCGCGCGGATCGGCTCCGGGAGGATGCCGCGCATCGCCTCGCGGAAGACGTGCTTGCGCTCCCCGTCGGGCGACAGCAGGTGCTCGGACGGCAGCGACAGCAGGAACTCGGCGAACCCCATCGTCAGGAACGGGACGCGGCTCTCGACCGAGTGCGCCATCGAGTTGCGGTCGGCGTAGCGCAGGAGGTTCGGCAGCGAGCCGCGCTCGACGGTCGACACGAGGTGGTCCTTCATCGTCGCGTGGCGGCCGATGAGGTCCTCCGCCAGCGCGTCCGCGTCCACGCCGGCGCCGGCGAACCACCCCCGGTCGAGGTACGACGGGAAGACCTCGCGCCGCACGAGCCCGCGCGCGAGGCGCCGCAGCCCCGGGGGGAGCGCGGCCTGTGCGAGCATCATCGACGTGTGGGCGACGCCGCGCGCGCCCGGCGCCGCGTGGGTCACCAGCCGCAGGCACCCGGCGAGGTCGCCGCGCCGCGCCAGCTCGGCGGCCCGCGTGCCGACGTACGGCCAGTAGCCGGCGAGCAGCTCGTCGGCGCCCTGCCCGTCGAGCGTCACCGTCACGCCCTCGCGGCGCGCGCGCTCGAACACGAGGTACTGCGCGTACACGCTCGCCGACCCGAACGGCTCCCCCTGGTGCCTGATCAGCCGCGTGAGGTCGTCCGGGCCCATCTCGGCGGCCGGGCGGATCTTGTGGCACGCGCCGCCGACCTGCGCGTGCACGAGGTCCACCCACCGCTCCTCCGACTTCCCGGCCTCGGTCGCGATGTAGCTGAAGGTCTGCAGGTCGAGGTCGGGCTCGAGGCGGCGCATCGCGCACACCACCGCCGAGGAGTCGATCCCGCCCGAGAGCGCGGCGCCGACCGGCACGTCGCTGCGCAGGTGCAGCCGCACGTTGTCCAGGAACCGCTCGCGGCACTCGGCGGCGGCGTCGGCCAGCGAGATCGCGCGCTCGGTCGGGCGCAGCTGCCAGTAGGTGCGCGGCGCCCGCAGCGCGCCGGCGTCGAAGTCGAACGTGGCGACCGACGCCGGCGGCAGCGCGCGCACCCCGCGCAGCAGCGTGCGGTCGTTGGCGTTCGTCGCCCCGAAGCGCAGGTACTCGTACGCGACCTCCGGGTCGAGGTCGGGCGCCAGGCGTCCGGCCCGCACGAGCGGCAGCGGCTCCGACGCCACCAGCAGCCCGGCCTCGGTCTCGGCGTAGTAGAGCGGCTTGATCCCGAACGCGTCACGGGCGAGCGTCGCCGTGCGGCGCGCGCGGTCGACGAGCACGAAGGCGTACATCCCCTCGAAGCGCCGCAGGCTGGACTCGCCCCACCGCGCCCACGCCTCGATCAGCACCTCGGTGTCGGTGCCGGTGCGGAACCGCGCCCCGTCCGCCTCCAGCTCGCGGCGCAGCTCGACGTAGTTGTAGATCTCGCCGTTGTACGTCGCCACGAAGCGGCCGTCGCCCGACGTCATCGGCTGCGCGCCGCGCGCCGACAGGTCGAGGATCGACAGCCGCAGGTGGCCGAGCCAGGCGGCGGGCGCGTCGTCGGACGCGTCGACGCCCGCGAGCAGCGTCACGCACGCGCTGCCGCGGCCGTCGGGCCCGCGGTGCCGCAGCGCGTCCATCACGTGCTCGTGGGGCGCGACCGGCGCGCCGGGGCGGCTCAGCGCCGCGAGGATGCCACACATCGATGCGAGGTCCGCCCTGGGCGGAGGGCGCGGGGGCTCACCACCCCTCGGCCAGTCGGTACCGGAGCTTGCCCAGCAGCGCCCTGCCGCGGGCGGCGGGGCGCGCGGCGCCCGCCTCCCACCGCTCGGCGGCCGCCGCGAGCAGCGCCAGCCCGTGCCGCCCGGCGAGATAGCGGAGGAAGATGGCGTGCACCCGGTGGTAATTCAAAGTCGCGAGGTTCGGGGCGCGCCCGCGCATCCCGAGGTCGTAGGTGGACCACCCGCCGGCGTCCCACCGTCCGACGTTGGCCGCGGTCGCCGCCAGCACCGCGTCGCGCAGCGCGACCCCGGCGTCGTCGCCGGCGCGCGCGAGGTCGTCCAGCCCGACCAGCGCGTGCAGGCACCCGTTCAGGACGTGCGCGTAGCTCCCCGGGTACTCCTCGAGGAACGGCGAGCCGTCGGGGAGCCGGTCGAGCAGCCCGCCCTCGGCCACGGGCACGCCGAGCACCGGGACCGCGCGCCGGGCGGCGTCGAGCCAGGCGTCGTCGCGCGTCGCCACCGCCGCGCGCGTGAGCACCGAGAGCCCCTGCCCCTGCCCGATGCACGACAGCCACGGCGCGCGCATCGGGCCGGCGTCGAACGTGTACGCGAACCGGCCGTCGGGCTGCTCGGCGAACCAGCGCGCCGCCGCCAGGAAGCGCTCGCGCCACCCCTCCGGGCGCGCGTTCCAGAGCAGCAGCGCCCACCCGGCGATGCGGCTGGGGTTGTGGTGGTGGCGTCCCCCCGCCGGCTGCAGCGGCAGCCCGGCGTCGTCGAACGGGCCGAACATCTCGTCGACGCGGGGGAGCAGCGCCGACCAGTCGGTCGGGTAGCGCCACGGGTCGGCGGCCCAGTCGGCCGCGCGCACGTCGGCGTCCCCGGTCGCGTAGGCGCGCACGTCGTGCCACATCAGCGCGAGCGACTTCCGCATCAGCGCCCGCCCGCCGTGAGCCGCCGGTAGAGGGCGACCAGCTTGTCCCCCTCCTGCTCCCAGTTCCACTCACGCTCGATCCCCGCGCGCCCGCCCCGCCCCAGCCGCTCGGCGAGCGCGCGGTCGCGGTCGAGCTCCACGATGGCCGCCGCCACCGCCTCGGCGTCCATCGCGTCCACGGCGCGCCCGCACTCCCAGCGCTCGACCAGTCCGCGCAGCAGCGGGAAGTCGCTCGAGATCACGGGGATCGCGGCCGACAGGAACTCGAAGAACTTCACCGGCTCCGAATCCACGTTGTTCGGCATCGGCGGGTAGAGCACGAGTCCCGCGATCGCGTCGTCGAGGATCGCGCGCAGCTGCTCGCGGTCGACCAGCCCCACGTAGTCGACGCGGTCGCCCCCCGGCTCGCGGCGCAGCGCCTCGGCGAAGCCCGGGTGCGGCTCCGGGCCGCCGAGCACGAGGCGCACGGGGCTGTCGGGGGGGAGCGCCGCCATCGCCCGCAGCATCAGTCCGACCCCCTTCAGGTCCCCGAGCCCCCCGAGCCCGCCCACGTACGCGACGCGCGCCGAGCGCTCCGCGAACGGGCGCGCGGTGGCGGGATCGTACAGCTCCGCGAGGTACGGCGCGTTGCGCACCCGGGTGGTCTTCTCGGGGGGGAAGCGGACCGCGATTCCCTCGGTCGCCGGCACCACCTGGTCGAACGCGCGCGCCGCCAGCGCCTCCACCGCCTGCGTGGCCCAGCCGAGGAACGGCTTGCTCCACGACGGGAGCCACGGCTTGGCGACGATGTCGAGGTGCACGTTCTCGTGCACGTCGTACACGACCCGCTTGCCGTGCAGCTTGAGCGCGAACCCCAGCGGGAGCAGCTCCGGGTCGTGCAGGTGGAACACCGAGGCCCCCGAGCGCCGCGCCTCGCGGTAGGTGCGCCAGAGCACGCGCGTGAAGCGGTCGACGCGGTTGCGCGCCCGCCCCACGGGGACGATGCGCACGCCGCGCACCTCCTCCGCGCGGTCCGCGCGCGCCGCGAGCTCCAGCACCTCGAACCCGTTGGCCGCCAGCGTCGCGGCCTCCTTCAGGCAGATCCGGACGTCGCGCGGGCCGTGCACGGTCGTGACGTGGGCGACGCGCGGCCGCCCGCCCGCGCCGTTCGCACCGCTCACGCGTGGCCCCCGAGCCAGAGGAGGCTCACCGCCTCCTTGAACGCCTGCGGGTGCTGCACCAGCGCGTCGTCGGAGAACAGCGCGTCCGTCGACTCCCCGGCGGGGAGCAGGTGGCCCACCGCCGCGCGCCGCTCGCGCAGCGCCGTGCGCAGCTCGGCGCCCAGCCCGCCGCGGATCCAGCGCTCCTGGTTCACGTCGAAGCCGCGCTTGTCGCGGTTGACGCGGATCGCGTCGGGGAGCCGCCCGCGCATCGCCTCGCGCAGGATCCACTTCCCGAAGCCGTCGCGCAGCTTCACCCGCTCCTGCAGCGCCAGCCCGAACTCGATCACGCGGTGGTCGAGGAACGGCAGCCGGCTCTCGATGCTGTTCCCCATCGAGTTCCGGTCCTCGTAGCGCAGCAGCGTCGGGAGGCTGAACCGCGTGACGTCGAGCCGCTGCCGCTCGCGCGTCCCGGCGCCCGGCGCGAGCCCCATGTGCGCCCCGTCGGCGGGGGGCAGCACGAGCCGCGTCCCCATCCCCTGCGCCGCCCCCGTGTACCGCCCGCGCTCGGCGAGGAAGACCCCGGCGCGCCGCAGCACCGCCGGCGCGAACGGGACCACCGCGCGCAGGAAGTGCGGCAGCGCGCCGACGCGCCGCTCGCGCACGATCGACTGGGCGTAGAAGAGGTAGAACTTGCGGTACCCCATGAATGCCTCGTCCCCCCCCTGCCCGCCGAGCAGCACGATGGTGCCGTCGGCGCGCGCCGCACGGAACACGGCGTGCTGCGCCATCATGCTGGCGTGCGGGAACGGCGCCCCCTGCGCGCGCAGCGTGCGCCAGAACAGCTCCGAGACGTCGCGCGGGTCGTCGACCCACACGTAGTGCGGCTCCAGGTGCGTCGCGCCGGCGAGCGTCGCCACCATGGGCCCCTCGCTGTCCGCGGCGTCGGGGCGCCCGTACGTGTAGCCGATCACGCGCGGGAGCTCCTCGGACAGCAGCGCGGCGATGCTCGACGAGTCCACCCCGCCGCTGACCGAGAGGCCGAGCGGCACGTCCGAACGCTGGCGGAGGCGCACGGCGCTGCGCAGGAGCGTCAGCAGCTCCTCCTCCAGCTCGCCGACGCTCCGGCGCGCCAGCTCGTCGACGCGCGCCTCGGCGGCGGCGGCGACGTCGTAGTAGCGCGACTTCTCGACCCGCACGCGCCCGTCCGCCCACCGCACGCGCAGCAGGTGCGACGGCTCCAGCGCGGACAGCCCGACGTACGGCGCCGTGCTCCCGTCGTCCTCGTAGTACTTGAAGCGGATCCCGCGCGCGACGTAGTCGAGGTCCGGGGCCAGCCCGGCCCAGCGCGCGATCACCGACGGCGTCGAGGCGAAGGCGAAGGTCGAGCCGTCCGTCCAGTGGTAGAGCGGCTTCACGCCGAACCGGTCGCGCACCAGCACCAGCTCGCGCGCCGCCGAATCGTACAGCGCGAGCGCGAACATCCCGATGAAGCGGCCGAAGGCGTCCGCGCCCCAACGCCGGTAGGCCGCCAGCACCACCTCGGTGTCGCTGCGCGTCTCGAAACGCACGCCGCCGGCCTCCAGCTCCGCGCGCAGCTCGAGAAAGTTGTAGACCTCCCCGTTGAACACGAGCACGCGGTCACCCGCCCGCATCGGCTGGTTGGCCTCGGGGCGCACGTCGATGATGCTCAGCCGGTTGTGGCCGAGCACGACGGCCGCGCCGCCGCCGTCGAACGCCTGGACGCTCTGGGCGTCGGGGCCGCGCGCGTCCTGGTCGCGCACGATCGCCCCCACCAGCGCCTCGAGGTCCGCGTCGGCGCGCGTGCTGACCGCGCCGGAGATGCCGCACATCGTCCGCCTCCCGTCAGTGCAGTCCGAACGCGCGCCCGATGCGGCACGTCAGCGCGTACAGCGAGCCGGGGCCGTACAGGTCGGTCTCGCCGAGCCCGCCCAGCTCCGGGCGGTCGCTGGGGGAGCCGTAGTATCGGGTGCGGAAGGTCACGTCGGTGGGGTCGTCGCTGACGAGGACGGCGCAGAACGCGCGATGCGCCCGCGCGATGCGCGCGTCGAGCGGGGAGAGCAGCGCCCACGAGCCGTAGCGCATGGAGCCGGTGAGCGTGGACGGCCCGTTCCCCCACGGGTGGTCCGGAAACTCGCGCAGCCGGTACCACCCGTCGCGCCCGTCCATGTACGTCCGCGTCAGCGGGCGCCCCGCGGAGTCGAGGTAGAGGACCCGCACCGCGAGCTGGCGCGCCAGGCGCCCGCGGTACGCCTCCACCTCGGCGGCGGGCGCGCTCCCCGCCGGCCACGACGCGACCTGGCTGCGCAGCCACCACGGCCACCGCAGGGCGTGCGAGACGTCGGTCGCCACCGAGTCCACGGGGCACGGCGCCGCGGGGAGCGGGCGCGAGACCGTGCACCCCGCGTACGCGTAGCTCGGGTTGGACGTCCAGCGCCCGAAGTCGAGCAGGAAGCCGTCGCCCGACGGCCCCCCGGCCACGCGGCGGCGCAGCACGTCGAGCGCGGTCGCGCGGATCTCGTGGAGCATCGCGACGTCCGCCACCGGCGTGATCCCGGCCAGCGCCGGGCTCGCGCGCCGCGCCGCCTCGAGGTCCGCGGCCACGCCGAACAGGTGCAGCTCGTGGTCGATGATCGCGCCGAACCACGCGGGCTCGGTCACGCGCGCGTCGCGCCCGGCGAGCTTGGCCCGCACGCGCGTGCGCATGTCGGGGAACGGGCCGCTCCAGTGCCACGCCGGCGCCTCGTCCCAGTAGAAGCGCACCTTGTCGCGCAGCAGGAAGCCGTAGAGCGCCGCCAGGTCGCGCACCGCCGCCGGCGACGCCGCGGCCGCGTCGGCGGCCTCCAGGCGCACCACCGTCGAGAGCAGGTAGGCGTACTGCATCTCGACCTCGGACATGACCACGACGCGCTCGCCCGCCAGCGTCGGGAAGATGCGGCGCCCGCGCGGCTCGCCCCCGGGGACCGGCAGCCCGTCCACCGAGAAGGGGAGCGCGCCGAGGCGCTGGCGGAGGCGCGTGAGCGAGGGGGAGAGCAGCTCGAGACCGGCCCCCCAGCGCGTGACCGCGGACTTCTCGGCCATCTGCCCGGCCGTCGGCAGCGCGGCCACCAGCGCCGCCGCCGCGCGCAGCACCGCGTCCCGCTCGGCGCGCGTGCCGCAGCGGGCCACCGCCTCGGCGAGCGCCATCCCCTGCTGCTGCGACTGGTACAGCAGCTCCGAGTCGGCCACGTCCACGCGGTCGACCAGCGACCGCAGCTCGCGCGCCGCCTCGGCGCCGTCGGCGAGGGCGAGGGCGGCGCACGAGGCGGGCGACGGGGCGG
>NZ_JARGEK010000350.1 GCF_029211165.1 Roseisolibacter sp. H3M3-2
AATCGTGGTCCCAACTCCTTGGCTCACAGAACGACATGGCTACGATCCGACTTCGCCGCGCTGCTCGCCGAGGTCGCGTCGCGGCGGCTGCGCGGGCGCGCCTGAGCGGGGCCCCGCCCGGTCAGCGCGCCCTTCGCTCCTGCTCCACCCGCGCCGCCAGCTGCGCGCGCGCCCGCGTCGCCAGCCCGCGGCACGCCTGGTCGTCGAGCAGCGACGGCACGACCCCCGCGCGCTCCACCCGCTCGACGCGCTCCCAGAACGACGACGCCGACGGGTGCGGCGTGATCAGCAGCTCGCACCGCAGCCCCTCGAGCCGCGCGTGCGAGCGCGCGAAGTCGGCGAGCGCGGTCGGCGACGCCGTGTAGCGGAAGCCGGGCGCCGACACCGGCGTCTGGCTGTCGGCGTACACGACCTCGACGCACTTCCCCTGCTCGCACGAGCGCCACGCCCAGGTGGACCCGCCGGGCGTGTGCCCCGGCGTCGGGTGCAGCGTCAGCGCGAGCGTCCCCACCCGCACCGTCTCGCCGTCGGCGAGCGTGCGCACGCGCGCCGCGCCCGGGTAGTCGGGGAGCGCGCCGTGCTGCGGGTCGTCGGGCGTCGCCTTCCCCGTCCGCAGCACCCGGGCCGACCACGCGGTCGCCGCGACCTCGGCGCCCGAGGCGCGCTGCAGCTCGGCGATCCCGCCGGCGTGGTCCGAGTGCGCGTGCGAGTTGAGGATCACCTTCACGTCCGCCATGCGGAAGCCGAGCGCCTCGACGTTCGCGCGGATCATCGGCGCGCTCGTCGCCTGCGCGCCGTCGATCAGCACGTGCCCGCGCTCCGACGCGACGAGGATCGCGCCGAGGCACCGCGTGCCGACCCAGTACGTGTCGCCGTGGATCCTGAACGGGCGCTGCGGGGCGTCCCAGTTGCGCGCGTCGTTGCAGTCGACCTGGACGGCGGGCGGGGCGGGCGGCTGCTGCATCGTCGGTGGGAGTGGCGTGTGTCGGGCGTCAGCGGTCGAGCAGCGCCCAAGCGCGGACGGGGAACGTCCCCATCCCCCGCACCTTCACCGGCACCGCCGAGAAGCGGAAGCCCCGCGCGGGCAGTTGACCGAGCCCGCACAGGTGCTCGGCGATCGGGATCCCGGCGCCGAGCAGCGTCGTGTGCACCGGGCGCGCGCCGTCGTCCACGTCGTCGATGTTGTACGAGTCGATGCCGACCAGCGCCGCCCCCCGCTCGGCGAGCCACGCCGCGGCGTCGGCGGCGAGGAACGGGTGCCCCTCGAAGTACCGGTCGGTGCGCCAGTGCGCGTCCCACCCGGTGCGCACCAGCACCGCGCGCCCGCGCACGTCGATGCCACCCAGCGCGGCGCGCAGCGCGTCGGCGTCGGTCGCGCGCCCGTCGCGCGCCGTGCGGTCGGCGACGACGCCCTCCAGGTGCGCCAGCGACTCCAGCGGCAGCCCGGCCAGGTCGGCGCCGTCGGCAAAGCGGTGGAACGGCGCGTCGACGTAGGTGCCGGTGTTGGCCACCATGTCGATGCGCCCGATGTGGAACTCGGTCCCCGGGGCGTAGCGGGCGCGCGAGGCCTCGCGGCTCAGGTAGTCGCACACCACGGGGGCGGGGAGCCCGCGGTAGGTGACCATCCCGTCCTCGACGGCGTGGCTGAGATCGACGAGCTGTGGCGGCACGGGCGCGGGGGTGGAGGGGCGCGGCGAGGGCGCGTTAAGCTACGGCGTGTCCGACGCCCCCGCCTCCCGCCCCCTGTCGGTCCTGCGCGCCGGCATCGACGCGCTGGACCGCGAGCTGCTCCAGCTCATGGCGCGGCGCATGGCGCTGGTCGCCGAGGTGGCGGCGTACAAGCGGGCGCACGCGCTGGCGGTGCGCGACCCGGCGCGCGAGCGCGAGGTGCTGGCCGACCGCGCGCGCGACGCCGCGGAGCTCGGGCTCCCCGTGGGCGAGGTGGAGGCGATCTTCCGCCTCCTGCTGCGCGCCAGCCGCGAGCACCAGGCCGCGCTGCGCGCCGGCGTCGCGCCGGGGGAGCCGCCGCGCACGGTCGCCGTGATCGGCGGGCACGGGCGCATCGGCGCGCTGATGGCGCGGCTGTTCGGGGACCTCGGCCACCGCGTGCTGGTGTGCGACCTCGACACCGCGCTGCGCCCCGAGGAGGCCGCGGCGTCGGCCGACGTCACGGTGGTGAGCGTCCCCATCGACGCCACCGACGCGGTGATCCGCGCCGTCGGCCCGCACGTCCCCGACGGCGGGCTGCTGATGGACGTGACGAGCGTGAAGCAGGCGCCGGTGCGCGCGATGCTGGAGGCGACGCGCGCCAGCGTCGTCGGCACGCACCCGATGTTCGGCCCCAGCGTGCACTCGCTGCAGGGGCAGCGGCTGGTGCTCTGCCGCGCGCGCGGCGACGGGTGGGCCGACTGGGCCGCGCGCGCGTTCGCCGCCCGCGGGCTCGTGGTCACGGAGGCCGAGCCGGCGCACCACGACCGCGTCATGGCGATCGTCCAGGTGCTGACGCACTTCCAGACGCAGGTGCTCGGCCTCACGATCGCGCGCGCCGGGCTGCCGCTGGCGGAGACGCTGCGCTTCACCTCCCCCGCCTACCTGCTGGAGCTGTTCGTCACCGCGCGGCACTTCGCGCAGTCGCCGGCGCTCTACGGGCCGCTGGAGATGCGGAACCCCGACCTCGCGCACGTCACCGACGCCTTCCGCGGGGCGGCCGCCGAGCTGGCCGAGGTGCTGCGCGGCGGCGACCAGGCGGCGTTCGAGGCGGTGTTCGCCGAGGTGCGCGCCTTCTTCGGCGACTTCACCGCGACGGCGCTCGAGCAGTCGTCGCACCTGATCGACCGGATCGTGGAGCGCAGCTGATGGCGCGCCCCACCCTCGCGATCGCGGCCGCCGTCGCGCCGACGCCGGCCGTCGTGCAGGCGCGCGTCGTGGCGGGCGACCGGATCCTGAGCGAGTCGGCGCTCGTCCTCCGCACCCCGAGCGGCATCTCGACCGTCTCGCTCCCCGTCGACACGCGCGTCGTCCCCGACGGGCAGCAGCGGTTCGTCGTCGAGCTGCTCGGGGCGCGCACGGCGGCCGGCTGCACGCTGCGGATCGCCGCGTTCACGCAGCCGGTCACGATCGACAACCGCTGAGCGAACGGTGCTCGCGTCGGCGCTCCTGTACCTCGGCGCGGCGGTCGCGGCGCTCGGCCTGCTCGCGGCGGTCCGGCGACGCGGCCGGCGGATCGCGCTGCTGGCCGCGGCGGGCGGCGCCGCTCGGGCCCTCGTCGCGCTGCTGCTCCCGGCGCCGGAGCACGCGGTCGCCGCGCCGCGCACGCACCTCGACGCGGCGATGCCGCGCTGGCACTTCCACGAGCGGCACGCGCTGCGCGTCGCGGCCGACCCGGCGGCGGTCGACCGCGCGATCCGGGCGGTGACGGCCGACGAGATCGCGCTCTACCGCACGCTGACGTGGATCCGCCGCCTCGGCCGCCGCGGTCCCCCGAGCCTGCTCGACGCGCCGGCGGGGATGCCGATGCTCGACCTCGCGACGCGCACCGGCTTCCGCGTGATCGCCGACGCGCCGGGGCGGGCGGTGGTGCTGCGCGTCGCCCTCCCCACGCACCGCGCCCCGGTGCGGCTCGCGCACGCCGCGATCGACTTCCGCGTCGACCGCGACGCGCGCGGGGGCTCGGTGGTGACGACCGAGACGCGCGTCTTCGCCCCCGAACCGGCGGCGCGGCGCGCGTTCGCGCGCTACTGGCGCGTCATCCACCCGGGGAGCGCGCTGATCCGCCGCGGCTGGCTGGCCGCGATCCGCCGGCGCGCGGAGGCGGAGGCCGCGCGCTGAGCGCGGGCCGCCCCCTCTTGGTGGCCGGCGCCCCGGCGCGCATCGTTCGCTCGTGCGCCGCCTGCTCCTCCTCCCCGCCCTGCTTCCCGCCGTCAGCGCCGCCGCCGCGGCTCGGCGACCGTCAGCCGCCCGACGCGCGCGCCGAGCTCGCGCACGTCGAGCCGCTCCAGCAGCGAGCTCCCGGCCGCGGCGAGGACGACGCCGATCCCGCCGTACATCAGCCCCCACCCGGGCACGCCCGCCAGCGCCACCGACCAGAGCCCCGCGAGCGCGCCTTGCAGCCGCGGCGCGTCCACCAGCCCCGCGATCACCCCCTCGCCGAGCGGCGGGATGGCCCAGAGCGCGACGCCCACCGCGATCAGCGCCGCGCCGGCGGCGACCAGCGCGTCGCGGCGGTCGCGCATCGCCAGCACGCCGGCCGCCACCAGCGCGGCGCCGGCGGCGAGCACCACCCACGCGTAGCGCGCGACCGCGAGCCCGACGCGCATCACGAGCAGCGCCGCGCGCACCGCCGGGTGCTGCGGCAGGTCGGCGAGGCCGACGGCGACGGTCCCCGGCACGGCGCCGGCCAGCGCGGGGGAGCCGGCGAGCGCCGCGCGCAGCACCACCTCGAGGTCGGGGATCGACAGCACCACCGACTGCCCCGCCTGCGAGAACAGCGCCGCGTGCGCGCGCCGCGCCGCCGTGCGCGCGACGCTGCGGAACGCGCCCGAGCCCACCACGTCCTCCGCCGCGGCGAGGATCAGCGGGCGCACCCCGGTCAGGTCGCGCTGCTGCGCGAGCAGCGCGTCCGTCAGCCGCTCGGCGGCCACCGCGGCCACGCGCGGGTCGGCGAGGCTGGCGGCCACGCGGTCGGCGAACGCGTCGGGGCGCAGCAGCCGCGCGGCGTCGTGCAGCAGCGCGCCGGCGAGCAGCCCGAGCGCGCCGAGCACGATGCAGAGGACGCCGAGCGGCGTGCGGTGGAAGGCCATGGAAGGACGAGGTGGGCGCGGGTCGGGGAGATCTACACCGCCGCCGCGTGGTCCACACCTTGCGGCACCCGCGCGGCCGGGGAGGGAGGGGGGCGGCGACGACACCGCAGCGGCATCGCGCATGGCGTTCCGGACCACACCTGACGCACGTCGGACCGTTCGACCCGCGCACGCCGCGCGCCGCGCGGGCGCGGCGTGCGCGGCGGCCTGCGTCGCGGCGCACCTCGGGG
>NZ_JARGEK010000351.1 GCF_029211165.1 Roseisolibacter sp. H3M3-2
CCGACCCCAGCTCGTCGAGCGCCGGGTCGCGCGCCCCCTCCCGCTCCGCCGCCAGCTCGATGCCGTCGTCGGGGAGCGTCGCCAGCACCGCCGGCGCCCCCACCGCGCGTGCGGCCAGCCGCAGCACCCGCGCTTCGGCGCGGGACCCGCCGCCCGAGGAGGCGTCGGCGGGGTCCGCGTCCCACGCGCCCGGGACGGGCGGCGCGGACGGCGGATCGAGGCGTGCGGTCATGGGGCGGCGGACGCGGGAGGGGGTGCGGCGGGACCTACGTGCGTCTGCCGGCAGGACGCGCACCAGCTGAACGACCGCTGGCGCGCGGCGGTGCCATCAGGGAGTGTACGGGCGCGCGCGGCGGCCCGAAACGGTCGGCGCGCCCACTCAGGCGGCCCCGACCTTGCGGTCCGCCCCACCCGTCGCACTGCAACATATCGTACGTGTCACGAACGCCGCTCCGCGCATGACCTCCCCCCCCGCCGCCCCGGCCGACGACGGCGCGCCGCACGCCGCCCGGCGCGGCGCCGCGCGCGGCGTGAGCGCCCACGCGGTCCTCCGCGCCGGGGCGGCGGCGGCCGCCGGGCCCCGCGGGCGCCGCGGCTCCCCCCTCCTGGTCTTCCTCGCTGGGGCGCTGTGCACGCTCGCCGTGGCCGTCTTCGTCGCCCGGAGCGGGCGGGCGCGCACGCTCGCCCGCTTCGACAACGCGGTGCGGTCGACCGAGGAGCGCGTCCGCGAGCGGCTCGCCACCCACCTCGCGCTGCTGCACGGCGCCGCCGCCCTCGTGGCCGCCGACTCGGCGCTCGACGGCGACGCCTTCGCGCGCTACGTCGCCACCCTCGACCTCCCGGCCCGCTACCCGGGGCTGCGCGCCCTCGGCTGGGCCCCGCGCGCCGCCGCCCCCGACGGCCGGGAGGCGGTGGCGATCGCCTTCCTCCAACCGCTCGACGCCACCAACCGCGGCGTCGTCGGCTACGACATGTGGGGGGACCCGACGCGGCGCGAGGCGATGGCGCGCGCCCGCGACGCCGCCGCCCCCGCCATCACGGGCCCCGTCGTGCTGCGCAACGCGGGCGACGGGGCGGCCGGGCTGCTGCTCTACCTCCCCGTCTACCGCGGCGCCGCGCCGGCCGACACGGCGGGGCGGCGCGCCGCGCTCGCCGGCTTCGTCTACGCCGCCTTCCGCACGCAGGCGCTGTTCGCCGGTATCCTCGACGCGGCGGAGGCGCCGCGCGTCGCGCTGCGCGTCTTCGACGGCGCAGACACCCTCGCCCCCGGCGCGCTGCTCGTCGACTCGCGCGGCCCCGACGGCCGCGCCGGGGCGCCCGAGTCGCCCGAGGTGCTGCGGGCCGTGCGCGCGGTCGCGGTGTGGGGGCGCCCGTGGACGTTCGCCTTCACCGACCAGCCGCAGGAGGCCGACCCGTCGCGCACCGCGCTGGCGGTGCTGATCGGCGTCCTCGGCCTCGGCGTCAGCGCCGCCCTCGCCGCCCTCACGCGGCGCGAGGTGCGCGCCCGCGCCCACGCCGAGCAGAGCGACGCGATGCGCAGCCGCTTCTTCGCGGCCATGAGCCACGAGCTGCGCACCCCGATCAACGCGATCCTCGGCTACAACGACCTGATCCTCGCCGGGATCTACGGCCCGCTCCCCGACGCGCACGCCGACGGGATCCGCCGCAGCCAGCGCGCCGCGCGCCACCTGCACGAGCTGGTGAACGACGTCCTCGACCTGAGCAAGCTGGAGGCGGGGAAGGTCGAGGTCGCGCCCGAGCCGGTGCGCCTCGACGAGCTGCTCGAGGACCTGATGACCACGATCCGCCCGCTCGCCGAGGAGCGCGGCTGCCGCGTGGAGCTCGACCGCGCCCCGTGCGCGCTCTCCATCCGGACCGACCCGCGCCGGCTGCGGCAGATCCTGCTCAACCTGCTCTCCAACGCGACCAAGTTCGGCGCCGGGCACCCGGTGCGGATCGCGTGCGCCTGCCTGGCGCACGGCGACGTCCCGCCCGGGGGGCGCCGCCGCCGCACCGCCGGCGACGCGATCGTGATCTCGGTGGCCGACGGCGGGCCGGGGATTCCGCCCGCGGATCAGGAGCGCATCTTCGAGGAGTTCGTGCAGCTGCCCGGGGCGTCGGCGGGGGGCACGGGGCTCGGCCTCCCCATCTCGCGGCGCCTCGCGGAGCTGCTCGGCGGCACCCTCACCCTGGTCTCGGAGCCCGGCGCCGGCAGCGCGTTCCACGTGACGCTCCCCCGCGACGATCGTCGTCCCGCGAGGCGCTGACGCCGCAGCCGCGCGCGCCCTCCCCCCTGCTCGACCCCCTCCCTCCGAACGATGCGCGTCCTGATCATCGAGGACGACCGGATGCTCTCCCGGCTCGTCGAGCGCACCCTGGGCGAAGCCGGCTACGTCGTCGACGTCACGCCGAGCGCCGACGAGGGGCGCGACCGCGCGCTGGCGCACGAGTACGACGCCGTGCTGCTCGACCTCGAGCTCCCCGACCGCAGCGGGCTGGAGGTCGTGCGCGCCATGCGGCGCGAGGGGCGCGACACCCCGGTGCTCATCATGACCGGGCGCGACGACGACCAGGACATCGTGCGCGGGCTCGACGCCGGCGCCGACGACTACCTGCTCAAGCCGGTCAGCCCCGACGTCCTCAAGGCGCGGCTGCGGGCGGCGGTGCGGCGCGGGGGCGCCTCGCGCACCGACCAGCTCCAGATCGGCGACCTGACGATGAACCGGCTCGCCCGCACGGTGCGCGGCCCCCAGGGGGAGCTGTCGCTGACCCCCAAGGAGTTCGCGATGCTCGAGCACCTGATGCTGCGGGTCGAGGAGGTCTCCTCGCGCTCCGAGCTGCTGGAGCACGTCTGGAACATGAAGTTCGACCCGGGCTCGAACGTCGTCGACGCCCACGTGGCGCGCCTCCGGCAGAAGCTGCGCGGGGTGACCCGCCCGGAGATCCGCACCGCCCGCGGGGTCGGGTTCGTGCTCACCATGAAGGACTCCCCGGACCGCTGATCGGGCCGGCGGGTATGTTGGGGGGAGCGCCCGTCCGCCCCCCGCCCCGCCACGCCCGCCCGATGTCCCTCCGCCGCCGGCTCCTCGCCGCCGCGCTGCCGCTGGCCGCCCTCTCGGGCGCGGCCGCCGCGCAGGACGCCCCCCCCGCCGCCCAGCCCGACGGCGCCCGCCCCGCCCGCGCCGAGCACGCGCTCGTCAAGGAGGCGAAGGAGGCGCAGCGCGCGTTCGAGCGCACGCGCCGCAACGGGCTGCGCTTCTACAACGGCGGCGCCGAGGCCCGCTGCGAGGAGCGCATCGGGCGCCTCTGCTACTGGAACAACAACGGCGACGTCCCGCCGCTCGACGAGCGCGCGGAGGTGGTCACCGAGCGCGAGGCGCTGCTCGAGCTGCTCGGCCGCGCCGCCGCCGCCGACCCGGGCGACGACTGGGTCGCCACGCAGCGCGTCCGCTACTACGACGAGGCCAAGCGCCCCGCCGACGCCGCGCGCGCCGGCGTCGCGTGCGCCGGCACGTCGTCGTGGTGCGCCGCGCTGCGCGGCACCGCGCACCACGTCGCCGGCCGCCACGGCGCCGCCGCCGCCGCGTTCGACAGCGCGCTCGCGCTCATGCCGGCCGCCGAGCGCTGCGCCTGGCGCGACGTCTCGCTCTGGCTCGCGAAGAAGGAGCAGGACGCCTACAAGGCGCTGGGCTGCGACGCGCGCGCCGGGTGGGAGTCGCGCTTCTGGTGGCTCGGCCAGCCGCTCTGGATGCTCGACGGCAACGACCTGCGCAGCGAGCTGTTCGCGCGCCGCGTCATCACGCGCGCCCACGCGATGGGCGGCATCCCGTACGACATGACGTACGGCGACGACATGATGGAGAGCGAGCTGCGCTACGGCTGGCCGGTCGCGTGGTCGGTGCAGACGGCGGGCGCGCTCGACCCGCGCGCGCCCTCGGTCATCGGCCACGAGCCGACGCCGAGCTACGACTTCACCCCGCGCGGCGGTGCGCTGGCCGCGCCGACGGCCGCCGACGCCGGCGAGTGGAAGCTCGACGAGGCGCTGCCGCGCATGCGCTACGCGCCGCGCTACGCCCCGCGCGGCTTCCTCGCGCTGCCGCACCAGTTCGCGCGCTTCCGCCGCGGCGACTCGCTGGTGGTCGTCGGCGCCTACGACGCCGAGACGGACCGCGACTGGGGCTCGGGGGCGATGCGGGTGGGGCTCGGCCTCGCCGACAGGACGCACGTGCGCGCGGTGGCGCGCCCCGCCGCCCGCGCGCCCCGCCGCGCGCCGAGCCGATGCTCGCCAGCCTCGAGGTGGTGGGCGAGAAGCAGCAGCGCGCCGCCCGGGCGCGCTACGCGCTGGAGCCGCTCGCCGCCGGCGGCGCGCTCTCCGACGTGCTCCTGCTGAAGAAGGGCGCCGGCACCGCCCCGACGCTCGACGCCGTCCTCGCCGACGCCCTCGGCTCGCGCGACATCGTCGCCGGCAGCACGATCGGGATCTACTGGGAGAGCTACACCCCCGCGTCGCCGAGCCGCCCGGCGGAGGTCTCGCTCACCGCCACGCGCCAGAACGTGTCGCGCCTCGAGCGCGCGCGCGCCGCGCTGCGCGTCGGGAGCGCCGTGCGCCCGGTCGCCGTCCGCTTCCAGGACACCGGCCGCCCCGACGGCCAGCCCGGCCGCTCGCTCACCGTCAGCTGGCCCGAGGTCCCGCCGGGGACGTACACGGTGGAGCTGATCGTGACGCCGCAGGGCGGGGTGGCGGCGACGTCGGCGTTCGAGGTGCGGGTGGTGAAGCGGGACTAGCTGCGGCCGCTGCGCTCTGCGGGGCTGCGGAAGTGCACGATCGCTCTTCCGCAGCCCCGCAGCGCCGCAGCAGTCCCCGTTAGCTTGGACGCCATGTCGCAGCCCGGCTCCCGCTCCGTCCCCGCCCCCGCCCCCCTCGACGCCGACACGCCCACCGTCGCCTGGGACGCCGGCGCGTACCGCGCCCTGGCCCGCGCCGCCGGCGACGACCCGGGCGCCGCGCGCGCCGCCGGGGCGCTCGCC
>NZ_JARGEK010000352.1 GCF_029211165.1 Roseisolibacter sp. H3M3-2
GAGGCGTCGGGCGAGGGCGCGGCCCCGGGCGGCGCGGCCCCGGCGCCCGCGGCCGGCGGCGTCATGCCGAGCTGCGCGACGTACCACCGCGCCGCGCACGCCGGCCGCTCGTGGAAGAGGTGCACGTGCGCCAGCGCGTCGCGCGTCCCCGGGCCGCCGGTGAACTCGAACAGCACGCCGTCGGGCGCGACCACGTAGCCGAAGCCTCCCTCGCGCGGCGCCGCCGGCGGGGCCGCCGCGATCTGCGCGGCCGTCAGCGTCCCGGCGTAGGGCGCGAGCCCCGAGCGCCACACCCCGGCCGTGTCGCGCGGGGCGGTGAACAGCGGGAGGAACGACACGCCGAGGGGCGCCAGGCGCGCCGCGAGGTCGGTCGTGTTGGTGAACGCGCCGATGTGCCAGAACGCGCTCTGCGGCTCCGCGCGGTGCAGGTCGTGCCGCCACGCCCCCGCCGGCGGGCGGTCCACCGTGTGGAACATCACGAACATGTCGGCCTCGATCGCCGGCACCCCCGCCACCGTCGTCCGCGCGGCGGCCGGCCAGACGCGGAGGTACCACGCGATCGCCCGCTCGGCGTCGACCGTGTTCAGCCCGACGTGGTGCAGCGCCGGCGTCGAGTCCGCGGGCGGCTGCGCGGCGCCGGCGGACGGCGCCGCGAGCGTTGCCGCGAGCACCGCCGTGAGCGCCAACGCGACGGCGGGCCGGGCCGAACGCCGGGACCGCACGCTCAGTCCATCAGCCGCAGCGGCATCACCAGCGCCAGGTACTTCGCCGGGTCGCTCCACCCCTCGGGCTCCACCGTCGCCGCGCGCTCGGGCGCCTTGAACGTCAGCCGGACCTCCTCGGTCGGCATGTAGCGCAGGATCTCGAGCAGGTAGCTGGCGTTGAAGCCGATGTCGAGCGGGTCGCCGTCGTAGCGGATCGGCAGCTCGTCGGCGGCCTCGCCGAGGTCGGGGGTCTGCACCGAGAACTTGAGCATCCCCGCGTTGAACGACAGCCGGATCCGGTGCGTCTGGTCCGACGCGATGACCGACATGCGCTTGAGCGCGCTCGTGAGCGAGCCCTTGTCGGCGATCGCGTACTTGTCGTTGTCCTTCGGGATGACCTGCTCGTAGTTCGGGTACGGCCCCTCGATCAGGCGCGTGTACACCGCGGTGAACGGCGAGCGGAAGCCGAGGTGGTTGTCGCCGCGCGCGATCTCCAGCTCCTCCTCCGCCGGGAAGAGGCGGCGGATCTGGTCGAGCGCCTTGGGCGGCACGATCAGGTCGCCCGCGGGCGCGCCGCTCGAGCTGATGGGCAGCTCCATGCGCGCCAGGCGGTGCCCGTTGGTCGCCACCATCCGCATCCGCTCGGCGCGCAGCTCCCAGAGCACGCCGTTGAGGATCGGGCGGCTCTCCTCGGTGCTGACGGCGAACGAGGTGTGCTGGATGAGCTTCTGCAGGTCGCCGCTCTTGATGCGCCAGCTCTCCTCGAACTTCACCGCGGGGAAGGCGGGGAACTCGTCCTTCGGCAGGCCGAGGAGCTTGAAGCGCGAGCGGCCGCACTCGAGGGTGACGCGCTGCTCGCCGGCGGCGGCGATCTTGACCGGCGACGGCGGGAGCTCGCGCGCGATCTCCTGCAGCTTCTTGGCGGGGATCGTGATCGCGCCCGGGGTCTCGACGTCGGCGGCGACCTCGGTGCTGACCGCGATGTCCAGGTCCGTGCCCGAGAGGCGGATCCCGCGCTCGGTGGTCTCGAGGAGGATGTTGGCGAGCACCGGCAGCGTCGTCTTGGCCGGGATGCTCGCCGCGACGGCGCTGAGGCCTTCCTGCAACTTCTCCCGCGAGATCGTGAAGCGCATGAGCGGGTGGGGGAAACTCGGGGCGCTGTTACGAGTGGTTCTTATAGATCTAGAAACCAGTAGTAACAGCAGGGGCTGTGGACCTGTCGAGAATCGCCGGAAGTTACGACGGCTCCGGCACTTTGCCAGTGGGAAGCGGGGGCGCGCGGCGTGGACTCCCGGGGAGTGCGGGCGCCCCGTGTGGAGAGCCGCGCCCGGCCGCGCCCCGCGGGCGCTCAGGCGCGCAGACTTTCCAACACTTTCCGCACCCTCTCCACACGCGTGCGGAAAACCGCGTCCTCGGCCATCATCGCCGTCGCGCGCTCCAGCGAGTGGATGACGGTGGAGTGATCGCGCCCGCCGAACGCGTTCCCGATCTCGACCAGCTGGAGGCCGAGCAGCTCGCGGGTGAGCCACATGGCGACCTGGCGGGGGACGGTGAGCGTCTTGGTGCGGGTCTTGGACTGGAGGCCGTCGGGGGTGACGCCCCACTCGCCGCCGACCGCCTGCTGGATCACGAACGGGGTGAGCGGGGCGCCGGCCGGGATCGGGATGGCGGCGCCGGTGCGCTGGGCGGCGGCGAGCGTGTGCACCGCGGCCTCGGAGCGCAGCTTGTCGCGCAGCGCCTCGCGGGCCAGGTCGACGGTGATCTCGCCGCGCTTGAGCGACGCGTACGCCAGCAGCTTGATGATCGACCCCTCCAGCTCGCGCACGCTCGACTTCACGTGCTCGGCGATGAACTCGAGGACGTCGTCGGGGATGGTGAGCTCGAGGTGGTCGAGCTCCGCCTTCTTGCGGAGGATGGCGACGCGGTGCTCGAACTCGGGGAGGTCGACGTGCGCGACCATCCCCCACTCGAAGCGCGACACGAGGCGCGCCTCCAGCCCGGGGATCTCCTTGGGCGGGCGGTCGGAGGTCAGGCAGATCTGCCGACCGGCCTCGTAGATCGCGTTGAACGTGTGGAAGAACTCCTCCTGCGTCGTCTCCTTCCCCTTCAGGAACTGGACGTCGTCGACCAGGAGGAGGTCGGTCTCGCGGTAGCGCCGCCGGAACTCGGCGGTCGAGCGGCCCTGGATGGCGCCGACGAACTCGTTGGTGAACTGCTCGGTGCCGACGAAGGTGACGCGCGTGTACGGGTCGCGCTCGAGCATGGCGTGCGCGAGGGCCTGCATCAGGTGCGTCTTGCCGAGCCCCGTCTCGCCGTAGATGAAGAGCGGGTTGTAGACCTTCCCCGGCGCCGCGGCGGCCGCCTGGGCGGTCGCGCTGGCCACCTCGTTCGACTTGCCGATGACGAAGTGGTCGAAGGTGTAGCGCGGGTTGAGCGGGGCCGACACGCCGGGGGGAGGGCCCGAGCGTCGAGCGTCGAGCGTCGAGGGGGCGCCGTCTCGACGCTCGACGCTCGACGCTCCCCGGGGCGGGGGCGACGTCGGCGGGGGCGGGGCGATGAAGAAGTCGATCTGCGGCTTCTTCTCCCGCTCCTCGTCGACCGTGAAGGTCACGGCCACCGGGTGGCCGAGGGCGACCGGGGCGTAGGAGGCGAGGAGGGCGGCGTGCTTCGACTCGTTCCACTCCGCGCTGAACCGGTCGGGGGTCCCGACCACGATCCGGTGCCCGTCGATCGAGAGCGCGGCGGTCGGCTCCAGCCAGGTCCGGAAGGTCTGCTCGGGCAGCTCCTGTCGGGCGCGGGCGAGCAGGCGGTCCCAGACTTCGGTGGCCGTGAGCGACATGAGGTCCGGGTACGGCGAGTGCGGGTGCGGCGAGATCCGAAAGGGCGAGCTCGGTCGGCGGGGGCGCGAAGGTAGCGCGCGCATTGTGGACAAGTCAACGCTCGCCGGCGGCCTTGCTCCGGAGCACGAACACACCGGATGTTTGTCGCGGAAGTGCGTGTCCTGCCAGAGGCTAGAGGCACCGGCCCGAGGCCGCCGGGGTTGACCTAAGTTGCGGCCCCGGCTATCCTTGGCAGTCTGTGCCCGATCCCGGCGCAGCCTTGCGCACGCGCGCGATTCGGGCGCGAATTCGTGTCGCGATCAGTCTTCTGAACCCCGCTGGAGCACGACATGGGCAAGCCCACCTACCGGCCCCGCAACAAGCGCCGCATCCGCACGCACGGCTTCCGTGCGCGCATGGCGGACAAGTGGGGGCGTGAAGTCCTGAGCCGCCGCCGCAAGAAGGGGCGCAAGCGCCTGACCGTTCAGCTGCCGACCAAGTACGTCGCCGGGGCCTGACCCCGGCACGGCGGGGCGGCGGGCGGTGTCGCAGCGTTTCCCCCGCCGGCGCCGCCTGACGCGGGGCGCCGAGCTGGACGTGGTACGACGCGAAGGGAAGCGGGTCCGGACCGAGCACCTCGAGGTCCGCGTCCTGGCTTCCCTTCGAGCGTTTCCGCGGCTCGGCGACGCGGGACGGGTGGGGCTCGTGGTGCCCAAGCACCGCCACTCGTCGGTCGAGCGCAACCGGCTCAAGCGGCGGCTGCGGGAGCTGATCCGGCTGCGGCTGCTGCCGCTGGTCGCCGAACTGCCGCCGGTGGCGCTGGTCGTGCGCGCGCACCCGACAGCCTACGGCGCCACGTTCGAGGCGCTGGCCCGCCAGGTGGAGCGCCTGCGCCGCGACGTCGCGCGCCTGGCCGCCGCGCCCCCCGCCCCGCCCGCCGCCCCGGCCCCCGACCCCGCGCGAGATCCCGCGCCCGACGTCCCGTGAGCGGCCCCGTGAGCGCCCCCGAATCTTCCGCGCCCTCCGCCCCGTCGTCTCCGACGTGGGGCGCGCGCGCGCTCATGCTCGGCGTGCGCGTCTACCAGGTGGCGCTGTCGCCCGTGTTCGGGGGGCAGTGCCGCTATTATCCGTCCTGCTCCGCGTACGCCATGGAGGCGCTCGAGCGCCACGGCGCGCGGCGCGGCGCCTGGCTGGCGGTCCGCCGCATCGGCCGGTGCCATCCGTTCCGCCCCGGCGGTTTCGACCCGGTGCCGTGAACGGCCCCAGACGTCGTCCCTTCCATGGAAAACAATAGGCGGCTCCTCCTCGCGATCGCCCTCACCGTCCTGGTGATCGTCGCGACGCAGTTCCTCTTCCCGACGCCGCCGACGCCGGCGACCGCGCGCCGCGGCTCCCCCGACTCCCCGGCGGCGAGCGCGCCGCTGACGGCGGCCGCGCCGGCGGGCGGCG
>NZ_JARGEK010000353.1 GCF_029211165.1 Roseisolibacter sp. H3M3-2
GCGCCGCCACGCTGGCCGGCGCGGTGCGCTTCTCGGCCGCGCTGGAGCGCCGCGACGCCGCCGAGATGCGCCGGCTGCTCGCCGCCGGGGGGACGGCCAACGTGCCGCGCGCGCGCATGCTCCAGTGGCTCAACGGCACGCGCGCCGTCACCGCCGAGGTGACGTGGGTCGGCGAGCCGTCGCGCATCGACGGGCGGTGGTCGTTCCCGTTCCGCGCGATCGTGCGCTGGCTCGACGAGTACGGGGCGCAGTCGAGCGAGCAGGGGGCGTTCCGCGCGGTGCTGGCGCGCGACGGCGGCTGGCAGCTGGCCGCCGCGGCGCCGGCGGCGAGCTTTCCCGCGCGCTGAGCCCCGGCGCGGCGGGCGCCCCGCGCGCTCTGCCGCCCCCGCGCGTCGGCCGCTAGCATCCGCCGACATGGCCCCCATCGTCTCCGTGACCCGCCGCCTCCCCGCCGAGGTCGAGGCCCGTCTCGCCGCCGGCTACGACCTCCGGCTCACCGCCGAGGACCGCCCCTCGGACGCCGACTCGCTGGTCGAGGCGCTGACCACCGCCGACGCGGTGCTGTGCACCGTCACCGACCGGATCGACGCGGCGGTGCTGGGCGAGGCCGCGCGCCGCGGGATGCGCGCGCGGATGCTCGCCAACTTCGGCGTCGGCGTGAACCACATCGACCTCGCGGCGGCGCGCGGGCACGGGCTGGCGGTCAGCAACACCCCGGGCGTGCTCACCGACGACACCGCCGACGTCGCGATGGCGCTCATCCTCATGGCCGCGCGCCGGCTCGGCGAGGGGGAGCGCTTCCTGCGCGCGGGGATGTGGAAGGGGTGGAAGCCGTCGCAGCTGCTCGGCATCTCGCTGTCGGGACTCACGGTGGGCGTGGTGGGGTTCGGGCGCATCGGGCAGGCGCTGGCGCGGCGCGCGCACCACGGCTTCGGGATGCGCGTGCGCTACCTCAACCCGTCGGCCAAGGACGCGGAGGCGGCGGCGGTGGGCGCCGAGCGCTGCGCGACGCTCGAGGAGCTGATGGCGACGAGCGACGTCGTGTCGCTCCACTGCCCGGCGACCGAGGGGACGCGGCACCTGATCGACGCGGCGGCGCTGGCGCACGCGCGCCCGGGCTCGATCCTGGTGAACACGGCACGCGGCGACGTGGTGGACGCCGAGGCGGTGGCGGCCGCGCTGCGCGAGGGACGGCTGGCGGCGGCGGGGCTCGACGTGTTCGAGCGCGAGCCGGAGGTGCCCGCGTCGCTGCTCGCGCTGGAGAACGTCGTCCTCCTGCCGCACCTCGGGAGCGCGACCACGCGCACGCGGCGCGCGATGGGCGACAAGGCCGCCGACAACCTCGACGCTTTCTTCACGAACCGGCCGCTCCCCGACCGCGTGGCGTGAGCCGGCGGGGGCAATGACGAAGATGTAACCGCGGCGGGCCGGGACTCCGGACGACACTGGTCGTCAAGCCGGAGTCACACTCCACAGGAGCCCGTCCGCATGTTCTTCCGTCGATCGAAGGCCGCCGAGCAGCTGGCCGAAGTCCCCCGTGGCACCCTCGCCGTCTCGGACCCGAAGGTCGCGGAGCGCATCGCCTTCCTCGGGCTGACCGCGGAGGACCTCGGGATCCTGATGCGGTGGACCGACGTCTGCCGCCAGAACGCCGACGCGATGGTCGACGCGTTCTACGAGCACATCCTGAGCAACAACACGACGCGCGGGGTGCTCGAGTCGCACTCGTCGGTCGAGCGGCAGCGCCCGATGCTGACCCGCTACGTGCTGACGATGTTCGAGGGGAAGGTCGACGACGCGTACGTCATGTACCGCCGGAAGGTGGGCGAGGTGCACGACCGCATCGACCTGGACTCGAACTGGTACGTCGCGATGTACGAGGTGATCCGCCGCGTGCTGGTCGCGTCGGTGGCGAAGACCGGGGCGTCGGCGGCCGACCGGCAGCGCTTCGCGGAGGCGCTGTCGCGGCTGATCCAGCTCGACATCGCGCTGGTCATCACGGCGCTCACCGACTCGCGCCGCGCCCGCATCGAGGCGATGGCGGGGGAGCAGGCGCGCTTCCTCGGCGAGGCCGGGACGGTGCTCACGGCGCTCGGCGGGCGCGACCTGACGCAGCGCGTGCAGGGGAGCTACGCCGGCGACTACGCGCGGCTGCAGGGGGTGCTGAACGGCGCGCTCGACGACCTGACCGAGGCGCTGGCCGAGATCGACGCGGCGAGCACGCAGGTGGCCGCGGCCGCCGAGGAGATCCGCGGGAGCGCGACCGACCTCGCCTCGGGCGCGAACGAGCAGGCGGCGAGCCTGGCGGCGGTGACGTCGCGCGTGCACCGCCTGGGCGAGACGGCCGGCCGCAACGCCGCCGGCGCCGAGCAGGCGAGCGCGCTGTCGGCGCAGGCGCGCGGCGCGACCAACGAGGGCGCGCGCGAGATGCAGCGGCTGGTCTCGGCGATGGACGAGATCCGCGCCAGCTCCGACGCCACCAGCAAGATCGTGAAGACGATCGACGAGATCGCGTTCCAGACGAACCTGCTGGCGCTGAACGCGGCCGTCGAGGCGGCGCGCGCCGGCGACGCGGGGCGCGGCTTCGCGGTGGTCGCCGAGGAGGTGCGCGCCCTCGCGCTGCGCAGCGCCGACGCGGCCAAGCGCACGGCGGAGCTGATCGCCGACGGGCTGAAGCACACGGCGTCGGGCGTCACGCTCACGAAGGAGGCGGTGGCGCAGTTCGAGGCGGTGGAGCGCCGCGTCGGCGAGGTGAACGCGGTGACGGCGACGATCTCCGAGGAGAGCGCGGCGCAGCGCAAGGACGTCTCCGAGGTCGAGGGGTCGGTCGCCGAGGTGGACACGGTGACGCAGCGCGTGGCGGCGACCGCCGAGGAGTCGGCGGCGGCGGCCGAGGAGCTGGCGGCGCAGGCGGCGGTGCTGCAGGACACGGTGCGCCGCTTCCGCCGCGAGAAGGACGGGAAGCGGCCCGCCGCGCCGGCGGGCGCGCCGGCGGCCGAGTCGGGCGGCGCGCGCCCGGGCGTGTTCCGGCAGGAGCGGCGCCGCAGCGCGTTCAGCCAGAACTGACGGCTCCGGCGCGGGCGGTGCGAGCGGGCGGGTCCCTCCCCGGGGGCCCGCCCGCGCGTCATCTTCGGGGATGGGCCGTCCACTCCTCCTGCTCCTGCTCGCCGCCGCGCCGCTCGCCGCGCAGCCGGCCGACACGCTCCGCGCGCCCGGGCTGCGCGCGCCGGTGACGCTGCTGCGCGACTCGGCGGGCGTCGTGCACGTCCGGGCCGCCAGCGAGCACGACCTGTTCTACGCGCAGGGGTGGAACGCCGCGCGCGACCGCCTCTTCCAGCTGGAGCTGTGGCGGCGGCAGGCGACGGGCACGATGGCCGAGGCGCTGGGGCCGCGCTGGGTCGAGCGCGACCGGGCGTCGCGCCTGCTGCGCTACCGCGGCGACATGACGCGCGAGCTGGCGCACTACCACCCGCGCGGCGCGGCCATCGTGCAGGCGTTCGTGGACGGGGTGAACGCGTGGGTGGACCGCGCGGCGCGCGACACGACGCTGCTCCCCCCGGAGCTGCGCGCGCTCGGCATCGCGCCCGGCCGGTGGACGCCGGCGGTGGTCGTGTCGCGCCACAACGCGCTGGTGCAGAACGCCGAGTCGGAGATCGACCGCGCGCAGCTGGTGGCGCGCGTCGGCGCCGCGCGGGTGCGCGCGGTGGGCGCGTTCGAGCCCGACCCGGTGGTGCTCGACCCCGACCCGGCCCTCGACGTGGCGGCGCTGTCCGACAGCGTGCTGGCGATCTTCCGCCTGTACCGCGCCCCGCTCACGTTCGAGCGCGGCGAGGTGCGCACCGCGGCGCTCGACGCCCCGGAGGCGGGGGACGCGTGGGACGGCGCCCGCGAGGGGTCCAACAACTGGGCGGTCGCGGGGGAGCGCACGGCGAGCGGGAAGCCGCTGCTCGCCAACGACCCGCACCGCACGATCGCGGTCCCGTCGCTGCGCTACATGGTGCACCTGACGGCGCCCGGGTGGGACGTGATCGGCGGCGGCGAGCCGGCGATCCCCGGCGTGTCGCTCGGGCACAACCGGCACGGCGCGTGGGGGCTGACCGTGTTCGGCATGGACATGGCCGACGTCTACGCCTACCGCCTCGACCCGAGCGACCACGGGCGGCACCGGTGGCGCGACGGGTGGGCGCGCATCCGCACCGTGGTCGACACGATCCGCGTGCGCGGCGAGGCGCCGCGCGTGGTGCGGCTGCAGTACACGCGGCACGGGCCGGTGACGTGGGTCGACAGCGCGCGGCACCTCGCGTACGCGCTGCGCGCGGCGTGGCTGGAGCCGGGCGGCGCGCCCTACCTCGCGAGCCTGCGCCTCGACCAGGCGCGCACGTGGGACGAGTTCCGCGCCGGGCTGCGCTACGCGCACGTCCCCGCGCTCAACTGGGTGTGGGCCGACACCGGCGGCACGATCGGCTGGCAGGCGGCGGGGATCGCGCCGGTGCGCCGCGGCTGGAGCGGGCTCCTCCCCGTCCCCGGCGACGGGCGCCACGAGTGGGACGGCTTCCTCCCCGTCCCGGAGCTGCCGCACCACGTGAACCCGGCGCGCGGCTGGGTGGGGACGGCCAACGAGATGAACGTCCCCGCCGACTACGCGCGCGCCGACGCAGTGGGGCGCGCGTGGGCGGAGCCGTTCCGCTCGCGCCGGCTGGCCGAGGTGCTCGACTCGGCGCGGAAGCTCACCGTGGAGGACATGACCGCGCTGCAGCACGACGAGACCTCGCTCCCCGCGCGCGCGCTGGTGGCGGCGCTGCGCGAGGCCGCGGTGCCGCCGGCCGCCGCCGCGGCGCGCGCGGCGCTGCCGGCGTGGGACCACGTGCTGCGCGCCGACTCGCCGGCGGCCGGGATCTACGTGGCGTGGGAGCGCGCGCTCTCGCGCACGGTCGCGCGGCGCGCGGGCGCGGGGCCGGTGGCGCTGCGC
>NZ_JARGEK010000354.1 GCF_029211165.1 Roseisolibacter sp. H3M3-2
CGCCGACCGGGGGCGCGACCGCGCCCGACGCCGCGGCGTGCGACGAGGCGCCGACGTACGGCGAGGCCGGGTGGCCGTCGCTCGAGCCGGTCGGCACGATCCGGCAGCCGGCGGCGAGCGTGCGGCTGGCCAACGGCACGCTGTCGTGGTACCCGCGCCAGTGCGTCGGCGCGCGCTGCGGCGCCGACCGGCCGCTGGTGCCGTCGCGCGGGCAGGCGCTCGACCACGTCGCGTTCGTCGTCGACGGGCTGGACGCGCGGCTGGCGCGGCTGCGCGCGGCGGGGGTGACGGTGCTCGAGGGCCCGTACGCGTTCGGCGCCACGCGCGCCGTGATGATCGAGGGGCCCGACCGGCTCGCGATCGAGCTGGTCGAGCGGCGGGGCGCCCCGATGCCGCGCGGCGCCGCCGGGCGCTGATCGAGCGCTGATCGGGGCGCGACCGGCCCGACCCGCGCCGCCGGCGGAGCGCCGGACGTCCGCCGTCGCCCGCAATGAACGAAAGAACGACGCGCGCACGCGTGGCCCCCGCGGCGGCACCCGAATATGTAAGGACTGTTGGATATGCGGCCCGGCCGCCGCGCCGCCACGGAGAACCCGCTGTGACAGTCCTTACACATATGCCCGGGGCGCCCGCCGCGCGGCTCCTGCTGGCCCTCCTCGCGGCGCCCGCGGCCTCCGCGCCCGCCGGCCCGCTCGCGCGGTACGCCGGCGTCTACGCGAGTCGCGCCGGACAGCTGCGCACGTTCTTCGTCGACTCGGGGGCGCTGCGGATGCGCGTCCCTCCCGGCGTCGTGCGCCGCCTGGTGCCGCTCGGCGCCGACCGGGTCCGGGTGGCGAACACCGCGCGCACCTTCCGGTTCATGGGGACGACGGCGCGCGCGGAGGGCGCGGGCGAGCCGCCGGCGGACTACCACCGCGTCGGGAGCGAGGGGGACACGGCGACCACCGCGGCCCGCTACGTCGGCACGTACGAGAGCGCGGAGCTCGGGGTCCGCTGGACGCTGCGCGCGGGAGCCGACGGATCGCTGCTCGTGGCGCACGGCGGCCCGGGCTCGCCGGAGCGGGCGCGCGCGGCGTTCCGCGACGGGTTCCTGATCGGGTACGGGATGCTGCGGTTCGTCGCCGACTGCCGCGGGGCGGTGGTCGGCTTCACCGTCTCGGAGGAGCGGATGCAGGGGCTGCGGTTCGACCGGGTCGGCGCGCGCGGACCGCAGGGCGGGTGCGCGCGGTGAGGGGACGGCTCTCGTGCCTGCTGCACGCGACCGCCGTCGCGGCGGCGGGGGCGCAGGCCGTCCCCGCGCCGTCGGCGCCGGTGGCGCGCATCGACTCGGCGGTGGCGGCGGCGCCGGCGGCGTCGCAGAACGACCCGCGTCCCGCGGTGCGCGCGGCGCGGCGCGCGTCCGCCGTCGTCGTCGACGGGCGGCTGGACGACGCGGCGTGGCGCGACGCCGAGCCGGCGGGGGGCTTCCGGCAGCAGCTCCCCGACGAGGGCGCGCCGGCGAGCGAGCCGACCGAGGTGCGGATCCTGTTCGACGAGCAGGCGCTCTACGTGGGCGCGCGCATGCGCGACGCGCGGGGCGCGGCGGGGGTGCGGCGGCTGCTGGTGCGGCGCGACCAGCTGCTCGCCGACAACGCGTCGGACAAGATCGTCGTCGTGCTCGACCCGTTCCGCGACCGGCAGACCAGCGTCTGGTTCGAGCTGAACCCGCTCGGCGTGAAGGGGGACCAGCTGAACGGCGACCCGTCGTACGACGCGGTGTGGGACGGGGCGGCGCGCGTCGACTCGCTGGGGTGGACCGCCGAGTTCCGGATCCCGCTGTCGCAGCTCCGCTTCTCGCGCACGCCGCTGCAGGAGTGGGGGCTGCAGGTGTGGCGCACGCTGGCGCGCCGCAACGAGACGAGCATGTGGGCGTTCTGGCGGCGGAACGAGCCGGGGGGGCCCGGCTACTTCGGCACCGTCGGCGGGCTCGCGGTGGCGACGCAGCCGCGGCAGCTCGAGCTCCTGCCGTACGTCGTCGAGCGCGGCACCTTCGCGCGCCCGCCGGCCGGCGACCCGTTCCGCCGCGGGCGCGAGCTGACGACGCGCGTCGGCGGCGACGCGAACTACAACCTCAACTCCAGCTTCACGCTGAACGCGACGTTCAACCCCGACTTCGGGCAGGTCGAGGCCGACCCGGCGGTGGTCAACCTGTCGGTGTTCGAGCTGACCTTCCCCGAGCGGCGCCCGTTCTTCGTCGCCAACGCGTCGTCGTTCGCGTACGGGGGGCTCACCTGCTTCTTCTGCCGCGGCGCGCCGGCGCTGAACGCGTTCTACTCGCGGCGGATCGGGCGGCCGCCGCAGCTCGCGTCGCTGGTGCAGGGGGGGAACCACGTGGACGTCGGCGAGGCGGCGCCGATCCTCGGGGCGGCGAAGCTCACCGGGCGCACGCGCGGCGGGCTCTCGGTCGGGGTGCTGGAGGCGCTCACGGGGCCGGTCACGGCGCGCTACGTGCCGCGCGCCGCGCCGTCGGCCGCGCCGCTCGCGCGCGACGTCGAGCCGACGACGAACTACTTCGTCGGCCGCGCGCGGCAGGACCTGCGCAGCGGCGACACGCGCGTCGGCGTGATCGCGACGCACGTCCTCCGCTTCCTGGAGGACACCGCGCACGCGAGCCGCCTGCGCGCGCGGGCGGGGCTCGCGGGGGTGGACGTGCTGCACTTCTGGAACCGGCGGGGCTACTCGGCGCAGGGGCAGCTCGCGGTGTCGGAGGTCGCGGGGAGCGCGGCGGCGATGCTCCTCACGCAGCGCGCGAGCGCGCACTACTTCCAGCGCCCCGACCGCACCACGACCCACGACGGGCTGTTCGACGTGCGCTACGACCCGGCGCGGACCGCGCTGCGCGGGTACGCGCTGTACGCGCGCGTGGCCAAGGAGGCGGGCGACTGGCGGTGGGAGGCGTCGCAGAGCTGGCGCAGCCCGGGGTTCGAGGTGAACGACCTCGCGGCGCTCGCGCGGACGGACTACCGGTGGATGCAGGCGAGCGCGATGCGCGTCTGGACGCGGCCGACGCGCTGGTACCGGCTCGCCAGCGTGGCGGCGGGGGCGCAGCAGCAGTACACCTACGACGGCGACCTCACCGACCGGCTGGCCGGCGCGACGGGGGAGGTCACCCTCCGCAACTGGATGCAGGCTCGCGCCGCGGTGGTGCGCAAGCCGCCCGTGTACGACCCATACCGCACGCGCGGCGGGGTGCTGGTGCGGAGCGCCGGCTACCAGCTGGCGACGCTGGGCGTGAACAGCGACGCGCGGCGCGCGGTGTCGTGGAGCGTGGGCGGCGAGTACGGCCCCAACCTCGCCGACGAGGGGTGGTACGCCGCCGCCAACGTCGGGGTGACGGTGCGCCCGACCGCGAGCGTGCGCGTGAGCCTCGCCCCCGGCTACCTGCGCGACGCCGACCCGCGGGCGTTCGTCGCCAACGTCGCCGACACCACGGCGCGGGCGTTCGGCGGCACGCGCAGCGTCTTCGGGCTGCTGGAGCAGCAGTCGCTCTCGCTGACCACGCGCGTCAACGCCACCTTCACCCCCGACCTGACGCTCGAGGTGTTCGCGCAGCCGTTCATCGCCGGCGGGCGCTTCACCCGGCTGGTCGAGTACCGCGCGCCGCGCACCACCGAGGCCCTGGTGTACGGCGTCGACGTCGGCACCCTGGCGGCGACGCGCGACTCGTCGGGGCGCGCGCTCCGCTACCGCGTCGACCCGGACGGCGCGGGGCCGGCGGCGGCGTTCGAGGTGGCGAACCCGGACTTCAACGTCCGCTCGCTCCGCGGCACGGCGGTGCTGCGCTGGGAGTATCGTCCGGGCTCGACGCTCTTCCTGGTGTGGACGCAGCAGCGCGCGGGCGGCGGCGTATCGGGCGACTTCGACGTGCGGCGCGACGCGTCGGCGCTCTTCCGCGACCGGCCGGTCAACGTGCTGCAGCTCAAGGCCACCTACTGGCTCGGCTTCTGACGACATGACATTCCGTGTACGCGCGGCGCTGCTCGCGCTGCTCCTCGCCGCCGCCGCCCCCGCGACCGCGCAGGAGATCACCCTGCCGCAGACGCGCACGCACGTCCTCCGCTCGGCGGTGAACGGCGAGGACTACCACCTCGCCGTGGCCCTGCCGATGGGATACCGGGCGGCCGACACCACGCGCTACCCGGTGCTCTACGTCCTCGACGGCGGCGCGCACCTGCCGCTGCTGGCGAGCATGTTCCGGCTCACGAACCGCGGCGGCCGGGGCGACGTGCTCCTGGTCGGCGTGGGCTACTACCCGCCCGGCGCCTTCCCGCGCGCGGTGCCCGGGCAGACGCCGCGGCGCAACGTCGACTACTCGCCGCCGCGCCCCGCGGGCGCCCGCGACACCGCCCCGCTCCCGTGGCCGGCCCGCGCGCCCGACTTCCACCGCATCCTGAAGGAGGAGATCCTCCCCTTCGTCGAGCGGACGTACCGCACGACCGGCGACCGCGCGCTGCACGGCCACTCGCTCGGCGGGCTGTTCGCGACGTACGTGCTGTTCGAGGACCCCGACCTGTTCGCACGCTACGCGATCGTGAGCCCGTCGTACTGGTGGGACGGCGGCTCCGCCTTCGCGCGCGAGGCCGCGTTCCGGGCGACGCGCACGTCGCTGCCGAAGCAGGTCTTCCTCGGCGTGGGCGGGCTGGAAGGGCCGGACCAGGTGGCGGGGATGTGGCGGATGACGGCGGCGCTGTGCGCGGGGCGCCGCGCCGGCGCCTACGCGGGGCTGACGATCACCGCGGAGGTGATCCCCGACGAGCACCACGGCTCGGCCACGCTGTTCGGGCGCCCGCTGCGCGCGTTCTACCCGCCGTACGCGACGGACGGCGCGCGCGCCGACCCGTGCGTCAGTCGCTAGAGCAGATCACGGCGCGGCGTAGCGGCCGTAGCCGCAGTGGCGGAAGTAGCC
>NZ_JARGEK010000355.1 GCF_029211165.1 Roseisolibacter sp. H3M3-2
GCGGGCGCCGCCGGCGCCGCGGCGGCGGACCGCCTCGCGGGCGGGGCCCTGATGGGCGGGCGCGCCGCCCTGCTGCTGGGGGGATTCGCCGCGCTGATGGCGGTGGTGGCGGTGCTCGCCGCGTTCGGGCCGGCGCAGCGCGGGCTGCGCATCGCCCCCACCGAGGCGCTGCGCGGCGACGCGTAGGGCCGCGTGGCGCCCCTCGCGGCGCGGGGGCCGGGGTCGTGATCTTGTCCGGTCATGACCCCCGACGCCACGCCCCCCGCCCTCCGCCTCCGCGCGGCCACCGCCGACGACGTCCCGACGATCCTCCGCCTGATCCGCGGGCTCGCCGACTACGAGCGGCTGCTGCACGAGTGCGAGGCCACCGAGGAGCAGCTGCGCGCGACGCTGTTCGGCGACCACCCGGCCGCCGAGGTGGTGATCGCGGAGTGGGAGGGCGCGCCGGCGGGGTTCGCGCTCTTCTTCCACAACTATTCCACCTTCCTCGCCCGCCGCGGGATCTTCCTCGAGGACCTGTTCGTCCTCCCCGAGCGCCGCGGCCACGGGATCGGCAAGGCGCTGCTCGTGCACCTCGCGCGGCTCGCCGTGGAGCGCGGGTGCGGGCGCCTCGAGTGGAACGTCCTCGACTGGAACGCGCCGGCGATCGGCTTCTACCGGTCGCTCGGCGCGGCGCCGATGGACGAGTGGACGACGATGCGCGTGACCGGCGACGGGCTGCGCGCGCTCGCCGGCGCGTGAGCGGCGCCCCCTTTCGCGGGCTGGCGGTCCTGCTCACCGGCGCGTCGAGCGGGATCGGGCGCGCGCTGGCGCGGCAGCTCGCGGAGCAGGGCGCGTGGCTCGCGCTGGCCGCGCGCACGCGCGACGAGCTGGAGGAGGTGGCCGCCGAGTGCCGCGCGGCCGGCGCCGCGGCCGGCGCGCGCGCCGTCGCCATCCCCACCGACGTCGCCGACGAGGCGCAGTGCCGCGCCGCCGTGGAGCGCGCGGTCGCCGAGTTCGGGCGGCTCGACGTGCTGGTCGCCAACGCGGGGATCAGCATGTGGGCGCGCTTCGACGCGCTGCGCGACCTCGAGGGGCTCGAGCGCATCATGCGCGTGAACTACTTCGGCGCGGTGTACTGCGCCTTCCACGCGCTGCCGCACCTGAAGCGCGCGCGCGGCCGGATCGTCGCGGTGTCGAGCCTCACCGGCAAGACCGGCGTCCCGACGCGCACCGGCTACGCCGCCAGCAAGCACGCGATGGCGGGCTTCTTCGACTCGCTGCGCATCGAGCTGGCCGACGAGGGGGTGAGCGTCACCGTCGTCTACCCGGGCTTCGTCGCCACGGGCGTGCGCCGCCACGCCGTCGGCCCCGACGGCCGGCCGCTCGGCGAGAGCCCGGTGCAGGAGTCGAAGGTGATGACGCCGGACGAGTGCGCGCGCCTCACCCTGCGCGCCGCCGCCCGCCGCGACCGCGAGCTGGTGATGACGGCGCGCGGGCGCGTCGGGCAGTGGCTGAAGCTGATCGCGCCGGGGCTGACGGACCGGATCGCGCGGCGGGCGATCGAAGAAGGACGCTGACGGCGGGAGTCGCGACTGCGGGAGTCGAAAAAGCGGGAGTCGTGAGAGCGCACTGCGCCGTTGCGACTCCCGCTCTCGTGAATCCCGCAGTCGCGACTCCCGCCGTTCAGCGGTCTCAGTGATGCGCGTGCGCCGAAACGTTCGCCTCCAGCTGCTCCGCGTACTGGCAGCTCACGGTCGGGTTGAACGCCGCGAACGTGCCGCTCGGGTTGTGCTGCCCGACCCACGCGTGCAGCGCGTACGTCTGCATCGGGCCGACCGGCGGGCCGTCCTCGAACGCGTGCCCGAACAGCGAGGGGCGCGACGAGCCGGGCGCGTTGACCTGCATGTACTCGACGGCGACCAGGCGCAGCCGCCCGTTCTGCTGCGGCTCGTACACGAGGATCTCCGGCTCCGCCGGGTCGAGCGCCGGGTTCATCACGCCGGCCACGTTCACGTAGTGGATCCCCATCCCGCCGAGCCCCGGCACCTCGACGCACCCGCCCTGCGGCGCGTAGCCGGCCGCGATCGCGGCGTCGACGTTCCGGAAGCGCGCGCTCGCCGCGCGGGCCGCGGCCGTCGCCTGGTTCTCCTCGGCCTTGCTGGCCGACGGGGCGCCGGCGCGCATCGCCGGGTCGGTGGGCGTGCCGTCCGCGCAGGCGGCGACGAGGGCGGCGGCGAGCGTGCTGCGGACGAGGGTGCGGAAGGACGACATGGAGGGGCTCCTGGGATCGAGGTGAGGCCGCGCGCGGCGCGCGACGACCACAATGTTCCCGGAGCGGGCGGGCGCCACTTGGGTCGTGTTACCCAATTCCGCGCATCCATGAGGCGTGGTCAGGAACGGCGTGGTCTAGAAGGGCGTGGTCTGATAGGGCGTGGTCAACAACGGCGTGGTCCGGTACGGCGTGACCTTCACCTGTCGGTGTCGGCTCACGTAGTACCGGACCACGCCGTATCAGACCACGCCCTATCAGACCACGCCCTACCGGATCACGCCGTACCGGGCCCTCACATCCAGAACTCCCACCGCCCCGTCGCGATGGTGGTCAGCGACAGCGCGAGGTTCGTCGTCGCGTGCACGAGGATCAGGTCCCCGAGCGACCGCGTGCGCTTCATCCACCAGTTGTAGATGATCCCGCACAGCAGCCCGACCTCCCAGAACGGCCCGTGCTCGGCGGCGAACAGCAGCGCCGTCCCCCAGAACGCGAACGTCGTGTAGGTGCCGAGCGGCACGCGGCTGAAGCGCGTGTCCTGCAGCCAGCGCGGGAGCCAGCCGCGCCAGAACAGCTCCTCCAGCACCGGCACCAGCAGCGCCGCGCGCATCGTGCGCAGGACGAGCATCAGCGGGGTCAGCTCGCCCGCCGGGATCGACGTCTTCAGGCGCCCCGTGACGTCGTTCTGGAAGAGCGCCGAGTCGCGCCAGCCGGGGACCAGCAGGTCGGGGGCGACCCAGAGGGCGCACACCGCGAGCCCGAGCCCGACGCTCGCCAGCCAGTGCGGCGCGCGCCGGGCGTGCACCGCCAGCACCCGCCGCGAGAACAGCAGGATGCTGCCGAGGATGACGAGGTCGCGCACGACCTCCTTGACCGGCTGCTCGAGCGGGAGCTGGCCGTCGAGCGCCAGCCAGGCCATGAAGACCGCGAACGGCCCGACCCACGCCAGCGTCCCCTCGCCCGGCGGGTCGGCGGGGACGGGGGCGGGGGGCGGCGACTGGGGGGCGTCGGGGCGGACGGTGGCGGTCATCGGGGGCAGCTGCGGGTGGAGTCGGCCGGGTTGGTCGGGCGCGGCGGGGCGGGGGCGGTCGGCGGCGGGGGCTCCTCGACCCCGACCAGCTCGACGTCGAAGATCAGCGTCGCGCACGGCGGGATGGTCGGGGAGCGCCCGGGCACCCCGTAGCCCAGCTGGTACGGGATGATCAGACGACGACGCCCGCCGACGCGCATCCCCTCGAAGCCGGCGTCCCACCCCGGGATCACCCGGCGGCGCCCCTGCTCGAAGCGGATCGGCTCGTTGCGGTCGCGCGACGAGTCGAACTTGCGCCCGTCGGTCAGCCACCCGGTGTAGTGCACGACGTACTGCTTGCCGGGGAGGGCCGCCGCCCCCGTCCCCTCGGCGATGTCGACGTAGCGCATCACGTATTGCGTGCGTTCGACACCCTTCACTTCGGGGATGGGGGCCGGTAGCGTCACCCCCGCCCTGCTCCGACCGGAGCCGCACCCGGCCAACACGGCCGTGCCCAAGAGGATGAGCCCGGCAATCCGCCGCCGGGCGCCCGGGTGCGGCGAGCTCTGGCGCAGCGGCGCGCGACGTGCTCCTGTGACGTGCGTCATGGCGGGCGGCGGGATGGGGACCGTGTGGCTCACGCCCCGAGCGACCGACACTCAGAGCGATGGCACAGCCGCGGACGCCGTCCGTCGGCGCCCCAACATAGCATCGGCAGCACATCGGGACGCCCCGCGTCCTCCCTCCCCATCCCGGGGCGCACCCCTCCCGCGCCCCGCCCGCCCCGCCCCTCCGCTGCTCCCTCCGTCGCCCCCGTCGGCCCCCGTCCTGGACCGCCTGCTCGCCGAACTGCCGAGCTCGCCCTCGCGCGTCGTGTGCACGGGCGGGGTGACGCTGCGGCGCGGCCCGGGCGGCGCGTGGGGGGTGGCGACCGACGTCCCGGCCGGGCCGCCGCCGGGCGCCGCGGGGGCGACGATGCTGGCCGCGACGCTGCGCGCTCTCGGGCTCCGTCCCTCCGACGTCGCCGCCGGGCTCGCGGTCCCGCCCCCCTGGGGCGCCGCCCCCGCGGCCGGCGCCCCCGCCCCGGCCGCGCTGTGGGCGTGGCAACCGGTCGACCCCGAGGCGCTGCTCGCCGACGGGGTCCGCCCGGTGGTGCTGGTCACCGACGAGGCCGACCCGCCTGGCGACGGGGGCGCGCACCTCGTCTCCGCCGCCGGCACGATCGCCTGGCGCCCCCCCCTCGAGACGCTGGCCGACGTCCCCTCGCTCGGCGCCCACGCGCTGCGCCTGCGCTTCCTCGTGGACGCCGCCGAGCAGCGCGCGATCGCCGCCGCGCTGCGCTACGCCCGCGCCGCCGACGCCGCGCGGCAGACGGCCGCGCTGCTCGACGCGCGCGAGCTGACGACGCTCGCCGTCGCCCCCGCGCTCTTCGTCGAGGTCGACGCGCTGTTCGGCGCCGCCACCGAGACGCTGGACGCGGTCGCCCGGCTGGTCGAGGACGCCTTCGGCGCCCGCCGCGCGAGCCGGGGCCGCGCGCGCCGTTCGACACGCGCCTCCTCCGCGTGCGCGCCGCCCCGCCCGAGCTGCGCGACGCCCTGCTGGCGGTGTGGGACGCGCACGGCGCCGCGGTCCCCGGGCTGCGCCGCGCGGTGCGCCGCGCCGCC
>NZ_JARGEK010000356.1 GCF_029211165.1 Roseisolibacter sp. H3M3-2
GCCGCGCCCGCGGCCCGCACGCTGCGCCCCGCGCTGGCGCGCGGGCGGCTGGCCGGCGGCAACCTGGCGCTGCTGTCCGCGCTCGCCGGCACGCCGTGGGCGCCGCGCTTCGACGGCGCGATCGCCGTGTTCGAGGACGTCAACGAGGCGACCTACCGCGTGGACCGGATGCTGCGCCAGCTGCTGCTGGCCGGGTGCCTGGCCGGCTGCCGCGGGATCGCGTTCGGCCACTGCACGGCGTGCCCCGAGCACCACGAGGACGACGGGAGGCGCACGCTGGCCGCCGTCGTGCGCGAGGTCGCCGACGCGCTCGACGTCCCCGCCGTACTCGGCGTGCCGGTCGGCCATCTCGACGAGCAGTGGACGATCCCGCTCGGCGCCACGGCGGTGCTGGATGCGGACGAGGCGAGTATGATCGTGGAGTGGTGAGGGACGAACCGCAACGGCGGGAGTCGTGACGGCGGGAGTCGGCACTACGGGAGTCGCTACAGCGCACTGCGCGGTCACGACTCCCGCCCTTTCGACTCCCGCCGTCACGACTCCCGCCCTTCCCGAGAATCCGGAATGAAGACCGCCGCCGACCTGATCAACGAAGCGAAGGGCCGCATCACCGAGACGACCGCCGACGAGGTGCGCGAGCGGCGGGCGCGCGGGGACGCGTTCACGCTGCTCGACGTGCGCGAGCCGAACGAGTGGGCGATGGGGCACATCGAGGGCGCGGTGCACATCCCGCGCGGCGTCATGGAGTCGGCCATCGAGGCGCGCGTGCCGCGCGACCAGGAGGTCGTGATCTACTGCGCCTCCGGCAACCGCTCGGCGCTGGCCGCCGACGTGCTGCAGCAGATGGGCTACCGGACGGTCAGCTCGATGCGCGGCGGGATCCGCGGGTGGGCGGACGCGGGGGGCGAGGTCGCGCACTGAGCGGGGCGTCCTGAGCGCGGCGTCCGACCACCCCGAGCTCGCGGCGCTGGTCGTCGCGCTGGCCGCGCGGCCGGGGCGCGCGGCGGTGCTGCGCCCCGGCGACCCGGTGCCGCGCGACGCGGCCGTCGCGCTGGTGCTGCGCGTCAACGGCGGGACGCCCGAGCTGCTGTTCGTGCGGCGCGCCGAGTACCCGGGCGACCCGTGGAGCGGCCACGTGGCGTTCCCGGGCGGCCGGCACGAGCCCGACGACCCGACGCCGTGGGATACCGCGGCACGCGAGACGTGGGAGGAGACCGGGCTCGACCTGCGGCGCCACGCGCGGCTGCTGGGGACGCTGGACGACCTGTACCCGCGGACGCCGTCGCTGCCGCCGATCGTGGTGCGGCCGCACGTGGCGCTGCTCGAGGTGGAGGCGGAGCTGCGGCTGAGCGACGAGCTGGCGGCGGCGTTCTGGGTGCCGGTGCGGCGGTTCGCGGAGCCCGGGTTCGCCACGACCTCGACGGTGCAGGCGCGGGGGCACGCGCTGACGGTGCCGAGCTTCGTCCACGAGGGGCACACCATCTGGGGGATGACCCACCGGATCCTCACCGACCTGCTGCAACGCTGGCCGCCCCCAGTTGCGGAGTAAGTTAGGCCGTCCTAACTTGGCCGCATGGCCTTACCTCAGTCCGTTCCGCCCGAGGAGCCGCCTGCCGAGCAGCCGCCGCCCGGGTGGCGGCGGGCGCGGCTGGCGCCGTCGCTCGCCGAGGCGTACCAGACCGTGCCGGTGCACGGCACGTCGTGGTGGCGGAAGCTGCTGGCGTTCGCCGGGCCCGGCTACCTCGTGGCGGTCGGCTACATGGACCCGGGGAACTGGGCCACCGACCTCGCCGGCGGGTCGCGGTTCGGGTACGCGCTGCTCAGCGTGATCCTGCTGTCGAACCTGATGGCGGTCCTGCTGCAGGGGCTGTCGTCCAAGCTCGGGATCGTCACCGGGCGCGACCTCGCGCAGGCGTGCCGCGACCACTACTCGCGCCCCGTGGCGATGGGGCTGTGGGTGCTGTGCGAGATCGCGATCGCGGCGTGCGACCTGGCCGAGGTGATCGGGACGGCGATCGCGCTCAACCTGCTGTTCGGGATCCCGCTGACCTGGGGGATCCTGATCACCGCGGTGGACGTGCTGCTCGTGCTGACGCTGCAGAACAAGGGGTTCCGGCGGCTGGAGGCGCTGGTGATCGCGCTCGTCGCCACGGTCGGCGCCTGCTTCCTCTTCGAACTGTTCGTGTCGCGCCCCGACATGGGCGCCGTGGCGCGCGGCTTCGTCCCCGACCCGGACATCGTCCGCGACCCCGAGAAGCTCTACATCGCGATCGGGATCCTGGGCGCCACCGTGATGCCGCACAACCTCTACCTGCACAGCTCGATCGTGCAGACGCGGAAGTACGCGCAGGACGCGGCGGGGAAGCGCGAGGCGGTGCGGTTCGCCTTCATCGACTCCACGGTGGCGCTGTCGCTGGCGCTGTTCATCAACGCGGCGATCCTGATCGTGGCCGCGGCGACCTTCCACCGCTCGGGGAACACGCAGGTCGCCGAGATCCAGGACGCCTACAAGCTGCTCTCCCCGCTGCTCGGGGTCGGGGCGGCGAGCACGGTGTTCGCGCTGGCGCTGCTGGCGTCGGGGCAGAACTCGACGCTGACGGGGACGCTCGCGGGGCAGATCGTGATGGAGGGGTTCCTCGACATCCGGCTGCGCCCGTGGATGCGGCGGCTCATCACGCGCGCGATCGCCATCGTGCCGGCGGTGATCGTCTCCGTCATCTACGGCGAGAGCGGGACGGCGCGGCTGCTGGTGCTGTCGCAGGTGATCCTGTCGCTGCAGCTCTCGTTCGCGGTCTTCCCGCTGGTGCAGTTCACGAGCGACCGGGTGAAGATGGGCGCCTTCGTGAACCCGGGGTGGCTGAAGGCCCTGGCGTGGACGGTCGCGGTGGTGATCGGCAGCCTGAACGCGTGGCTCCTGGTCCAGACGTTCACGGAGTGGCTGGCGTAGCCGGCTTGCGGCGGACGCGGCGGCGCGCCAAGGTCTAGCCATGCCGGTCTACGCCCGCATCCTCGTCCCGCTGGAGCACTCGTCGTACGACGCGGCGATCCTCGACCACGTCCGGCCGCTGGCGCGGCTGTGCGGGGCGAGCCTGACGCTGATCCACGTCGCGGACGGGTGGGTGGCGCGCAACATCGGCCAGGTGCCGCTGCGCGAGTCGGAGGAGATGCGGAAGGACCGCGAGTACCTGGAGTCGGTGTGCGCCTCGCTGGAGGCCGACGGCTTCGAGTGCGAGTCGGTGCTGGCCTGCGGCGACGCGGCGCACGAGATCCTGTCGGCCGCCGAGCGGGAGCAGTGCGACCTGATCGCGATGGCGACGCACGGGCACCGCTTCCTCGCCGACGTGGTGTACGGGAGCGTGGCGGAGGCGGTGCGGCACCGGGCGACGATCCCCGTGCTGCTGCTGCGCGGGCGGCAGACGGCGGCGCCGACCCCCACGCGCGGACTCGACCCGATCCCGGTCCCGCCGCCGGTCTAGGCCGGGTACCTTCCGGCCATGTCGACCGCCCCGACGCTGACCGCCCCGGTCGAGGACTACCTCAAGGCCGTCTACGAGCTGGAGCGGGCCCGGGGCGCCGCCGCCACCAACGACCTCGCGCACCGCCTCGGCGTCGCCCCGGCGAGCGTGAGCGGGATGGTGAAGCGCCTCGCCGACCAGGGGCTGCTCACGTACGAGCGCTACCGCGGCGTGCGCCTCACCGCCGACGGGCGGCGCGCCGCGCTCCGCACCCTGCGCCGCCACCGCATCCTCGAGTGCTACCTGGCCACGGTCCTCGGCTACCCGTGGGACCGGGTGCACGAGGAGGCCGAGCGGCTGGAGCACGCGGCGTCCGACCAGCTCATCGACCGGATGGCGGCGGCGCTCGGCGACCCGGCGTTCGACCCGCACGGCGCGCCGATCCCGACGCGCGAGGGGGCGGTGGACGAGCGGCGCCACCTCGCGCTGTCGGACCTCGAGCCGGGGGCGCGGGCGCGGGTGGTGCGCGTGAGCGACGAGGACGGGGCGCTGCTGCGGTACCTCGGCGAGCTGGCGCTGACCCCGGGGACGGAGCTGACGCTGGTGGCGCGGGCGCCGTTCGACGGGCCGCTGACGCTGGCGGTGGGGGACGCGCGCCCGGCGGTGGGGCCGGGCGTCGCGCAGCAGGTGCTCGTCGAGCCCCTCGATCCGGAGGGGTGACCGGAACGCTCCTTGCGCCCCCGGGTCGGCGCGCCCCGGCCGGAGGCGCCCGCGACCGTCGTCCCCCCGGAGGTTTCCCGTGGCCAGTCGTCCCCCCGCGCCGCTCGATCCCGACGCCGGCATCCCCGATCTCATCCGCCGCCTCGCCGACGACTCCAAGCGGCTCGCGCTCGACGAGGTGCGGCTGGCGAAGCTGGAGATGAAGGACAACGTGCGCGACGGCGCCAAGGGGGGCGTGCGCCTCGCCATCGCGTTCGGCGCGGGCGTCGTGGCGCTCACCGCGCTGACCATCGCGCTCGCGGCGCTGCTCGGGCGCCTGCTGAACGGGAACTACTGGGCCGGGACGCTGATCGTCGGCGCGCTGGAGCTGGGCGCGGCGTTCGTGCTGGTGACGCGCGGGCTGAAGCGGATGGCGGAGCCGGAGTTCGGCTTCCCCGAGTCGCGCGAGGCGCTGAAGGAGACCGCGCAGTGGGTGAAGGCGGTGCGCGAGCCCGAGCTGACGCCGCGCCCCGCGCGGGCCGACCTGCCGCGCGCGACGCAGGGGAACGGCCGGATCCCCGAGCGCGCCGACTGAGCCCGCGCGCGCGAGGCGCGCGGGAACCGGCGCCGCGCGACGTCCGTTCCGCCGCCGCCCGCATGCCAGTCGCCCGCGCCCTCCTCCTCGCCCTCGCGCTCGCGCGCCCCGCGGCCGCTCAGCCGCCGGGGGCGGTCGTGGTCGAG
>NZ_JARGEK010000357.1 GCF_029211165.1 Roseisolibacter sp. H3M3-2
CGCCGCGGCGACCGGTGGCGGCGCACGCTCGTGGCGGCGGAGGTCGCGCTCGCGCTGGTCCTGCTCACCGGCGCCGGCCTGCTGCTGCGCAGCGCGGCGGCGCTCGGCCGCGTGCGCCCGGGCATCGACGTGGCGCACGTGCTCACCGCCCGCCTCGCCCTGCCGCGGCGCGACTACCCGACGTTGCCGGCGGCGCTCGGCGCCTACGCGCGCGTGCTCGACGCGGCGCGGCGGCAGCCGAACGTCGGGTCGGCGGCGCTGGCGTCGCGCGTGCCGCTCGGCGGCAGCCGGACGGGGATGGACGTGGCGCCCGCCGGCGGCGCGTTCGAGGCCGCGACGAAGGTCGGCACCGCGCTGCGCGTGGCGAGCCCCGGCTACTTCCGCAGCATCGGCATCCCGCTGCTGGCCGGGCGCGACCTGCTCGGAGTCGACGCCGCGCGCGCGCCGCGCGTGGTCGTCGTGAACCGGACGCTGGCGCGCCGCATCGGCGGCGGCGGGCCGGTGGTGGGGCGCCGCCTGGTCACCGACAACGGCGCCTTCCGCGACTCGGCCGGCGCGCCGCTGCCGCTGGAGATCGTCGGCGTGGTCGGCGACGTGCGCGACGGCGGCCCGCGCGCCGAGCCCGACCCCGAGCTGTACGTGCCGCTGGCGCAGGTGCCCGAGGAGCCGTTCGAGTACTGGATCGGCCGCGAGCTGGTGCTGGTCGCGCGCACGACCGGGGACCCGACCGCGCTCGCCCCCGCGCTCCGCCGCGCCGTCGCCGAGGTGGACCAGCGCGTCCCGCTGTACGACGTGCGCACGACGGGCGCGCGTCTCGGCGCCGCCGTCGCGGTCGAGCGCTTCTCGCTCCGCCTCCTCTCGCTGCTCGGCGCCGCGGGGCTCGCGCTGGCGGCGCTCGGCGTGCACGGCGTGGTCGCCTACACCGTCGGCCGCCGCACGCGCGAGCTGGGGATCCGACTCGCCCTCGGCGCCACCGCGCGCGGCGCCGTGGGCCTGCTCGTGCGCCAGGGGATGCGCCCCGTCCTCGCCGGCCTCGCCCTCGGCATCGCCGGCAGCGTCCTCGCCGCCCGCGCCGCGTCGTCGCTCCTGTTCGGCGTCGAGCCGCTGGACCCACTGTCGCTCGCCGGCGCACTCGCCGTCATGACCGGCGTCGCCGCGATCGCCTGCTGGACGCCCGCGCGCCGGGCTGCCCGCGTCGATCCGATCGAGGCGCTGCGCGAGGAATGAAGGGCAGACAGGATTGACAGGAAACCGGGGGAGAGACTTCAGGCTACAGTCTCTCCCCCGGTTTCCTGTCAATCCTGTCGAATGCTCTTTCAGGACCCCGTCTCGATCAGCGCGTCGATCAGCGGCCCGAGCGTCCCCGGCACCCGCTGCCCGAACACGTTCCACGCGTTGATCACCGCGATCAGCCGGTGCTGCGGCACCACGAGCAGGAACTGCCCGCCGAAGCCGTTCCCCGCCCACACCTCGACCCCGCGGCGGTCGTAGCGCCACCACTGGTAGCCGTAGCCCGGCGCGGTCGGCGCGTCGGCGGTGCGCTCGACGATCCGGCCGGTCGCGGTGCGCGCCCACCCGGCCGGCAGGATGCGCTTCCCCTGCCACACGCCGTCGTCGAGGTAGAGGCGGCCGATCTTCGCCAGGTCGCGCGGCGCGAGGTACAGCCCGCCCTCGGTGTCGGGATGCCCCGTCGGCGTCTTCTTCCAGTGGTACGACCGGATGCCGAGCGGCGCGAACAGGTGCTGCTCGGCGTAGCGGTCGGCGTGCTCCCCCGTCGCGTTGCGGATGACCTCCGCCATCAGCGCGCTGCCGCCGCTGTTGTACACCCACTTCGTCCCGGGCTCGGCGTCCATCGGCTGCGCGAGGGTGAAGCGGATCCAGTCGCGGCTGTGCTCCAGCTGCAGCGTCGTGTTGGTCGAGTCGAGCGGGCGGTCGCTCTCGTGCCACTCGATCCCGCTGCGCATCGTCAGCAGGTCGGCGAGCGTCGCCCGGCGCAGGCGCGGGTCGGCGGCGCGCAGGTCGTAGCCCTCGAAGAACGACAGCAGCGGCACCGACTCGTCCTTGATCTGCCCGCGCTGGCGCGCCACGCCGATCAGCGTCGCCGCGACCGACTTGGTCACCGACTGCAGCGTGTGCAGGTCGCCGCCCTGCCACCACGGGTGGTAGCGCGGGTGCAGGTAGTTGTAGGGGTGGACGGCCGCCGAGTCGGGGCAGGCGTCGCTGCCGCAGCCGATCGGCGTGCGGTGGCCGCGGCTGATGGCGGCGTAGTCGCGCGCGAACCGCTCGTCGACCAGCGTCGAGTCGCCGCGCAGCACCAGCAGGTGGTCGACGTTGCCGTGGGTGCCGGCGCGGATCCGCTCGACGAGGGCGGCGAGCGGCGTCTGGGCGAGGGCCGGCGACCCGGCGGCCAGCAGGAGGAGGAGCAGGAGGAGGCGCATGCGCCAAGTTGGCGCCCGGCCCGTGGCGCGCCACGCCCGCGGGGGCCAGGATTGACCGATTTCTTTCGGCGCCCGCCCGCGCGACCCGTCAGACTCCGACCATGCCCCTGCTCCCTCTGGCCCTGCTGGCCCTCGCGCAGCCCCCCGCGCGCGGCGGCGCCCTCGACACCGTCGCCATCGAGCGCGTGCTCCGGCAGGAGATGCGCGCCACGCGCACCCCGGGCGTGTCGATCGCCGTCGTGCGCCGCGGGCGCGTGGTGTGGCAGCGCGGCTTCGGCGTGGCGAGCGTCGAGACGGGGGAGCCGGTCACCGCGCAGACGCTCTTCCGCATCGGCTCGACCACCAAGATGGTCACCGGCCTCGCCGCGTCGGTGCTGGCCGCCGAGGGGCGCGTGAAGCTCGACGCGCCGGTCGCGGGCTACGCGCGCGGCGTCCCGTCCGCGCTCGCGCGCCTGACGCTCGACCAGCTGCTCACGCACCGCGCGGGGATGGTCAACGAGGCGTCGGCCGCCGGGCCGCACGACGACGCGGCGCTGGCCGCGCGCGTGCGCGGGTGGGGGCGCGCGCAGCTCTTCGGCCCGCCCGACGACGTGTACTCGTACTCGGGCCCCGGCTACTGGCTGGCCGGCTACGCGATCGAGCAGGCGGGGGGCGCGTGGTTCGCCGACGTCGTGAGGCAGCGCGTGCTCGCGCCGCTCGGCATGACTCGCTCCACGTTCCGCCCGCTCGAGGCGATGACGTGGCCGATGGCGCAGGACCACCGCGTGCGCGACACCGTCGCCGCCGTCATCCGCCCCTTCACCGACGACGTCACCACGTGGGCGGCGGGGTCGCTCTTCTCCAGCGCGTCCGAGCTGGCGCGCCTCACCGTCGCGATCATGGACGGCGGGCGGCTCGACGGCGCGCAGGCCGTCCCCGCCGCCGCGGTGGCGACGCTGGTCGCGCCGCGCGCGCCGGTGCCGGGCCCCGAGGGGTGCCGCTACGCCTACGGCCTCTCGGCGTGCGTGCGCGGCGGCGTGCGCACCCTGTCGCACTACGGCTTCCGCGTCGGCTCCGGCTCGGTGATCACGATGGCCCCCGACTCGCAGGCGGCGGTGATCGTCCTCGCCAACCGCAACGGCGGCATCCTCGCCGGCACCGCCGCCGCCGTGATGGCGCAGCTCATCGGCCCCGCCGGCGCCGACGCCAGCGCGCCCCCCGACTCGGCCGCGCGCCCCGCCGCCGACCCGCGCCGCTACCTCGGCACCTACGCGAACGGGCGCGACACCGTGCACGTCCTGCAGCGCGCATCCGGCCTCGCCTACCGCTACGGCGCCGACGAGTCGCCCGCGCGACTCGACCCGTCGGGCGCGCTGCTCGTGCTCGACGCGAAGGGAGAGCCGGTGCAGCGCTGGCTCCTCGTCCCCGGCGCCGCGACGCGCGCGTCGTACCTGCACGACGGGCTCAACGCCTTCGCTCGCGTGAGATAGACACGGAGGACACGGAAACCGGGGGATGGACTACAGGCTCTAGTCCATCCCCCGGTTTCCGTGTCCTCCGTGTCTGCGGTTCAATCAGCGATCACCCGGAACCGCAGCACCCCCGCGCTGTCGAGCAGCACGACCGTCCGCCGCTGCCCCGCGGCCAGCGCGATAGGCCCCGTGGTCGCCCCCTTCGGCGTGCCGGCGCTTCCGGCCGGCGCCACGAACACCTCCCAGCTCCCCGCGTCGCTCTGCAGGTACGGCGACGTCGTGTTGTACGGGAACGGCGTCGAGATGCGCACCGGCGTCGCGAAGTCCGGCTGCGTGCGGAACAGCTCGACCGTCGTCGCGCTCGCGGCGAGGTTCGACACGCGCAGCTTCGTCTTCCCCGCGGGCACCGCCGCGTTCGTGTCTGCCAGCACGGCCGCCGTCAGCGTCGCCCCCACCGACACCGCGGCCGTCGTCAGCGCCTGCCCGCTGGGCACCTGCAGCGCCACCTCGGCGGCCGCGCCCCCCGCCGTCGGGCGGAGCTGCAGCCGGCGCGCGCCCGACGTCACCGGCAGCGGGTTGGACACGGCCGAGGCGGGGAGCCCGCGCAGCGCGACCTCGCCGTCGAGCAGCACGTCGAGCGGCGCCTGCGTCGCGTTCACCACGCGCACGGCCGAGTCGTCGAGCTCGAACGGCTCGGCGGTGTTCTGCCCGCAGGCGGCGAGCGCGAGGGCGGCGGGGACGAGCGCGAGACGGCGGTGCGGCATCGGACGGCGACTGGACGGCGGGAGGGGAGCCCTGCGGGCGAACACCGGTCGTACCCCGCCCCGGGGCGTTTCGGTCACTACGATTCCGGGGTGAGCATCCGCCGGACCGACCACGAGGACTTCCTCCTCCGCCAGCTGCGCCTGGGCGCCGAGGTGCTGCGGCGGCTGCGCGCGCGGCTGACCCAGCGCCGAGGCGCCGGCCGCCGCGCGCCGCGACGCCGCCTCGGCGT
>NZ_JARGEK010000358.1 GCF_029211165.1 Roseisolibacter sp. H3M3-2
CGTCCTCGCCGCCCCCGCCGCGCTGGCGGCGCAGGCCGCGCCCGCCGCGCCGGCGGCGCCGGCCGCCGCGCCGACGGTCGAGATCGGACAGTTCGCCGGCGGGCTGAAGGCCGGGACCTGGACCTGGAACGCCCGGCTGAACGCCAACGGGCAGACGCAGGACTTCGGCACGCGCACGGTCACGCTGCAGAAGAGCAAGCAGGCCGACGAGTGGATGCTCCTCGACGCGCAGACGAACTCGATGATGTCGATGTCCGACACGCTCGTGCTGTCGGCCGGCGACCTCGGGCCGGTGCGGCGCGCGCTGAAGATCGACTCGCCGATGGGCGCCATGAACCTCGGCCTGACCTACACGGCCGACAGCGTGAAGGGAGCGGTGCAGGCGCCGGGGCAGTCGCAGACGATCGCCGCCAAGAACGTGAAGGGGGCGCTGTCCAACGACGCGGTCCTCCTCATGACGCTCGGCCGGCTCCCGCTGGCCGCCGGGTGGTCGGGTCGCCTCGACCTGCTCAACCCCGCGACGGGGGCGACGGTGCCGCTGACGCTGCGTGTCTCGGGGAACGAGAAGGTGACCGTCCCGGCCGGGACGTTCGACACCTGGGTGGTCGAGATGGCGGGCGGGCCGACGCCGGTGAGCTTCTACGTCGCCAAGGACGGCCCGGTCGTGCGGACGGTGCAGTCGGTGCCGCAGATGGGCGGGACGATGGAGGCGGTGCTCGCGAAGTGAGGGCGGGCGTCGGGTCGGAGGCAGGCGGGGCGGCGGTCCATCGGACCGCCGCCCCATCCGTTTTCTGACCTTTTCGTTCAGACGGTTGACCTTACCTGTCCGGGCTGTATCGTAGCCGCCATACGCACCGCTCCGCTCGCCGGCGGAGCTGTCCGACCCGTTACCGAACAGTGCTCGCCGATGCCGGTGACCCCGTCCCTGGAGGTGTGCTGATGGCCGTTCCCCCCGGTAGCGCGTCGCGGATGCACGCGACGCTCCTCTTTCCCCTTGCCGGCGCGGCGCTGCTGGCGGCCGCCCCCGCGGTCGTGCGGGCCCAGGGCGAGGTCGGCGCGGTCGGCGGCCGCGTGACGGAGGCCGGCTCGGGCAGCCCGATCGCCGGGGCGAGCGTGCGGGTCCTGACGCTCGACACCCGGGCCACCGCGGGCGCGGCGACCAGCGGCGACGACGGCCGCTACCGCGTCGGCTCGCTGCGGCCGGGCGCGTACGCGATCTCGGTCTCGCGCATCGGCTACCAGCTGCGGCGCATCGACACGGTGCGCGTCACGGCCGGCGGGACGGCGACGGTCGACGCGTCGCTCGAGGCGGCGGCGTCGGTCCTGAACCAGGTCGTCACGACGGCCACCCGCGGCGCCGAGCCGGAGAAGATCCTCGAGTCGCCGAACTCGATCTCGGTGGTCAGCGCCGAGCGGATCGCCGAGCGGCCGGCGGTGACGGTGACCGACCACCTCAAGGCGTCGCCGGGGCTGTCGATCTCCAGCGGCGGGATCGCGCAGGCGAACATCGTGTCGCGCGGCTTCAACAACGCCTTCTCGACGTCGATGCTGATGCTGCAGGACTACCGGTTCGCCGGGGTCCCGTCGCTGCGCGTCAACGTCCCGTTCCTGTTCACCGGCACCAACGAGGACGTCGACCGCATCGAGGTGCTCCAGGGCCCGGCGGCGGCGCTCTACGGGCCGAACTCGGGGAACGGCGTGCTGCACGTCATCACCAAGTCGCCCTTCGCGTCGGCGGGCACCACGCTGAGCGTGGACGGCGGCGAGCGCTCGTACGGCCGCCTCGCCGGGCGCCACGCCGGGGTCATCTCGCCCAAGGTCGCCTACAAGCTGTCGGGCGAGTACTTCACGGCCAAGGACTTCGAGTACACCGACCCGAACGAGCCGAGCACCTTCTCGACGACCGACGTCCGCGTGCCCGCGGCGCGGCGCGGCACCGCCGTGCAGCGCGACTTCGACCTGCAGAAGGCGAGCGGCGAGGCGCGCCTCGACATCCGCCCGAACGAGGACACCGAGTTCATCACGACCGCCGGCTACTCGAAGGTCGGCAGCGGGATGGAGATCACGACGACGTTCGGCGCCTCGCAGGTGCGCGACTGGAGCTACCTGAACCTCCAGCAGCGCTTCCGCCACAAGAAGTTCTTCGCGCAGCTCTTCTACAACAACTCGAACAGCGGCAACGAGAACGCGCAGGACGTCGGCGGCACGTACTACCTGCGCACCGGCATCCCGGTCGTCGACAAGTCGAGCGTGTTCGTCGGCCAGCTGCAGCAGGGCTTCGAGCTCGGGCGCACGCGCTTCGTGGTCGGCGGGGAGTTCATCGGCACGCGGCCGGCGACCGAGGGGACGATCAACGGGCGCAACGACGGCGACGACGACATCAACGAGGCGGGCGGCTACCTGCAGACGACGACGGCGCTCACGCCGAAGCTCGACCTGCTGCTGGCGGCGCGCGGCGACGTCAACTCGCGCATCGAGGGGGCGCAGTTCTCCCCGCGCGCGGCGCTGATCCTCAAGGCGACGCCGACGCAGAACTTCCGCGTCACGTTCAACCGGGCGTTCAACTCGCCGGCCTCGTTCAACTTCTTCCTCGACCAGTTCTCGGGGACGACGCCGGCGCCGGGGCTCCCGGTCCAGATCATGGGCAACCCGGCCAAGCAGGGGTGGCAGTTCGACCGCAGCTGCGGCGGCCCGGCCAACGTCTGCATGCGGTCGCCCTACACGAACCAGGCGCTCACGCCCGCGTCGGCGGCGACCGCGTACCCGGGCTTCGCGGCCGCGCTGCCGACGATCGTGCGCGGGCTGCCGGCCAGCAGCTTCGGCGCCGGCGGCGAGACGGCGCGCCAGCAGCTCCTCGGGCTGCTCACGCAGCTCGGGCCGATCCTCACGTCGCTGCGCCCGACGGACGCGCAGGTCGGGAGCGTCCTCCTCGACCTCAACACGCGCGCGCCGATCAGCGCGGTCCCCGGCGACTACGCTCCGCTCGGCGCCAACTTCTCGAACACGTTCGAGGCCGGGTACAAGGGGCTGTTCGCCGACAAGTTCCGCGTCGCGGCGGACTTCTGGTTCCAGCGCCGGCCGGCCGACCCGACGTCGCAGATCCTGAACCCTGGCGTCCTGTTCAACCCGCAGCAGCTGGGCGGCTACCTGGGGACGCAGATCGCGACCCGCCTGATCGCCGCGGGCACGCCGGCGGCGCAGGCGCAGGCGACGGCCACCGCGGCGGCGGGCGCGCTCACGCCGCTGATGGCGGCGATCCCGGTGGGCGCGACCGCGTTCACGAACCCGCTGTACGACCAGTCGTACCTCGTGTTCTCGTACCAGAACGCGGCCGGCTACGTCAACGTGCAGGGCGTCGACCTGGCCAGCGACCTGCTGCTGAACCAGAACTGGTCGCTCGCCGGCACGTACTCGTGGCTCAGCGACAACCTGTTCCCGGACGCGCCGGGCGCGACGGCGCTCAACCCGCTGGCGGCGAACACGCCGACGCACCGCGCGACGCTGACGGTGCGGTACGAGGGGAGCGACCGCGCGCTCACCGGCGAGGTGCGCGGGCGGTACGCCAATGCGTTCCAGGTGAACTCGGGCGTGTTCAACTCGTTCGGGATCGGCGCGGGGCAGCAGCGCTACCCCGGCGTGCCGGTCAACGCGTTCCTCGACGCCTCGGTGTCCTACAAGCTGCCGATCGCGCAGGACGTGCGGATCTCGCTGTCCGGGACGAACCTGCTCGACAACGAGCGGCCCACCTTCGTCGGCGTCGCGCCGATGGGCCGCCTCCTCGTCTCGCGGCTGCAGTACAGCTTCTGAGCGCGTCCGCGCTCGGGGGACCGCGGGGCGGCGCGCCGGACGAGGGCGCGCCGCCCCGCGCCGCACCCGCCCTCCCCACGCCCGTGCACCCGGTCCTCGACGTCGCCCGCCGCCCGGTCATCGCGCACCGCGGCAATCGCGCGCACGCCCCGGAGAACACCTTGGAGGCGTTCGCGCAGGCGGTCGCGCTGGGCGCCGACGCGCTGGAGTTCGACGTGCACCTCGCCGCCGACGGCGTCCCGGTGGTGCACCACGACGCGACCCTCGAGCGCACGACGGCGGGCGCGGGGGCGCTGCGGCTGCGCACCTCGGCGGAGCTGGCGGCGACGGACGCCGGCGCGCGCTTCACGGCCGACGGCGGGCGCTCGTTCCCGTACCGCGAGCGGGGCATCGGCGTGCCGACGCTCGACGCCGTGCTGGCGCGCTTCCCGGACACGCCGCTGCTGATCGAGATCAAGGTGCCCGCGGCCGCGCCGGCGGTCCGCGCGGCGCTGGAGCGCCACGGCGCCGAGGCGCGGACGGTGGTGGACGCGTTCGACGGCGCGGCGCTGGCGCCGTTCCGCGGGTCGCGCATCGCGATCGGGTCGAGCCGCGGCGACGTCGCGCGGCTGCTGGCGACGACGACGGCGGCGCTCCGTCCGCGCGCGGTGCCCTACCGCGCGGTCTGCGTCCCCCTCGGCTACTACGGGATCCCGCTGCCGGTCGCCCGGTTCGCCGCCGCGCTGCGACCGCTCGCGGTGCCGGTGCACGTGTGGACGGTGAACGACCCGACGGTCGCGACGTCGCTGTGGGCGGCGGGGGTGTCGGGGATCGTCACCGACGACCCCGGGCTGATGCTCCGCACCCGCGCGGCCTACGAGCGCGGGTCGGCGTGAGGTAGGGTGCCGGACGCACGACGGGGGCGCCGCGCGATGCGCGGCGCCCCCGTCGTCGTTCCGGCGTGCTCAGTACTCGTCGCGGTCGCGACCGCGGTCGCCGCGCTCGCGGTCCCGGCCGCCACCACCGCCGTTCCCGCCGCCGCCGCCGCCGCCGCCGTAGCCGCCGCGGCCACCGCCGCC
>NZ_JARGEK010000359.1 GCF_029211165.1 Roseisolibacter sp. H3M3-2
CCCAGCGCCACCGCGCGCGCCCCGCCGGCGGCGTGTCGGCCAGCACGCCGGCCAGCACCGCCTCGGCGCGGTCGAAGGTCGCGTCGTCGGGCGGGTGCCAGACGGCCGGCGCGACGTCCGGGAGCGCCGCCGCGAACGCGCGCAGCACGCGCGCGGGCCGGTCGGCGGTGTAGTGGCCGTACAGCCCCCAGTCGACGTGCCGCGTGCCGACGCGGGCGTGCGTGGCGCTCACCCCCTGGGCGATGGGCGCCACGCGGCGATACGACAGCACGAAGCCGACGGTCACGCCCACGGTCACCGCGGCGAGGAGCGACGCGACGCCGTTCGCCCAGTACGCGAGCTGCGGCGGGCGCCCCGGCACCCGCAGCGCCGCGTCGCGGGCCACGATCGCGAGCAGCACGACGTGCGCGGCGACGTGCGTCCCGATGAACGTCGCGATCACCGCGTCCTGCCGGCGGATCGGGATCGGGATCTCCTCCCACGCCACCTCGTCCACGGCGCCCGCCGGGGCCCGGCGCTCCGCGCGCATGCTGCGCCGGGCGACGACGAAGCCGACGGCGGCGCCGACGAACGGCCCGATGGCCGCGGGGACGGTGGTCCAGACTCAGAGGGGGATCGCGCGCACCGTCCGAGTATCGGCGGCGCCGGCGGGCCCGACAAGTCCGCGCGCCGCTCCGTTCCGTGAGCGTTCGGCGAACGTGCGGCGGACGTGCGCGGACGTGCCGACCCGGCGCGGTCAGCGCGGCGGGCGCCTCCGGAAGCCGAGGGCGAGCAGGAACGCGAACACGGTCAGCAGCATCAACAGCAGGATCGCACGCATCGGGGTCGCTCCGTGTCGTCGGTCAGACGTTGAACTTGAACAGCATCACGTCCCCGTCCTGCACGACGTACTCCTTCCCCTCGCTGCGCACCGACCCCTTCTCGCGCGCCCCCTTCCACCCGCCGTGCCCGACGAACTCGTCGTAGCCCACCGTGTCGGCCTTGATGAAGCCGCGCTCGAAGTCGGTGTGGATCACGCCCGCCGCCTTGGGCGCCGTGTCGCCGCGGTGGATCGTCCAGGCGCGCACCTCCTGCTCGCCGGCCGTGAAGTACGTCTGCAGCCCGAGCAGGTCGTAGCCGGCGCGGATCAGCCGGTCGAGCCCCGCGCTCTCCAGCCCCAGCGACGCCAGGAAGTCGGCGCGGTCGCCCTCGGGCAGCTCGGCCAGCTCGCTCTCGATCTTGGCGGAGAAGGGGACCACCTGCGCCCGCTCGCCGCCGGCCGCGATCGCCGCGCGCAGCGTCCCCAGGTGCGCCCCCTCGGCGCCGGTCAGCTCGGCGTCGGTGACGTTGGCGGCGTACAGGATCGGCTTCACCGTCAGCAGCGACAGCGGCTGCAGCACCGCCAGCTCGTCGCCGGTGAGCTTCGCCTCCCACAGCGCGCGCCCGTCCTTCAGGAAGCCGTGCGCCTTCTCCAGCACCACCGCCTCGGCCTTCGCGTCGGCGTCGCCCGTCTTGGCCGTGCGGCGCGCGCGGTCCAGCCGCTTCTCGACCGTCCCGAGGTCGGCCAGCGCGAGCTCGAACTCGATCACCTCGCGGTCGCGGGCCGGGTCGACGGAGCCCATCACGTGCAGCACGTCGTCGTCGTCGAAGCAGCGCACGACGTGCACGATCGCGTCGGTCTCGCGGATGTTGGCGAGGAACTGGTTGCCGAGCCCCTCGCCCTGCGACGCGCCCTTCACCAGCCCGGCGATGTCGACGAACTCGACGACCGCCGGCACCGTGCGCTGCGGCTTCACGATCTCGGCCAGCCGGTCGAGGCGCGAGTCGGGGACGTTGACGCGCCCGACGTTCGGGTCCTTGGTCGCGAACGGGTAGTTCGCCGCCAGCACGCCGGCCGAGGTGAGCGCGTTGAAGAGCGTCGACTTGCCGACGTTCGGGAGACCGACGATGCCGATCCGGAGCATGGACTGGGGGACTACGCGTTGGCGTTGTGTTTGTTCATCGCCGCCAGGGTGCCCTCGCGCAGCCACGTCGCGCACGCGTCGACGAGCTTCGGCAGGAGGGCGCCGACTTCCTGGCGCTCGATCGGGTCGAACGGGGAGAGCACGAACTCGGCGAGGTCGCCGAGCGCGCGGTCGTCGGACGGCCTCGTGCCGATGCGCAGGCGCGGGTACGCCTGCGACCGGAGCGTGTGCTCGATCGACTTGAGGCCGTTGCTGCCGCCGGCGCTCCCCTGCGGGCGGACGCGGTAGCGCCCCACGGGGAGCGCCACGTCGTCGCACACCACGAGCAGGTCGGCGGCGGGGGCCCAGAAGGGCTGGCGCAGGTAGGGGCGCAGGGCGTCCCCGCTGCGGTTGTAGTACGTCTGCGGCTTCACGAGGCGCACCTTCGCGCCGTCCACCAGGCCGGCGGCCACCAGCGCGTCGCCGGCGGGACGCCAGCCGTCGAAACGCCAAACGTCGGCCAGGTGGTCGAGGACCCACCAGCCGACGTTGTGGCGCGTCGCCTCGTACTCGCGCCCGGGGTTCCCCAGGCCCAGGAGTACCTTCAGCGGATCACTCCTCGGCCTTCTTCTGCCGGATGACCTCGGGCTCCGCCGTCGCCGCCGCGTCGGCGTCCGACGCCGCGCTCTTCGAGCCGGCCACCGAGCACACCGTCGCGTCGCCGTCCGTCAGCGCCGTGGCGCCCGACGGGAGCTGCAGGTCGCGCACGTGGATCGGGTGCCCGATCGTCAGCTTCGAGATGTCGACGTCGATGTGGTTCGGGATCGACGACGGGTCGGCCGAGATCGAGAGCTCGCGCAGGACCTCCTCGAAGATGCCGCCCTGCTCGCGCACGCCCGGCGCGGTGCCCACGAACACGAGCGGCACGCTGACCGTCACGCGCTCGCCGGCCACCAGCTCCTGGAAGTCGACGTGCAGGATGGTGCGCTTGACCGGGTGGCGCTGGATCTCGCGGATCAGCGTCCGCGCGGTCCCGCCGCCCAGCCCGAGCTCGACGACCGTGCTGGCGGCCGAGATGTGGCCGAGCAGGCGCTCGAGCTCGCGCGCGTCGACGGTCAGCGCCTCGGCGGCGCGGTTGTGGCCGTACACGACGGCGGGGATGCGGCCGGCCGCGCGCAGCTTGCGCGCGACGCCCTTGCCGGTCTCCGAGCGGCGCTCGGCGCCCAGGGAAGCGGTGGCCATCGGGAGGTCCTCTATCCGGAAAGTCGATGTCGTGGAACGGGTTACCCTCGGCCGTGGCACCGGATTGCCGGCGGCCGCCTCTCACCCGCAGCCTCGAAACCTAAAACCCGAGGACGGGAGTCGCTACTGCGGGAGGCGAAAGAGCGGGAGTCGCGACCGCGCACTGCGCAGTGACGACTCCCGCTCTGCCGACTCCCGCAGTAGCGACTCCCGCCCCTGAGGACCCCGGCTCAGTCGAAGAGGCTGGAGACCGACTGGTCGGAATGCGTGAACCGGATCGCCTTCGCCAGCAGCTCCCCCACCGACAGGACGTGCAGCGACGGGAAGCGGCGCTCGGCCGAGATGTTGATCGTGTCGGTCACCGTCACCTCGGCGATCGGCGCCTGCTCCAGCCGCTCGCGCGCGGGGCCCGACAGCAGCGCGTGCGTCGCGCACACGTAGACCTCGCGGGCGCCGAGCTTCGTCAGCGCGCGCGCCGCCTCGGTCACCGTCCCGGCCGTGTCGATCATGTCGTCGACCAGCAGGCACGCCCGCCCGTCCACGTCGCCGATCACGTTCAGCACCTCGGCGACGTTCGCCTTGGGGCGCCGCTTGTCGATGATCGCGAAGCCGGCGTCGAGCTGCTTGGCGAAGCCGCGCGCCATCTTCGCCGCGCCGACGTCGGGCGCCACCACCACCAGGTCCGCCAGCTTCTTCTTCCGGTAGTGGTTCACCAGCACGGGCCGCGCGTACAGGTGGTCGACCGGGATGTCGAAGAAGCCCTGCAGCTGGTGCTGGTGGAAGTCGATGCCGAGCACGCGGTCGGCGCCGGCCGTCTGCACCATGTTCGCCACCAGCTTGGCGCCGATCGCCACGCGCGGCTGGTCCTTGCGGTCCTGGCGCGAGTAGCCGTAGTACGGCATGACGACCGTGATGCGGGCGGCGCTCGCCCGGCGCGCGGCGTCGATCAGGAGCAGCAGCTCCATGATGTTCTCCGCGGGCGGGTTCGTCGGCTGGACGATGAAGACGTCGGCGCCGCGGATGTTCTCGTCGAGGCGCACGAAGATCTCGCCGTCGGCGAAGCGCGTGCACGTCACGCGGCACAGCTCGAGCCCGAGGTGGCGGCTGATCTCCTCGGCGAGCGGGCGGTTGCCCGTGCCGGAGAGGAGCTTGTAGCCGGGCTTCGCGGGCGTCGTCGGCTCGACCACGGCGGGCTTGGGGAGCACTAGGGAGGACACCGGAATCTCTACGGGAGGGAGCGGTATTGCCCCGCGTGGATTCGAACCACGATCACCGCATCCAAAGTGCGGGGTCCTGCCGTTGAACGACGGGGCAAGCGGGCGAAGTCTAGCCGGCCGCCAGAACCGGAGCAACGCGCGTCGCGGTGCGCGTCTCGACCCACGCGCCCCCCGACGGAACGACGCCGGCGGGCGCGTCGCCGTCGGTGACGAGGAACACCGTCGCCCCCGATCCCGACATCCGGACGATGGCGGCCGCGTCATGCGCCGCGTGCGCCGCCAGCGCCGCGTGCGCGGCGGCCACGTCGGGGCGCGCCGCGAACACCACCGACTCGAAGTCGTTGGCCGCGACCGCCGCGACCGCCGACCACCCGGCCAGCGCCTCGGGACGCCACAGCCGCGGCTGCGGCACGCCGCCGCCCGCCGCGCGCGCCGCCGCCAGCGCGCG
>NZ_JARGEK010000036.1 GCF_029211165.1 Roseisolibacter sp. H3M3-2
GGGCCGGCGGCGGGACCACCTCCCCCTGCCGCGCGCGCGAGAAGGCGACGCCGGCCAGCAGCGCCAGCCCGGCCCCGGTCACGATCCCCGCCACCAGCCACGCGTGCCGCCGCTCGACCGGGCCCGCCGCCCCCGCCGCGACCGCCGCCGTCGCCGCGGTCCCCGCCGACCCGGCCGATCCCGCGAGGACCGGCAGCCGCGACGCCTCCGTGGGCGCCGTGCCGGTCGTGGGTGTCGTCGCGCCACTGCGCGGGGTGCTCCCGCCCAGCGGGTCCGACTCCCCCGACGCCCAGGCGCGGTCGGTCCCGGCGAGCTGCACCCCCTGCGTCGCCGCCTCCAGGTCGGCCAGCAGCGCCTCCGCGGTCGCCGGGCGGTCGGCCGGCTCCTTGGCCAGGCAGCGCATCACGACCTCCGACAGCGCCGGCGGCACGTCGGGGCGCAGCAGGTGGAGCGGCTCCGGCATCCGCGTCAGCTGCGCCGCCAGCGTCGCCCGCGGCGACTCGGCGACGAACGGCGACGCCCCCGTGCACAGCTCGTACGCCAGCAGCCCCGCGGCGTACAGGTCGACGCGGTGGTCGGCCTGCGGGTCGGCCGCCAGCTGCTCGGGGGCCATGTACGCCGGCGTCCCGATCGCGAGCCCGGTCGAGGTGGCCCCGGTGACCGTCACCAGCGGGTCCGCGGCCCCGGTGCCGTGCCCGTGGCGGGCGGCGCTCAGCGCCTTCGCGACGCCGAAGTCGGTGACCAGCGCGTGCGACCCCTGTAGCAGCACGTTCCCCGGCTTCACGTCGCGGTGCACGATCCCGCGCGCGTGCGCGTGCGCCAGCGCGTCGACGACGTCGTGCAGCAGCCGCACGACCTCGCGCACCGAGAAGCGGCGGCGGCGGCCGAGGGCGGCGCGCACGCTCTCGCCGTCGATGTAGGGCATCGTGTAGTACAGCGACCCCTCGACCTCGCCCGCGGCCAGCAGCGGGACGATGTGCGGGTGCTGCAGCCGCGCGGCGAGCTGGATCTCGCGCCGGAAGCGGTCGCGGTTGATGCCGGCGGCCAGGTCGGGCGGCAGGACCTTCACCACCACGGTCCGCCCCAGCGACCGCTCCTCGGCGAGGAAGACGCGGCTCATCCCCCCGCCGCCTAGCTCGCGCCCAAGGGCGTAGGCGGGGGTGAGCGCCGCCTCCACGGCGTCGCGGAACGGGTCGTCCGCGGGGGACGCCGGCGCCGGCGGGGCGTCGTCGCTCACGGCGCGGGGCGGGGGCGGGACATGCCGTCGAGAATAGCGCCCGGGCGGGTGGGGAGCGAGGGCGCCGTGCTGACGCTCACCTGTCGGCGTACGGGGGGCACCGTTCACGAACCGTTGCAGGACAGCCACGACCTGAACATTTGTGGCTATTGCGCAACACGCCTGTGATCCCAATTATGGCCCAGTCGCCGCACCCGCGCGGCGGCCAAGAGGCAAACCGAGAGGAGAGTGGCAAGATGCATGCGATGCGGCGATGGATCGGCGGGGTGGTGACTGGGGTGGCGGGCCTCGCACTTCTGGCGAGCCCCGCCCAGGCGCAGTTGCAGTGGAACCTGATCTGCTCGACCACGGGCGGCGGCAGCATCGCCACCCAGCCCACCTGCATCTCCGCCCAGCTGTCGCTGGTGAGCGGGACCACCTACGACCTCCGTCTGTGGAACCGCGCCGGCGAGAACGGCACGGACCCCGACGGGACGATCACCGCGGTGGGGATCGGCGGCACGACGGCGACGGCGAGCAACCTGCTCGTCGCCGAGGTCGGGTCGGCGGCCGGCGCCAACGACTACGAGGGCTGGTCGATCACCAACAACATCCCGGGGCCCTCGGGCGCGGGCGGTTTCTCCATCTCCGGCGTCAACAACGGCGTCGTGAGCGAGGACTGGACGGGTGGCGCGCTGGGTGGACGCGAGCAGACGCTCTGGAGCGGGACCTTCAACAACGGCTTCGTGAACTACCGCTTCACTTCCAGCTCGCTGCTCGACCTCTCGTCGGCCACCACGCTGACGCTGGACCTCCACGTCCAGAACCTCGGGCCCGGGAACGAGGAGTCGACCGGGTACTCCTGCCCGCCGGGCGGCACCGCCCCGGGGTGCTCCCCGCCGGGCGGCGGCGGCTCCGGCAACGTGGTCCCCGAGCCGTCCACCTACATCATGCTCGGCACGGGGCTGCTCGCCCTCGCCGGCGTCGCTCGCCGTCGCCGCACGGTCTGAGACTGACCCCCGCCGACCATCGCGCCAACGAAACGGCGCCGCCCCCCGGGGGCGGCGCCGTTTCGCACGTGGGGAGCAGACGGCGAGCCTGACAATCCTTATATAGGCGAGCTCGACAGCGCTGCCTCGGTCGCGGCGATGAAACGGATCGGTGTCCAACGCGCCGCAGCTGTCCCACGTCGGGGACGCCTCTCGCACCGATGATGACGGAAGCATCATCCGTCCATGCCGCACCCGTGATCGTCGTCACCGATTCATGTGATGATGGCGAAATGTGAGGCAGAATCACCCGTTTTTCGTTGTGCGGGAGCAACAATGCTGTCGAGGTGTTGCGTGATTGCGCGGGCGCAAGGGGACCATGACATTGGTGCCACGCAACAACCCCTTCGCATCGGGCCGCGACGCCGCGGTCGCCCGACCACCCCCTCGAGGTCCCCATGATCCGCCGGCTCCTCCGCACCACCGCTGCCGTCGCCGCGTTGGCGGCCAGCGCGAACGTCGCTGACGCCCAGACGAAGTCGTACAGCATGTGCAGCACCGACGACTTCGTCTGCTTCTTCTCCACCCTGACGTTCACGGGTCCGAGCACGCTCACCGTCGACCTGCAGAACCGCGGGAGCGTCTCGCCGCTCAACTTCTACTCGCAGATCACCGGCTTCGGGCTCTTCGAGTCGCCGGTCGACGCGGGCGTCGAGTCCTACGGGACGCCGACGCTGCAGTACTACAACGGGACGAACTTCGTCGCCGTCCCGACCGACTTCGGGATCACGCAGGCCGCGGTGCCGGGGCTCAACACCCCGAACTCGGGCGTCGAGTTCTCGTTCGGCGACGACGGGCTGACGCCGTGCGGCTTCAACATGACGAACGGCGACAACGTCGACATCCCGACCTGCGTCACGCCGACCAACACGTACCTGCGCGTCACGTTCACGAACGTCATGAACGTGGACATCAACGCCCTCAACCTCGCGGTGCGCTTCCAGGGCGTCTCCGAGGCGAACGGCGCCCCGGGCTCGTACAAGTGCTACACGATCCCCGGCGTGAGCGGGCAGGACTGCGAGATGGTCCCGGGCGGCGGCGGCGGCGGCAACGTCGTCCCCGAGCCGTCGACCTACATGCTCCTCGGCACGGGCCTCCTCGGCCTCGCCGGCGTCGCCCGCCGCCGTCGTCGCCAGGGCTGACCGGCGGATTCGCGGCTCCGACGCACCACCGAACGGCCTCGGCGCTCCGGCGCCGGGGCCGTTCGGCGCTCCGACGCTCCATGAATGACGAGTCAGAATGGCCGGACCGAGGCGGTTTTCGTAGCGCTGGCGCAACGTAAGTGTCGATGTGTTGCGCGATTGCGCGACTCGCCCGGAGACCCGACATTCCCCCCACGCTTCAATCCGCTCGCGCCGGACCGCGACGCCGCGGTCGCCGACACACCCCCGAGGTCCTCCATGATCCGCACGCTCCTCCGCTCCACCGCCGCCGTCGCGCTGGTCGCGACCGCCTCCGCCGCCGAGGCGCAGGTGTTCAACACCACCGCCCCGAACACGGGCAGCATCGCCTCGCCGAACACCGAGACGGGTGGCGCCTACACGAACCTCTCCCTGGCGTGGAACATCACCCAGGAGGGGAACCTGCTCCGCTACACCTACACGTTCTCGAACTTCACGGGCGCCGGCATCAGCCACGCGATCATCTCGCTGAGCTCGAACTGCCAGCAGGACTGGACGTCGTGCGTGAGCGGCGTGACGGTGAACGGCCAGGCGACCAGCTCGGGGATCGAGTTCGGCACCTTCGCCGACGGCGCGGGCAACCCGGGCTTCCCGGCCGGTGATCCGGAGATCTTCGGCGTCAAGATCAACACCCCGGGCTCGATCGACGGCCAGTCGCCGTTCGTGATCTCGTTCCTCTCGACGCGCGCGCCGGTCTACGGCGACTTCTACGTCAAGGGCGGCAGCTCGGACTACGCGTACAACGACGGCCTGCTGAACCACGCGTCGAACAACACGGCGATCTTCATCGCTCGCCCGGACACGGAGTTCGGCGGCGGCGGCGGCGGCAGCGTCGTCCCCGAGCCGTCGACCTACATGCTCCTCGGCACGGGCCTGCTCGGCCTCGCCGGCGTCGCCCGCCGCCGCCGCCAGAGCTGAGCACTCCCCCGCGGCCCCGGCCGCGGCGCCCGAACGGCCCCCGCACTCCGGTGCGGGGGCCGTTCGCGTCGTGGCCGTCGCGGGAGGCCGAGGTCCCGCGTCGTCCCGGCCCACCGCAGAATGCGAAGCGGCGCCGCCCTCGAGAGGGCGGCGCCGCTTCGTCCTGCCGGGATCGGTGACCGATCAGCCGTTGCGGCGACGACGGGCGGCGACGCCCATCAGGCCGACGAGGCCCGTGCCCAGCAGCATGTAGGTCGAGGGCTCCGGCACCACCGAGCCCGCGCCGCCGCCGCCGCCCGGGGCCGTGTACAGGCCGACGTGCGAGAAGCCGTTGTTGTTCGGCGCCGTGCCGCGCGAGTCGATCGCGATCGAGGTGACCGGCGACGTCGCGTTGTAGAGGTAGTAGCTGAAGAAGTTCGCCTGCTTGATGCCGACGACGAAGAAGCCCGAGAGCGGCGCGTCGAGCGTCAGCGTGCCCGTGGCGCTCCCGCCCGGCGCGCTGCCCGTGAACGGGCCGTTGCCGCCGTCGTCCGACTTGCCGACCCACGTCCAGGCGGCGTTCCCCGTCTGCGACCCGAAGTAGGTCTGGAGCGCGGTGAGCTCCGACGCCGAGCCGTTGATGTTGCCGGTGAACGCGCCCTCGCAGTCGAGGTAGAACGGCGCGCTGACCATCGTGAGCGCGTCGGTGCAGGTGCCGGCGGCCGGCTGGGCCGACGCCGAGCCGGCCGTCGCGGCGATCGCGAGCAGGGGCAGGAGCCCCGCGAGCTTGGTCTTCATGTGGGTGCGTTTCCGTGCGGTGCGTGGAGGGCGGCCGGCACCGGAGTGCCGACGAGGGGCCTTGCGGTTCGCGCCCGTCCGGGGAGGCGCTGGGGGGGCTCACCGGACAGGCGTCGTGACGCCGGCCAGTTCTCTGTCGGCCTTGTCACGTCGCGGGCCCATGATCGGTCCACCTGACCAAAGAGTCAAGTAGCGTGCGTGCAACAGTCCCCCTGAACACGTCGAAAATCGAACGGGGCCCGGGCGATTCTCGTCGCCCGGACCCCGTTCTCGCCGTGCTGCGGCAGGAAGGGCGACTCAGCCCTTCCGGATCTTGACCGTCTGGCTGGCCGTCGAGCTCCGCCCCTGCGCGTCGGTGATCGTCACCTTGGCGGTGAAGCTCCCCGTCCCCGGGTAGGTGAAGGAGGTCTTGGACGCCGCCGTCGTCGCCGACGCGCCCGTCCCGAACTCCCACTTGTAGCCGGTGATCGCCGCGCCGCTGGTCGAGGTGCTGGCGTCGAAGGCGCAGGACGACCGCTGCCCGGGGCAGCTCACCGAGAACGCCGCCTTGGGCGCCGCCGTGGTCGTCGGGGCGGGGGCCGGCGCCGGGGTCGGCGTCGGCTCGGGCGCGGGGGCCGGGGCGGGGGCCGGCGCGGGGGCCGCCATCGGCTCGCCCAGCCCGGTGGTCTGGAGCAGCCGGTTCGGCGACCCGTTGCCGAGTCCGACCAGGCGGCCGCTGGTCGCCTTCGCGAGCAGCCGCTCCGTCACCTGCGCCGGCGTCGCCGTCGGGTTGGCCTGGAGCACCAGCGCCGCGGCGCCGGCCACGTGCGGGGCCGCCATCGACGTCCCCGACATCGCCGCGTACGACGAGCCGTAGCTCGAGACGATGTAGTCGCCCGGCGCGTACAGGTCGACGCAGCTCCCCCAGTTGGAGAAGCCCGCCTGCGCGTCGGCGCTGGTCGAGGCGCCGACCGTGATCGCCGACGGCGTGCGCGACGGCGAGATCGTGCAGGCGTCGGCGGCGCTGTTGCCGGCCGCCACCACCACCGTGATCCCGGCCGCCACCGTGTTCGCGACCACCTGGTCGAAGTACGAGTCGGTGCCGTAGACCACGAGGCTCATGTTCGCGACCGCCGGGCGCTTGGCGTTCTTCGCCACCCAGTCCAGCCCCGCCGCGAAGCCGCTGCTCGAGCCGCGGTTGCTGCAGTCCAGCACGCGCACCGCGTACACCTGCGCGCCGCGGGCCAGCCCGGTCGTCGCGCCGGCCGCCGTCCCGGCGACGTGCGTCCCGTGGCCGTTGCAGTCGTTGGTGCCGTTGCCGTCGTTGATGACCGAGTACACGCCGCTGGCGCGCCCGCCGAACTCGGGGTGCGCCGCGTTGATCCCGGAGTCGACGATGTAGAGGTGCACGCCGGCGCCGGTCTCGCTGAACCCGTACGCCCCGTCGAGCGGGAGCGGCGCCTGGTCGACGCGGTCCAGCCCCCACGACGGGACGTTGTCCTGCACCTCGGTCGCCTCGATCACGCGGTCCGGGTAGACGGCGTCGACGTCGGGGTGCTGCGCCAGCTGCTGGGCGGCGCGCTCGGTCATCCGGGCCGCGAAGCCGTTGAGGACCGTGCTGTAGACGTGGCGGATCGTGCCGCCGCGCGCCGTGACGTCGCTGCGCGCCCGCAGCGAGGCCGCGCCGTCGCGCTCGCGCAGGACCACGACGTACTGGCCGGGGATGATCTCGCCGGCCGCGCGGGGGACGGCCGCCGCGCGCGGGGCGGCGGCGAGGGGGGCGGCCGCCGGCGCCTGGGCGCCGGTGGGAGCGTCCTGGCAGGCGCCGAGGAGCAGGGCGCCGGAGAGCGCGGCCGAGGCGGAGAGGCCACGGCCGAGGGCCACGGGGCCCTGGGGCCGACCCGCGCGTGCGGGCCGACGGGTGATCGCGAGCATGACGGTCTCCGGTATCGGTTCGTTCGGCGACCCGGCTGGCGTGGTCCTGCCCGTGATTGGGCGGGACGGTAGCCCCGTGGCTTTGCGTCCCCGGCTTTCGCCGGGTTTGCCTTTGTCGCGACCCGATCCGCGGAGCGCGGACGCGTGCGATCTGTGCCGACTACGGGAGTGTGAGGGACTTCACGCGGGGGACGACGATATGGTAGCGCTCGTCACATCCCCGCCGGCGACAGGGCGTCCAGCAGCAGCCGCCACCCGAACCCCTCGCGCGCCCACACCCGCAGGTAGTGCCCCCGCGCCGCCGCACCCGCCCCGTCGGCGCCCGGGCGCGCCTGATAGCTCCCCCACGTCACCCCCAGGTCCCCGGCGCGCGACACCCGCGCCTCGGCGGTCTGGAAGTCGTAGCTCGCGCCGGCCGCGCGCGCGGTGAGCGTGCTGTCCACCGCCGCCTTCCCGAGCACCGCGCCCCCGGGCCAGAGCGCCCGCACGTCGTCGGCGGCCACGCCGGCCAGCGCCTTCCCCGGCCCGTCGGCGCGCACGGCGGCGGCCAGCCCGCGGTCGGCGACGATCAGCATCGCCCGCTGCCCCTCGGCGACGGCGGCCGACGAGGCGGCGCCGCGCGCCCCCACCCCGCCGGCGCCCAGCGCGCGGGGGACGAAGGGGGCGGCGAGGTCCGCCGTCCCGCCCATGACGCCGACGTCGACCAGCACCTTCCACGGCCCCGTCCCCTGCCGCGTCCAGACGCTGGCGAAGTGGCCGGGGGCCGCCGGGTCCTGCGGCGTCGCGCTATAAAGGAAGGGACCGCTGGTGTAGGCCAGGTCGCCCGAGGCCGCGACGGCGCCGGTGGCCGGGGCCCAGCGGTACGCCTCGGGCGACGGCGGGGTGGCCGCCCACCACGGCTTGGCCAGCGCCACCCGGTCGCGGAACACGACGCCGTCGTCGGCGAAGGCGGCCAGCGACGCCTCGCGCATCCCGCGGGCGGCGGCGTCGGCGGCGTACGCCCGCTCGGCGGCCACCACCGCGTCGAGCGTCCCGGCGGCGTCGGCCGGGGCGCCGGCGGCGACCGACTTGCTCACCCGCTCCGGCGCCTGCGCGACGAGGGAGGGCGCGACGACGGGGAGCGGGAGGAGGAGGGCGGCAAGGGCGAGGGCGCGCATGGGCGGCATGGGCGGCATGGGCGGCGGGTCAGGCGGGGGCGGGGAGCGGCGCGCCGTGGCGCGCCTGCCAGTCGCGCCGCCACGCCGCGTACCCGGCGACGGCCAGCGCGAGGAAGACCGCGTACAGGACCGCCGTGGCGGGGAGCCCGCGCGCGGCGTACACCGGGACGTAGACGACGTCGACGGCGATCCACAACAGCCAGTTCTCGAGCTGCTTGCGCGTCATCATCCACTGCGCGACCAGGCTCGTGGCGGTGAGCGCCGAGTCGAGGTAGGGGATGGCGGCGTCGGTGAAGCGGGCGAGCGACCAGCCGACGAGCAGCGCGCCGGCGGCGGCGGCCAGCGCGAGCAGGGGCCACTGCCGCGCCGGCGTGCGGGTGACGGGGCGCGGCGTGTGCTGCGCGCCGCCGTAGCGCCACTGCCACCACCCGTACACCGACAGCGCCGCGTAGACGAACTGCAGCCCCATGTCGGCGTACAGCCGCGCGTCGAAGAAGATCTTCGCGTAGAGCAGGACGTTCACGATCGCGGTCGGCCACGCCCACAGGCGCTGGCGCGTGCTGAGCCAGACGCTGAGGGCGCCGACGACGGCGGCGAAGAGCTCCAGACGGGACACGCGGGGGCGGGGGCGGGGGGGGTGCGGGTAGAGTAGCGGGGCGGCATAACGCGCGCGGGGGGTCGGACGTAGAGTGCGCGGGTGACCTCGCCGTCCGCGCCGAGGTCCGCCCGAACGACGGCCGCTTTCGCGGGCGCGCGTGGTCCGCCACGTTGCGCCGCGTCCTGCTGCGTGCCCGCCCCGTCCGACCCACCACCCCGCGTCGCGCGCCTCCCCGCCCGCGCGCCGCGCCCCGCTCCCTCCGGAGGGAAGATGTCCCCACGCCCCGCGCCCCCGCCGCTCGCGCGCGCCCTCGGCCTGGCCGCGCTGCTGGCGGCCAGCCCCGCGTTCGCGCCCCTGCTCGCCCAGGGGACCGGCCGCCTGACCGGCACCGTCACCGACTCGGCCAGCGGCCGCGCGCTCGGGCAGGTGCAGGTGCAGGTCGCCGGCACCCGCCTCGGCACGCTCACCGACGAGAACGGGCGCTTCACGTTCCTCAACGTCCCGGCGGGGGCGCAGACCGTCGAGGGGCGCCGCCTCGGCTACGTCCCGGTGACGCGCCGCGTGACCATCACCGCCGGCGCGGCCGCCGAGGTGACGCTGGCGATGCGCACCGCCGCGCTGACGCTGCAGGCCGTGGTGACCACGGGCGTCGTCGACCCGACGAGCGGCACGCGCGTCCCGTTCACCGTCGGCCGCGTCGACGCCGCCAACGCCCCCGTCCCGGCGGCCAACGCCGTGGAGACGATCCAGGGGAAGGTCGCCGGCGTGACCGTGATCCCGAGCGGGCAGCCGGGCAGCGGCACGAACGTCGTGCTCCGCTCGCCGACGTCGATCAACAAGAGCAACTCGCCGCTGGTCGTCGTCGACGGCGTGATCCTGAGCCAGTCGTTCGACGCGTCGAGCGCCGACCTCGAGGCGCTCGACATCGAGAGCGTCGAGATCGTGAAGGGCGCCGCCGCGGCGTCGCTCTACGGCTCGCGCGCCTCGGCGGGCGTCATCCAGATCCGCACGCGCCGCGGCGCCGACCAGGCGACCGGCACGACGCGCGTCACCGCGCGCTCCGAGTTCGGCTCCAACTCGCTGGCCCGCGAGATCGACTGGGCGAAGTACCACTACTTCCGGCAGACCGCGTCGGGCGGGTGGGCGAACGCCGCCGGCCGCGACACCACGCGCGTCGGGCGCGTCCCCGAGGCGGCGCACCTGCGCTTCCAGGACAACGCGTACCCGACGGAGACCTTCGACCAGGTCGACCGCTTCTTCGACCCCGGGAACTTCTACAAGAACTCGGTCAACATCTCGCAGAACGGCGGGCGCACGAACTGGTTCATGTCGCTGGTGAACAACCGCGAGGACGGCGTCGTGCTGAACAGCGGCGCGTACCAGCAGAACGACCTGCGGCTGAACCTCGACCACAACGCGCGCGAGAACCTGAAGCTGTCGTTCAGCGGCTACCACAGCCGCTCGAACCGCGCGAACCTGTACGGCGACACGTTCTTCGACCTGATCAACCAGTCGCCGGACGTCGACCTGCGCGTCCCCGACCCGGACGGCACGCCGTACATCTTCCAGCCCGACAACGCCGACGCGCGCGAGGAGAACCCGCTGTACGTGCTGGCGACGGAGAACCGCCGCCGGCGCCGCGCCCGCACGCAGGGGAGCCTGGAGACGCGCTGGTCGCCGCTGGGCTGGCTGAGCGCCGACGCCAACGTGAGCTACGACCGCTCCGACCGGCGCAACAGCTTCTTCCTCGACCAGGGGCTCAAGACCGAGGGCTTCTCGACGCCGGGGATCGGCGGGCCGGGCGAGGTCGAGCTGGTCACCGGCATCACGAGCGCGCTGAACGCCGGCGGCAGCGTGAACTTCCTGCAGCGCTTCGGCGAGCTGACGCTGCGCTCGACCGCCCGCGCGCTGCTGGAGCGCGAGAGCAACGACGTGAGCGAGGCGCGCGGCACGAACCTCGTGGTGCCCGGCGTGTCGAGCCTCGACAACGCGACGCAGCGCTTCCTGGAGTCGAGCGTCGAGGAGATCCGCACCAACTCCTACATCCTGTCGCTGGCCGGCGAGTACGGCGGCCGCTTCATCGTGGACGGGCTGGTGCGCCGCGACGGGTCGTCGCTGTTCGGCCCCGAGGAGCGGTGGAACACGTACTACCGCGCCAGCGCCTCGTGGCGGATGGGCGAGGAGTCGTGGTGGCCGTTCAAGGGCGTCATCACCGAGTTCAAGCCGCGCCTCTCGCGCGGCACGGCCGGCGGGCGCCCCGACTTCGAGGACCAGTTCGAGACGCTCGGCTTCGTGACCGGCGGCGGGCTGGTGAAGCAGACGCTCGGCAACCGCTTCCTGCGGCCGGAGCTGGCCACCGAGACCGAGGCCGGCCTCGACCTGATCGTGAAGGACCGCTACTCGCTGCAGCTGTCGTACGCGCGGAACCGCGTGCGCGACCAGCTGGTGCAGGTGCCGCTGTTCGCGGGGCTCGGCTACGAGACGCAGTGGCAGAACGCCGGCACCGTCGAGGGGAACACGCTCGAGGCGACGCTCGAGGCGCAGGTGCTGCGCGGGCGCAACCTGACGTGGCGCATGGGGCTCGTGGCCGACCGGTCGCGCAACCGGATCACCGAGTTCGGCCGGCAGTGCTTCCAGCGCAACGAGATCCAGTACCTGTGCGCCGGCGAGCCGCTGCAGGCGATGTACGGCTTCCGCTTCATCAAGGGGCAGGGCGAGCTGCCGGCCGACGCGTCGGCGCGCGCCTCGGAGTTCGCGGTGAACGACGAGGGGCTGCTGGTGTGGGTCGGCCCGGGGAACCAGTACACCGAGGGCGAGACCAAGCAGCTGTGGGGCACGACGACCACGATCGGCACGGCGAACTACCAGTGGGGGATGCCGATCACGCTGAAGGACGGCGCCGGCAACGCGCGCGTCGTGCGCATCGGCGACGGCACGCCCGACTTCCACGTCGGCTGGTCGAACAACGTGCAGTGGCGCGGCTTCAGCTTCTACGGGCTGCTGGACGCGGTGGTGGGCGGCGACGCCTACAACCAGACCAACCAGCGCATGTACCAGTGGGGGCGCAGCGGCGACGTCGACCAGGTCGGCAAGCCGCAGGAGCTCAAGAAGGTGTTCGACTACTACGTGAACCTGTACTCGGCCGCCGACCCGACGGACTACTTCGTCGAGGACGCGAGCTTCGTGAAGCTGCGCGAGCTGTCGGTGCGCTACCAGTTCGGCAGCCGCGCGCTCGGGCCGCTGTCGCGCCTCGGCGCGAGCGGGGTGAGCGTCGGGCTGATCGGCCGCAACCTGCTCACGTGGACCAAGTACAAGGGCTACGACCCCGAGGTCGCCGGCGACGCCGACGCGCCGCTGGTGCGCATCGACGCCTTCGACTACCCGCGCTACCGGACGATCACGGGCAACGTGCAGATCACCTTCTGAACTGGTGCTGCGGACGGCGGACCGCGGATTCGAAACCCGCAGCCCGCAGACCGCAGCCTCTCGGAGTCTTATGCGTCGATTCAAGATCGCCCTGGTCGCCGGCGGCGTGCTGACCGCGGGGGCGTGCCAGGACCTCGCCGTGACCAACCCGAACGAGCCGGACCGCGGCCGCGCCACGCAGCAGGCGACGTCGGCCGAGTCGTTCGTCTCGACCTCCTTCCGCAACTGGTGGCAGAACGGCGGCCACGACGACTACCCGTCGTGGGCCCTCTCCACGATGGCCAACGAGATCACCTCGGGCTTCGCCGACTTCGGGCAGCTCGAGCTCTCCGCGGAGCCGCGCGCGGCCTGGAACAACAGCCCGGTGAACGCGCGCAACGACGTCGCCGAGGAGCCCTGGTACGACCTCTACGCGACCATCTCCACCGTCAACGACGCGCTCACCGCGATCGACTCGGGGCTGGTGATCGGCGACGCGGCGCGCACGGCGCGCACGCGCGCGGTCGGGAAGTTCATCCAGGGGATCAGCTACGGGTATCTGGCGCTCTACTTCGACTCGGCGGCCGTCATCGACGAGAAGGTGCCGCTGGAGACGCTCGTCACGCCGACGCTCGCCGGCTACCAGGACGTGGCGCGCGCCGCCGTGGCGCAGCTCGACTCGGCGTCGGCGATCGCCCGCGCCAGCACGTTCACGCTGCCGGTCGAGTCCTGGCTGTTCCAGGGGATGACCAGCCAGCAGCTCGCGCAGCTCGCCAGCTCGTTCTCGGCGCGCATCAAGGCCAACGTCCCGCGCACGCGCGCCGAGCGCGCGGCGGTGGACTGGGCCGACGTGGTGCGCCGCGTCGACGCCGGGATCACGGCCGACTTCGCGCCGGTGGCGCAGCCCGACGTGCTGTGGGACGACTGGAAGCGCCTGATCGCGCGCGTCCGCACCGGCCCGCCGTCCGACTTCGGGCGCCCGAGCAACTGGCTGCTCGGCCCGGCCGACTCGACGCAGGGGTTCGTGAACTGGGCGGCGACGCCGATCGCCAGCCGGCAGGCGTTCCAGATCCGCACCAAGGACCGCCGCATCCACCCGGCGGGGCAGCCGACGCAGCCCGGGAAGTACGTGGGCTACAACGCGAACAACATCTTCCAGATCGCGCGCGGCTCGTACCGCTTCTCGCACTACTTCTTCCGCCGCTTCGGCACCGGCAACACCTGGCAGACGGGCCCGCAGCCCGCGCTGACGGTGGCGGAGATGGACCTGACGAAGGCGGAGGGGCTGATCCGGCTCAACCGCGCGGCGGAGGCGGTGCCGCTGATCAACAAGACGCGCGTCGCCAACGGCGAGCTGGCCCCGGTGACGGTCGCCGGCCCGCCCGACGAGGCGGGGTGCGTGCCGCGCAAGCTGAACGGCCAGTGCGGCTCGCTGTGGGACGCGCTGCGCTACGAGAAGCGGATCGAGATGCTCGGCGTCAGCGGCGTGCTGGCGTTCTTCGACGCCCGCGGCTGGCAGACGCTCCCGGAGAACACGGTGCTGCAGCTGCCGGTGCCGGGGCGCGAGCTCGGGACGCTGCAGCGCGAGCTCTACACGTACGGCGGGCCGGGCGGGCAGTCGAGCGCGCCGGCGCCGGACCCGGAGCGGTGCCCGGTGGCGCTCGCGCGGTGTCCTAACTGATCCTGCGACCTGCGACCTGCGACCCAACCGCGGCTGTTGGGTCGCAGGTCGCAGGTCGCAGGTCGTAGGTCGCAGGCGATCTCGGCCGGGAGCGCGGAAGGTTGGCCCGACATTCGCCGCAGGCGGGCACACCTTCACCCAGCTCCCAGGTTCATGCCGACCATCGAGACCAGCCAGTCCCCGACGACCCTCTTCTACCAGGACCTCGGGCAGGGCACGCCCGTCGTGCTCATCCACGGGTGGCCGCTGAGCCACCGGATGTGGGAGTCGCAGATCAACGCCCTGCTCGAGGCGGGGCACCGCGTGGTCGCGTACGACCGGCGCGGCTTCGGCGACTCGGGACGGCCGGCGGGCGGGTACGACTACGACACCTTCGCCTCGGACCTCAACGACCTGATGACGCGCCTCGACCTGCGGGGCGCGGTGCTGGCCGGGTTCTCGATGGGCGGCGGCGAGGTGGCGCGGTACGTCGGGCGGTACGGGCAGGAGCGCGTGGCGAAGGCCGCGCTGCTCGGCGCCGTGCCGCCCTTCCTGCTGAAGACCGCCGACAACCCCGACGGCGCGCCGCAGGCGGTGTTCGACGAGATGCTGGCCGGGGTCACGAAGGACCGCATCGGGTTCCTCGACGGCTTCTTCGAGAAGTTCTACAACGGCAAGCCGGGCGAGGCGAGCGACGACCTGGTGCCGTACTCCAAGTCGATCGCCTGGCCGGCGTCGCCGGTCGGGACGCAGCAGTGCATCGTCGCCTTCGGGACGACCGACTTCCGCGCGGACCTGAAGAAGTTCACGGTGCCGACGCTGATCGCGCACGGCGACAAGGACCAGATCGTGCCGCTCGAGATCTCGGGGAAGAAGAGCCACGAGATGATCGCCGGGAGCCGGCTGGAGGTCCTCAAGGGGGCGCCCCACGGCTTCGCGGCGACGCACGCGAGCGCGCTCAACAAGCTCCTCGTGGACTTCGTCGGGGGCTGAGGCTCGGCAACAGCCAGGAATCGGATGAGACGGATCAGATCTGATCCGCCTCATCCGATTCCTGGCTCTTGAACTGAAGCCAATCGCCCGGGGCGGCCGTATGTTGGGGACCACGATTCCCCGACCCGGCCGCCCCGATGCGTCTGCGCTTCCTCGTTCCGCTGCTCCTCGCCGCCCCGCTGGGGGCACAGCCCGTCACCCGCGCCCGCGCGCAGGCCGTCGTCGACTCGGTGGTCGCGGCGAGCGCGCCGGGGTGGACGCAGGCGGCGGGGATGACGGTCGCCGTGACGCGCGGCGCCGAGACGCTGGTGCTGAAGGGGTACGGGAAGGCGGACCTCGAGTTCGACCTGCCGACGCCGGCGGACGCGGTGTACGAGATCGGGTCGGTCACCAAGCAGTTCACCGCCGCCGCGCTGCTGCAGCTGGTCGAGCAGGGGAAGGTCGCGCTCGACGACCCGGTGACGAGGTACCTGCCGGACTACCCGACGCAGGGGCGCACGGTGACCGTCCGCCGGCTGCTCGACCACACGTCGGGGATCCGCGGCTACACCGAGATCGCGGAGTTCGGCGCGATCGCCCCGCGCGAGCTGCCGCGCGACACGCTGGTGGCGCTGTTCGCGTCCAAGCCGTTCGACTTCGAGCCCGGCGCGGCGCAGGCGTACAACAACTCGGCGTACTTCCTCCTCGGGCTGATCATCGAGAAGGTCACGGGGCGCTCGTACGCCGAGGTGGTGAAGGCGAACCTGTTCGACGCGGCGGGGATGCGCGACTCGCGCTACTGCAGCCAGGGCGACGTCGTGCCGCACCGCGCGCGCGGCTACCAGCTGTCGCGCGCCGGGCTGCGCCGCGCCGACTACATCGACCACACGTGGCCGTACGCGGCGGGGTCGCTGTGCAGCACGGCGCGCGACCTCGTGGCGTGGACGCGCGCGCTTCACGACGGGCGCATCCTGCGGCCGACGGCGTACCGCGAGCTGCTGACGCCGGGGCGCCTCGCCGACGGGACGCCGCTGCGGTACGCGAAGGGGCTGTTCGTCAACGACTCGATGGCCGGGCACCCCGTGGTCCACCACGGCGGCGACATCCCCGGCTTCTCCACCGAGCTGGCGTGGCTCCCCGAGGACTCGATCGCGATCGCGGTGCTGGTGAACACGGCAGGCCCGGTGCGCCCCGAGGCGCTGACGGGGCGGATCGTGCACGCGCTGCTCGGCGACCGCACCCCGAAGCGCCCGGCGTTCCGCGGGCGCGCGGCCGACTACGCGGGCGAGTACCGCGGGATCGGGCGCGGGCGGCCGCAGACGTTCGTGATCGCGGCGGGCGACACGACGCCGCTCGCGCTGCGCGTGAACGGCGGGCCGCCGGAGCCGCTCGTCTACCTCGGCGGCGACACGTTCGGGCGCGGCCCCGGGCGCTACACCTTCGTGCGCGCGCGCGCCGGCGGGCCGGTGACCGCGCTGCGCGCCGACAACCGCGTCGTCTACTCGATCGCGGCCCGCACGGCGCCCGCCCCCGCGGCGGCCGCCGGGGGCGCGCAGCGCCAGGAGTGAGGCATGGGAGATCCGGGGAACGGCGGGAGCGGCAACGGCGGGAGCGGCAACGGCGGGAGCGGGGACGGCGGGAGCGGGGACCGCGCGGGCGTGGTGTTCGGCGGCGTGTGCCCGATCTTCCGCGTGGCGGCGCTCGACGCGGCGGTCGCGTACTACGTCGAGCGGCTCGGCTTCGCGGTCGACTGGCACTACCCCGGGAGCATCGCGTCGGTGACGCGCGGCGGCGTGTCGCTGTTCCTGTCCGAGAACGACCAGGGGACGCCGGTGACGTGGGCGTGGGTGGGCGTGAGCGACGCCGAGGCGCTGCACGAGGAGCTGCGCGCGCGCGGCGCGACCATCCGGCAGCCGCCGACGAACTTCGCCTGGGCGCTCGAGCTGCAGGTGGAGGACCCGGACGGCAACGTGCTGCGGCTCGGCTCCGACCCGAAGCCGGGGGTGGCGCACGGGCCGTGGAAGGACATGAACGGCGTGCTGTGGCGCGTGGCGGACGACGGGAGCTGGACGTCCGACACGGCGGGAGTCGTGACGGCGGGAGTCGATACCGCGGGAGTCGTGACTACGACCGGCGCGGGTACGACTCCCGCCGTGTCGACTCCCGCTCCTACGACTCCCGCCGTCAGCGCGGAAGAACGCGCCCGCACCCTGCGCTCCGCCGCCGAATCCGCCGTCCGCGACGGCGACCACACCCGCGCCCGCACCCTCTGGGAAGCGGCCGCGCGCGCGTACGAGGCGGTGGGCGACACGCCGGGGCTGGCGGTGAGCGCGGCGTGGTCGGCGCGGATGGCGTGGCGCTCGAACAATGATTTGACGCGGGCCCGCGAGTGGCTCGCGGCGGCGCGCAAGGCGTCCGACGCCACCGACGATCCGTCGGTCTGGAAGCTCGTGCGCGAGATCGGGCTCGAGCTGGGGGGCTGAGGCCGCTCGCCGCGGCGCGAGCGCGGGCGTAGCTTCGCGCTCCGCCCGTCGCCCCCCAGCCGAGAGGTGTCCGTGCCCGACCCGATCGCGCGCGTCCGCGTCGCGCTCCGCTCGCTCCGCCGCACCCCCGGCTTCAGCGCCGCGGCCGCGCTCACCCTGGCGCTCGGGATCGGGCTGGCGACGGCGGTGTTCACCGTCGCCAACGCGCTGCTCGTGCGCGACCTCCCGATGCGCGACCAGGACGGCGTCGCCGTGCTGTGGGCCGAGCGGCGCGACGGGAGCTTCGCGCACCTGCCGTTCGCGCTCGACGACGCGCGCGCGTTCGCGGCCGGGTCGCGCGCGGTGCGCGCCGCGGCGTACGCGGCGTACGAGGGGGCGCGCCCGGCCGCGGTGCTCGACGGGACGGGGCTGACGCGGCTCGCCCGCGCGCATGTCAGCGGCAACTTCTTCGACGTGCTCGGCGCCCGCCCGCTGCTCGGCCGCGCGCTGCGCCCCGAGGACGACGTCGTGGGCGCGGCGCCGGTGATCGTGCTGAGCCACGCCGCGTGGCGGCGCCAGTTCGGCGGCGACCCGGCGGCGGTGGGGCGCTCGCTGCGGCTGCACGCCGACGGCGTCGCGCACACGGTCGTCGGCGTGATGCCGCCGGGGCTCGACCTGCCGCGCGGCACCGACTTCTGGGCGCCGCTGGTGCCGGCGAAGACGATCCCGGGGACCGACTCGGTGGTCGCGCACGTCGACGTCGTCGCGCGCCTCGCCCCCGGCGCCGCGCCCGGGGCGGCGGCCGCCGAGGTGACGCGGTGGTACGCGACGCACGAGGGTCCGGCGTGGCTGGCCGACCTGCGCGGCGTGGCGACGCCGGCGGCGGCGCTGGGGCTCGGCGACGCGCGCCCGGCGCTGCTCGCGTTCGCGGCGGCGTCGGCGCTGCTGCTGCTCGTGACCTGCCTCGACGTGGCCAACCTGCTGCTGGCGCGCGGCCTCGGGCGGGAGCGCGAGGTGGCGGTGCGCGCGGCGCTCGGCGCCGACCGCGCGCGCGTGGTCGGCGAGCTGCTGACGGAGCACGCGCTGCTGGCCGCGATCGGCGGCGTGCTGGGCGCGGGGGTGGCGTGGGCGGCGGTGCGCGGCTTCGTCGCGCTCGCGCCGGCGGGGCTGCCGCGGCTGGAGGAGGTGCGCCCCGACGCGGCCGCGCTGCTGCTCGCGGTCGCGGTGACGGGCGCGGCGACGCTGCTGTTCGCGGTGGCGCCGGCGGTGGTGACGTCGAACGTCGACGTGCAGGTGACGCTGCGCGCCGGCGCGCGCGACGGCGCGCGCCGCGGCGCGCGGGCGCTGCGCGAGGGGCTGGTCGCCGCGCAGGTGGCGCTGGCGCTCGTGGTGCTCTCGGCGGCCGCGCTGCTCGGGCGCACGATGCGAAACCTCGAGACGGCCGACCTCGCGTTCGACGGCGAGCGGCTGCTGGTCGCCGAGCTGGCGCTGCGCCAGGACGCGTACGACACGCCGGCCAAGCAGGCGGCGATGCTCGACCAGCTGCTGCCGGCGGTGCGCGCCCTCCCCGGCGTGCGCGGCGCGTCGCCGGTGGTGGCGGTGCCGTACGCCGGCTCGGGCGGGTGGGACGGCCGGCTGGAGGCGGAGGGGCAGGACGCGCGCGCCGCGGCGGCGAACCCGCTGCTCAACATGGAGGTGGTCACCCCCGACTACTTCGCCACCCTCGGCCTCCCGCTGCTGCGCGGGCGCGCGTTCGCCGAGTCGGACCGGCAGGGCGCGCTCCCGGTGGTGATGCTCAGCGAGTCGGCGGCGAGGTTCTACTGGGGCGGCGCGGACGCGGTCGGGAAGCGGCTGCAGCTCGGCCCCCCGCAGGCGCGGCGCGCCTTCACGGTGGTGGGGGTGGTGCCGGAGACGCGCTACCGGGACCTGCGCGAGGCGCGGCCGAGCGTGTACTTCCCGCTCGCGCAGTCGTTCTTCCCGTTCACGCCGACGACGCTGGTGATCCGCGCCGCGGGCACGCCGGCGACCGTCGCCCCCGCGCTGCGCGCCGCGATCGCCGAGGCGGCGCCCGGGGTCGCGCTGGCGAGCGCCACGCCGTTCGAGACGCTGCGCGCCGCGCTGCTCGCGCAGCTGCGCCTCAACGCGCTGCTGCTGGCCTGCTTCGCCGGCGCGGCGGTGCTGCTGGCCGCGGTCGGGCTGGCGGGGACGATGGCGACGACGGTCCGCCAGCGCACGCGCGAGCTGGGGGTGCGCATGGCGCTCGGCGCGTCGGGGCGCGACGTGGCGTGGCTCGTCGTGCGGCGCGCGCTGGTGGTGAGCGCGGCCGGCGCGGGCTTCGGGCTGCTCGGCGCGCTGGCTGCGAACCGCGCGCTGGCGGTGCTGCTCTACGGCGTCGCGCCGACGGACGCGGGGACGCTGGCGGTGGTGGTCGTGGTCCTGCTCGCGGTGTCGGCGGTCGCGGCGCTGCTGCCGGCGCGGTCCGGGGCGCGGATCGAGCCGATCCAGGCCCTGCGCGCCGAGTGAGAGCTGGGGAATCGGATCCGAAGGATCAGATCTGATCCGTTCGATCCGATTCCCCGGACAGCCACTGTCTCCGGCGGGCGACGGTGCATGAGGGGCTGCGCACGACAACTCACGATCCGATCGTGAGTTAGGATCGCTCCCCGGATTGGAGGGGGACGTGCACCGGGCTCGGGTGACGTTCCGCAGGAGCCCCGATGTCCGCCCGCACTCCCTCCATGCGCGCCGCCGTGCTGGCGTGCGCGCTCGCCGCCGCCGGTTGCACCACGACCGTGGCCCGCGTGCCGATCCGGATCCCCATCCCGGTTCCAGAGCCGAGGCGCGCCCCGGATCCGCCGGCGCGCGTGCTGCGCACGGCCGACGACTACCTCGGCGTGCGCTACAAGTGGGGCGGGACCTCGCCCAGCACGGGGTTCGACTGCTCGGGGTACGTGCAGTACGTGTACGGGAAGGAGGGGGTGCGCCTCCCGCGCACGTCGCGGCAGCAGGCAGTGGCCGGCACCCGGCGGCCGACGCGGTGGGACGCGGCGTCGCCCGGCGACCTCGTGATGTTCGCCAACCCGGGGGAGGCGGTCAGCCACGTCGCGTTCTACGCCGGCGACGGGCGCATCCTCCACTCCTCGTCGAGCGGGGGCGGGGTGCGCTACGACGACCTTGGCACGCAGCGCGGGCGGTGGTACCGCGAGCGGCTGGTGGCGGTGCGGCGCGTCAGCGACCGCGGGCCGGCGATCGCGCGCGGGCTGCTCGAGTCGCTGGGGCTGGCGGAGGTGCGGCTCGATCCGCCGGACCGGGCGCCGCGGCCGTAGCACGGCACCGGCAGGGAGTCGGATCGGACGGATCAGATCTGATCCGGTGCATCCGATTCCTGTCGTAGAGATCGGGGAGTGATCGCGGAGGCGGGGCGGGAGAGAATGTGGTGAGGGGGCGGCCGTACGATGCGCGCCGTCGGTCAGCCGGCCGGCGCCATCCCACACGACCACCTGCGCCCCGCGCGCTGCCCCCATATGCCGATCCTCCTCCGCTCCGCCCTCTGCGCCTCGGCGGCGCTCGCCCTCGCCGGTCGCGCCCCCGCCCGCCCCGCGACGCACGCGCCGGTCGTCGTGCGCGCGGTCGCCGACACGATCCCCGCCGACACGACGCCGGCCGCCGCGCCGGCGGTGCTCTCCGCCGAGGCG
>NZ_JARGEK010000360.1 GCF_029211165.1 Roseisolibacter sp. H3M3-2
CGGTCGCGGAGCACGGCGTGGCGACGGTGCGCGCCGACGGCGCGGTGCGGCGGCGCGGGCGCCACGGCGCCGACTGGGACGCGGTGCGCGCGCGCGACACGCTGGTCGTCGCCGCGCCGTACAACTCGACCACGTACTTCGTCTACCGCGGGCTGCCGCTCGGCTACGAGTACGAGCTGCTGAAGAAGTTCGCCGCCGAGCGGTCGCTGGCGCTCAAGTGGGTGGTGGTACAGGACCGCGACTCGCTGTTCGCGATGCTGCGCGACGGGCGCGCGGACGTGGTCGCGGCGCGCCTGATCCCGACGCCCGAGGAGGAGCGGCGCGCGGCGTTCACGCACGCGCTCTACCGCGCCGAGCCGGTGCTGGTGCAGCGCACGGGGCCCGCCGGCGTCGCCGCGGCGGCGCTCCCGGCGGGCACCGACACGATGCTCAAGGCGGGCCCCGCCGAGCCGGCGCCGGCGCCCGGCGCGGGGACGACGACCGCGACGATCCGCGCCCGCATGGTGCAGCGCCCGTCGGAGCTGGCGGGGCGCCGGGTGACGCTCCCCGAGGACTCGCCGCACGCGCGCACGCTGCTCGAGCTGGAGGACGCGATCTCGGGCGACATCGCCGTCGTCGAGGTGGACGCGTCGTCGGAGGCGGTGATCCGCGAGGTGGCGAAGGGGAACGTCGCGTACACGGTGGCCGAGGGGAACCTGGCGCGGCTGCACGCGACGACCTTCAGGAACCTGGCGATCCGGCCGGTGGTCGGCGTCCCGCAGAAGGTGGCGTGGGCGGTGCGGCGCGACGCGCCGGCGCTGCTCGACACGCTGAACGCGTGGATCGACTCGGAGCAGGCGGGGCCGACGTTCGCGCAGCTGTACCGCAAGTACTTCGTGGACCAGCGCGCGTACCAGCAGCGGGCGGCGAGCCGCTACCTGACGTCGGAGACGGGGGCGCTGTCGCCGTACGACTCGCTGCTGCGCCGGCACGCCGGCGCCCTGTCGTGGGACTGGCGGCTGCTCGGCTCGCAGATGTACCAGGAGTCGCGCTTCAAGCCGACGGCGACGTCGTGGGTCGGCGCGCGCGGGCTGATGCAGCTGATGCCGGCGACGGCGCGGCAGTTCGGCGTGCGCGCGATCGCCGACCCGGCGCAGAACGTCGCGGGGGGCGTGCGCTACCTGCAGTGGCTGCAGCAGCAGTGGCGCCCGCGGATCGCCGACTCGACGGAGCGGCTCAAGTTCGTGCTGGCGTCGTACAACGCGGGGCTCGGCCACGTGGTGGACGCGCAGCGTCTGGCCGACAAGCACGGCGACGACCCGGAGAAGTGGGACGACGTCGCGTACTGGCTGCTGCAGCTGTCCAAGGCCGAGTACCACGCGGACCCGGTGGTGCGGTACGGCTACTGCCGCGGGCTGGAGCCGGTGCAGTACGTGGCGGCGATCCTGGAGCGGTTCGAGCACTACCGCCAGTTCGTGACCCGCGCCGTCGCGGAGTGACGCACCTGCGACCTGCGACCTGCGACCTGCGACGACACCCGGTCGCAGGTCGCAGGTCGCAGGATCACCGTCCGCGCACGGCGGCGGTGGCTTCCTCGATGGCGCGGGTCGCCGCGTCGAAGCGTCCGGCCAGGTCGGTGATCTCGGCGGTGGCGCGCGCGGCGTCGCCGTCGCGGACGGCCTCGCTCACGGAGGGGAAGACGACGTTGGCGTAGCCGTTGTTCTCGTCGGCGGCGTAGACGAGGTTGCGGAACCAGGGGCGGGTGCGGAGCCCCTGCGGGCGGGTGAGCGCCTTCTCGACGCGCTTGAGCGCCTCGTTGGCGGCGCGCAGGCGGGCGGCCGGCGGGGAGGCGGCCAGCGCGGCGTCGCGCGCCTCGGCGAACGCCTGCGCGGCGCGCTCCATCCGCTCGATCGACGCGGCCAGCGGCGCCGGGGTGACGCCGGCGAGGCGGCGGGCGGCGACGGTGCGCTCCATCGCCGGGAGGTAGCGGCGCATCGTGCGCGCGAACTCGACGTAGTCGTACGGCAGGACGTCGGCGTTGGCGAGGCGCAGCAGGAGCGCGGCGTTCACGCGCGCGGCGGCCGCGTGGTACGCGAACGTCGGGTCGGCGAAGCGCCGCACGAAGTCGTACGTGTCGTACTGCGAGTGGTACACGCCGCCGGCCCCGCCGAAGCCCCAGTCGGCGTGCGGGATGCCGAGGTGGTTGTAGAAGCCGGCGAAGTCGGAGCCGCCGCCCGGGTCGCCCATCGCCGGCTCCTCGCCGTCGGCGACGCCCGAGCGGCGGCGCCACACGGCGTACACGCTCCCCTCCCCCGACGGGTCGGGGACGACGCGCGCCACGTCGCGCAGCGTCGCGCGCAGCGACGGCGAGCCGCCGCCGCCGAAGCTCGGCCCCGACGCCGAGACGTCCTGGTTGAGGTAGGCGACCGCGTGGCGCGTCAGGCGCAGCGAGTCGTCCTCGACGTACTCGGTGGAGCCGACCAGCCCCCACTCCTCGGCGTCCCAGGTCGCGAAGACGAGGGTGCGCTTGGGCGGGCGCCCGGCCCTCACCTCCTCCATGACGGCGCGAGCCGCCTCGAGGACACTCACGGTGCCGCTGACGTTGTCGCCGGCGCCGGGGCCCCAGCCGTCGCGGTGCGCGCCGACCATCACCAGCTCGTCGGGCTGCTCGCTGCCGCGGATCGTGCCGTAGGTGTTCCAGATCGTCTTCCAGCCGTTCTGCGCGGCGTCGGTGGTCACGCGCACGCGGGCGCGCGCCGGGCCGGGGCCGGCGTGGTAGCGCAGCGGGAGCCCGCCCTGCCACGCCTGCGGCACGTCGGCGCCGCGCACGCCGTCGAGCAGCACGCGGGCGTTGGCGTAGCCGATGGGGACGACCGGGATGCGCGGCGTCCCCAGGCTGTCGGCCGGGAGGCGGCGCGCGCGCTCGGTGCTCGGCCACCCCGGCGTCGACGGGTCGCCGTTGCCGTTGAACACTGAGCCGCGCTGCACCCCGTACGGCGGGCGCATCGGCCCCTCGGGGTAGGTGTCGCCGCGCACGTAGCCGTCGTCGGCCGGGTCGCTGTAGATCAGCAGCGCGACCGCGCCGCGCTTCTCGGCCTCGCGCGCCTTGATGCCGCGGAAGGAGCGGCCGTAGCGCGCCAGCACGACCTTGCCGCGCACCGACACCTTCATCGAATCGAGCTGCGCGTAGTCCTCGATCAGCCCGTAGTTGACGTAGACCACCTCGCCGTGCGCGTCGCCGGCGGCGCTGGAGCCGTTGACGGTCGGGTACTGCGCGAGGCGCGACCCGGCGTCGCCCGGCACCGGCGGCTCGGCGAGCGGCAGCTCGGTCGAGTCGGCGCCGCCGCCGGCGCGCGGGCGCACGGCCCACACGTTCACGCCGGTGGCGTGCGGCAGCCACACGCGGTAGGCGCGGACCTCGGTCTGGAGGCCGAGCTTCTTCATCTCGGCGATGACGTAGTCGCGCGTGCGCGCCTGCGCCTCGCTGCCGGCGACGTGCGTCTCGGCGCTGAGGGCGCGGGCGTGGGCGTGCGCGCGGGCGCTGTCGGGGCGGGCGACGACGCTCGTCTCGAGGGCGCGCTGGCGGGCCGCCGAGGCGGGCGCGTAGCCGGGGAGCGGCGCCTGGGCGCCGGCCGCCGGCGCGGCGAGGGCGCCGACGGCGAGGGCGGCGAGGAGGGACCGGAAGGGGGGCACGGGCGGGGGGCTGGGGACTCCGACGGGCGGTCGCCGGGGAAGGTACCGCGCGGGCACGCGGCCGCGCGCGTGGCGCGGGGGTGTCGCCGCTCGTCTCCCGCTGGGCATATTCGCTCCCCCGCCCCAGCAGCCGTCCCCCGCCGCCGCATGCCCACGCAGCCCCCCGCCGCCACGATCGGCAAGTACCAGATCCTGCACCTCGTCGGCGAGGGGGCGATGGGCGCCGTGTACCGCGCGCTCGACCCGGTGCTGCAGCGCCCGGTGGCGATCAAGGTCATGAGCGACGCGGTGGCGCGCGAGCAGGAGCTGCGCGAGCGCTTCCTGCGCGAGGCGCAGGCGGCCGGGTCGCTGCAGCACCCGAACGTCGTGACGATCTACGACTTCGGCGAGGTGGACGGGCACCTCTACATCGCGATGGAGTTCCTCGACGGCGAGGACCTCGAGGGGCTGCTGGCGCGCGGCGCCGCGCCGGCGCTGCCGGACAAGCTGCAGGTCGCGGCCGACGTGCTGGGCGGGCTGTCGTACGCGCACAAGCGCGGGATCGTGCACCGCGACATCAAGCCGGCGAACATCCGCGTCACCGAGGACGGCCGCGCGAAGATCATGGACTTCGGCGTCGCGCACCTGACGTCGCAGAAGATGACGCGCACCGGCATGACGATGGGGACGCCGAACTACATGGCCCCCGAGCAGGTGACCGCGGGGCCGATCGGCGCGCCGACCGACGTGTTCTCGCTGGGCGCGGTGCTGTACGAGCTGCTGACGGGGAGGAAGCCGTTCGCCGCCGACACGCTGCACGCGGTGCTGTACAAGATCGTGAGCGAGCCGACGCCGCCCCCGTCGGCGCTGGTGCCGACGCTGCCGCCGGAGCTCGACGCGATCGTCGCCCGCGCGCTGGCCAAGGACCCCGCCGAGCGCTACCAGCACGCGGCCGACATGGCGAACGACCTGACGGCGCTGCGGGCGACGCTGATCACGGGGGTGCGCGCGGCGTCGGCGTCGGTGTCGCTCAACGCGCGCCTCTCGGCGACGCTCCCGGCGGGGGCCGCGGCGCCCGGGCCGGCCGCGCCGGCCGCGCCGCCGGCGGG
>NZ_JARGEK010000361.1 GCF_029211165.1 Roseisolibacter sp. H3M3-2
CGGCGGCGCTGCGCGGCCCGACGCCCGGCGCCACCGCCGGCGCGCTGCTGCGCGCCTTCTCCCCGGTCGCCCTCGCCTGCGGCAGCGCGGTCGCGCTCACCGGCCTGGCCGCCGCCTGGTGGCACCTCGGCGCCGTCGACGCGCTGTGGGGGAGCGCCTACGGGCGCACCCTCCTGCTCAAGCTGGCGCTGCTGGGCGGCGTCGCCGCGCTCGGCGCGTTCAACTGGCGCCGCGGCGTCCCGGCCGCTACCGACCCGACGGGGGCGCGCCGGGTGCGCCGCGCCGCCGCCGTCGAGCTGACCCTCGCCGCGGCGGCGCTCGTCGTCACCGCCGTCCTCGTCGCCCTCCCCACCCCCGTCCCCCCGCTGCCATGATCCGCGCCCTGCTCGTCGCCTCGGCGGTCGTCCTCCCCGCGGCCGCCCGCGCGCAGTCCGGCGCCCCCGTCGGCACCGACTCGGCGGAGGCGGCGCTGACGGTGACCAAGTTCCACCAGGCGCTGGCGCGCGGCGACAGCGCGGCCGCGCTCGCCCTCCTCGCCCCCGACGCGACCGTCCTGGAGGGCGGGTCGCTGGAGACGGTCGCCGAGTACCGGGCGCACCACCTGCCGGCCGACATCGGCTTCGCGCGGGCGGTCCCCGGCGAACGCGCCCCGCTGCGGGTGCGGGTGCAGGGGGACGTGGCGTGGGTCGTCGGGACGAGCACCACGAAGGGTGAGTACCAGGGGCGCCCCGTCAACAGCGCGGGCGCCGAGCTGATGGTGCTCACCCGGATGCCGCACGGCTGGCGGATCGCCGCCATCCACTGGTCGTCGCGCCGCCGGAGCTCCTGAGCCCCGGCGGGCGGACGACGCGGTCGATCAGGCCGGCGGGGCGCCGCGGCGGGCGCGCATCTCGCGCATCCGCTCCTCCATCTTCTCGACGTTCCGGTCGAAGGTCGCCGCCTGGTCGGCGGTGAGGAGGCCGCGGAGGGCCGAGCGCTCGGCGGTCATCCGCTCGCGGCGGGCGGCCATGGTCGCGCTGTCGGGGCGCTCCCCGGGGGCGGCGGGACGGTCGGCCTCGGCGCGCGCGCGGAAGGCGGCGCGGACCGAGTCGACCCTGGTCTGCTGGGCCGCCGAGAGGGTGATCCCCTCGAAGAGCATCGCCTGCATGGCGCCGGCGCCGCCCCGTCCGCCCCCGGGCGGCTGGGCGGCCAGCGGGGCGCCCGCCGCGGCGAGCGCGAGGGCGAGGGCGGCGAGACGGGGGGCGGGACGGCGGGTCATGGGGGCTCCGGGGAGGCGCGGGAACGGACGGGGGCGCGCCCGGGTTTCCGGGCGGCACCCCGGTGAGACGCCCCCGCCGGGCATCCGTTAAGACGGGGGGCCAGGACCCGCCAAGTCCCCGTCTTCGTTCAACATCGGACCCCCGGGGCGCGTTCTCTGCACCGGACGCGGTCGCCCGGAGCGACCGCGCCGCGGGGGTCGCCGGGGCGACGCGGGCTTAACGCCGCGGGCCTCCGAGCGTCCGCCGGAGTACCGGCATCCCCAGCCTGCCCTGAGCCTGCCGAAGGGCGCCCGCGTTCCTCACTCGTCGCTCATGCCCGCCAGTTTCCGCACGCCGCCGCGCGCGCGTGCCGTGCTCGTTCCCGTCCTCCCGGTCCTGCTGACGTTCGCCGCGTGCGCGGCGACCGCCGGCGCGCAGGTGCCCGCCGCCCCGGCGCCGGCCACCGCGTCGGCCGCGCCCGACGCCGCCCGCCCGATCTCGCTCGCCGAGGCCGTCGACCTGGCGCGCCGCAACGCCCCCGCCGCCGTGCAGGCGCGCGGGCAGCTGCGCGCCAGCGAGGCCAGCATCCGCTCGGCGTACGCCGCGTTCATCCCCAGCCTGTCGCTGAACGCCAACACGACGCAGCAGAGCCCCGCGACGGCGCGCGTGAACCAGCAGACGGGCGAGCTGCAGGCGGGGCGGTGGGCCGGGAGCGCCGGCTTCAACGCCTCGGTCGACCTGTTCGACGGCTTCCGCCGCACCTACGACCTGCGCAGCGCGCGCGCCACGCAGGCCGCGGCCGTCACCGGCGAGACGGCGCAGGCGTTCACGCTCGCCTTCCAGGTCAAGCAGCAGTACTACGCCTCGCTCGCCGCGCGCGAGTCCGAGGTCGCGATCCAGGCGCAGCTCGAGCAGGCGCGCCAGCAGCTGCGCGTCTCGGTGGCGCGCGTGCTCGCGCAGACGGTCACGCGCTCCGACTCGCTGCGCGCGAGCATCGCGGTGCGCAACGCCGAGCTGGCGCTGCTGCAGGCGCGGCAGGACCGCGCGGTGGCCGACGCCGCGCTGACGCGCCTCGTGGGCTCGCCGTTCACCGTCGCCGCGACGCCGAGCGGCGCGCCGGCCGACGCGGTGGCGCTCCCCGACAGCGCGGAGCTGGTGCGGCTGGCCGACCAGGCGCCGTCGGTGCGGCAGGCGCAGGCCAACCTGGCCGCCGCGCAGGCCGCCGAGCGGTCGAGCCGCACGCCGTACTTCCCGACGCTGTCGCTGAGCTACGGGCGCAACCTGACCACGTCGTCGGCGGGCTTCGACCTGATCCCGAACGACCCGCGCTTCAGCGGGCAGATGCGCTTCACGTTCAGCTACCCGGTGTTCAACCAGTACGCGCGCGAGGAGGCCGTCGTGCGCGCGGACATCGCGACCACCAACGCCGAGGCGGCGCTGCGCGACGCGCGGCTGGCGGCGCAGCAGGGGCTCGTGCAGTCGCAGGTCGCGCTCCGCCTCGCGCAGGAGCAGATCGCGGTGCAGGAGGCGACGGTCGTCGCCTCCGAGGAGGACCTGCGCGTGCAGCAGCAGCGCTACGAGCTCGGCGCCTCCACCCTGCTCGACGTCCTGACCTCGCAGACCACGCTCAACCAGGCCCGGGTGGCGCTGGTGCAGGCGCGCTTCAACGCGCGCGCCGCCCGCGCGCAGCTCGAGTCGATCATCGGGCGCGACCTGTGAGCGCCGCCCCCCGCCCCCTCCCGACCCCCACGCCGGCCGCCATGCCCGCTCCATCGTCGTCCCGCGCCGGCGCGTCCCGGCGACTCGCCCCCTGGGCCGCCCTCGCCGCGCTCGGCACCCTCGGCGCCGTCGCCGCCTGCACCAAGCAGAAGGCCGAGGCGGCCGCCATCGAGACCGCGCCGGTGCGCCGGCAGACGGTCGTGGTCGACGTCGAGGCGACGGGCGTGATCACGCCGATGGCCGCCGTCGAGGTGCGCTCGAAGGCGTCGGGCCAGATCGTCGAGATGCCGGCGCAGACGGGGCAGCAGGTGCGCCCCGGCGACCTGCTGGTCCGCGTCGACCCGCGCGACCCGCAGAGCCGCTTCGACCAGGCGCGCGCGTCGCTGTCGGCCGCCCAGGCCGCGCTCGACGTCGCCAAGTCGCAGTACGACCGCAACCAGGCGCTGGCCAAGCAGGGCGTGATCACCGCGCCCGAGCTGGAGCAGACGCGCGTCGCCTACGCCAACGCGCAGTCGCAGCTCACCAGCGCGCGCACGCAGCTGTCGCTGTCGCGCATCGCGCTCGAGGACGTGACGATCACCGCGCCGTCGGCCGGCACCGTCATCGCCAAGAACGTCTCGCTCGGCCAGGTCATCACGTCGAGCACCAACTCGCCGAGCGGCGGGACGGTGCTGCTGTCGATCGCCAACCTCGGCACCGTCTACGACTCGACGCTCGTCACCGAGAGCGACATCGGGAAGGTGAAGCCCGGGCAGGCGGCGAGCGTGACCGTCGACGCGTACCCCGGCCGCACCTTCCGCGGCGTGGTCGAGAAGATCGAGCCGCGCGCCACGGTGCAGCAGAGCGTGACGATGTTCCCGGTGCTCATCCGCATCGACAACCAGGACGGCGCGCTGATGCCGGGGATGAACTCGGACGTGTCGATCCTCGTCGACGAGCGCGACGGCGTGCTGGCGGTGCCGGTGGACGCGGTGCGCCCGATGCGCGAGGCGGCCACCGCGGCCGCGGCGCTCGGCATCGACCCGGCCAAGGTGCAGGCGCTGATGCAGCAGGGGCGCGGCGGGCGGGGCGGGGCGGCGGGGGACACGCCGACGACCAACGCGGTGAACGCGACCGGGGCGCCGCAGGGCGGGAGCGGGAACGGCGGGAGCGGGAACGGCGCCGGGCGCGGCAACGGCGGCGGGATGGGCGGGGGCATGGGGAACATGCCGGACGTCTCGCCCGCGCTGTGCGACTCGGTGACCAAGAAGCTCGCGGCCAAGCCCGGCGTGCGCGACCGCATCGGCGCGCTGCGCCAGCAGATGCAGGACGGGGGCGCCGGCCCCGAGGCGCGCGAGCAGATGCGCGCGCTCTACGACAGCGCCGGCGTCGACCCGCGCCAGGCGCGCGCCTGCCAGATGCAGGGCGAGCAGGGCGCCCGCGGCCAGCGCGCGGGCGGCGCGGGCAGCGGCAACGGCGGCGCCGGGCGGTTCGCCGACATGGGGCGCGGCGCGCGCACGCGGCGCGGGCTCGTCTTCGTGAAGTCGGGCGAGACGTTCGAGCCGCGGCTGGTCACGCTCGGCCTCGGCAACTTCGACGTCACCGAGGTGCTCTCGGGGCTGCAGGAGGGGGAGAACGTCGCGCTCGTCTCGGCGGCCGTGCTCCAGCAGTCGCGCACCGAGTTCCAGGAGCGGCTCCGCAGCCGGAGCGGGCTCCCGGGGACGGGCGGCGGCGGGGGCGCGCCGGCCGGCGGCGGTGGCGGTGGCCGTCCGGGTGGTGGCGGCGGCGCGCCCGGCGGCGG
>NZ_JARGEK010000362.1 GCF_029211165.1 Roseisolibacter sp. H3M3-2
CTCATCGCCGCCGCGCGCGCCGCCGACTCCGCGTACGTCGCCGCCGTCGCCGCCTCGTGGCGCGCCGGGCGCGCGCACCACGCCCCGGACCTCCGCCTCGACCGCTCCGGGCGCCACCCGACGACGCGCGCCGCGGCGAGCGATTCCGTCGCCGCGTGGGACGTCCCCCTCGCCGCGCGCCCCGCGCACTTCGCGGTCGCCCGCTCCGGCGACTTCGCCTGGTCGCGCGGCGCCTACGCCCTCGGCCCGTCCGACGCCCCGACCGAGCAGGGCGCCTTCCTCCGCGTCTGGCGCCTGCAGCCCGACCGCACCTGGAAGCTCGCCGTCGAGATCATCGCCCCGGCCGCGCCGCCGCGGCGCCGCGAGTCCTGAAACGGTGAGAATCGGATGAGACGGATTTGACGGATGCGTCGGATCGCCCCATGTAGCTCCGGACGCCCATCCGCCGGATCCGTCTTCATCGGACCTGATCCGATTCCCATGCCCTCGAAGCGCCTCGCACTCGCCCTCCTTCTCGCCGCCGCGCCGCTGCACGCGCAGGCGCCGCGCGCCGACACGCTGCGCGTCCTCTTCGTCGGCAACAGCTTCACGTACTTCCACAACCTCCCGCGCCTGGTCGAGGCGATGGCCGCGACCTCCGCGCCGCCGCGCCCGCTCGCCGTCGCACGCGTGACAATGGGCGGGTGGACGCTGCGCCGCCACGCGGCCGAGGGACGCGCCCTCGCCGAGATCCGCCGCCGCGGGTGGGACTACGTCGTCCTCCAGGAGCAGAGCCTCCTCGGCGCCCCGCGCCCCGAGCCGCCGGTCGTCGAGGACCCGCGCCGCGTGTTCTACCCCGGCGCGCGCACGCTGGCCGCCGAGGTGCGCGCGGCCGGCGCGACGCCGCTGTTCTTCCTCACGTGGGCGCGGCGCGCGACGCCCGCCGCGGACGCCGCGCTCGCGACCGTCGAGCGCCGGTGGCGCCCGGCGTGGTCGTTCGCGCTGCCGGTGGGCGTCGCGCACCGCGAGTCCGTGCACACGGTCGCCGGCGACGCGGCGCTGGTGCTGCTGCGCCTGGACCGGCACCGCTTCCTCGCCGTGGCCGGCGCGAGGGCGTCGACCGGCGCGCCCGGGGCGGCGGCGCACGCGGAGCGGCGGGTGGGGCGCTGGCTGCGCCTCGTCCCGGTCGTCGTCGCGCCGCTGGCCGCCCTCACCGCGGGCGGCCCCGTGGTCGCGCCCGACGGCGTGCGGATCCGCGGCGGGGACGTGCCGCCCGACGGGTGGGCCTGCGAGCCGGGGGCGTCGTCGCTGGCCGACGTCGCGGTCGCGGACCCCGCCGACACCGCGGCCGTCCATCCGGGCGCGCTGGCGGGGCCGCTGGTCGTCGTGGTGGCGGGTGCGCGCGACGACGCGCGGTGGAGCGTGTTCGGCGACGACGACTGGGACGGCCTGGCGCGCCGGGCCACCGTCGTCGTGCCGGCCGGCGCGTCGCTGTCGCCCGAGCCGCGCGTCGCCGCCGGCGACGCGTGCGTGGTGGACGGCGCGAGCTGGGGGGAGCCGCGGCGCGGCGCCGGCGCCGTGGGCGCGTGCTCGGGCGCCGCCCCGGTCGTCCACCTGCGCGGCGTCGGCGTCACCCGGATCGTCGGCCCCGCGCGCGCGCAGGGGGTGCTGCTGGTCGACGGGGACCTCGAGGTCGTCGGCGACGTGGAGTTCGCGGGCGTGGTGCTGGTGCGCGGCGCGCTGCGGGGCGCGGGCGCCTCGCTGCGCGTGACGGGCGCGTTGCTCGTGCGTCACCGCGCGCCCGCGGCGCCCGGCGATCCCGCGGTCGTGCTGGGCCCCGGCAGCGTCGTCGCGCGGTCGTCGTGCGCGGTCGCGGGTGTCACGCTGGCGGCCTCCCGTATCATGCCGCTCGGTAGGCGAGGGCGCGTGACCGTCACGCCCTAGGCCACGAAGTGACCTGACGCACGTCCCCCCGGTTACCCCCCGCGCGTGCCGCTCGTGTTGAGCGCGTGAAGCGGACGCCGCCGTAACGACGGCACGCGGACGCGGTCCCACTCCCATCGCTCTCGCTCCCCATGCGCATCTTCGGTCGCAGCAGGCAGACCGTCGGCCTCGACATCGGCTCCGGGCTCGTGAAGGCGGCCGTGGTGGACCACGGCGGCGCGGTGCCGGAGCTGGCGCGCGTCGTCGTGACGCCGCTCGCCGACGACGCGATCGTCGAGGGCGAGGTGATGGACCCGGCGCTCGTGGCCGACGCGGTGCGCGAGACGCTCGCCGCCGCCGCGCCCAACGCGAAGCACGTCGTCGTCGCCATCGGCGGGCGCGACGTGATCGTGAAGCGCATCCGCATGGAGCGCGTGAAGGAGGCGGCCGCGCGGGAGCTGATCCAGTGGGAGGCGGAGCAGCACGTCCCCTTCGACATGGACTCCGTGCAGCTCGACTTCCAGATCCTCGACCCGCAGGCGACCGGCCCCGAGATGAGCGTCCTGCTCGTGGCGGCCAAGCGCGAGCTGGTCGAGGCGAAGGTCCGCCTCCTGGAGGACGCCGGCGCCCACGCGCGCGTCGTCGACGTGGACGCCTTCGCGCTGCACAACGCCTTCGAGACCGCGCACCCCGACGCGCTGACGGGCGTCGTCGCCCTGGCGAACGTCGGGCACGAGGTCACGAACGTGAACATCCTCGAGGAGGGCGTCCCGGTGCTGACGCGCGACCTCGCGTGCGGCACGCGCCGCGTGCGCGAGGATCTGCAGCGCGAGCTCGGGCTCTCCGCGCGGGATGCCGAGCGGGTGCTGCAGGGGATGGGCGACGGCGGCGGGGCGACGGCGGCGCTGGGCGCCATCGTCGCCCGGCACGCGCAGGACGTCGCGGTCGGCGTCGAGCGCGCGGCCGCCTTCCTCGAGTCGGCCTCGCGCACCGCCGGCCCGCTCCGCGCCCTGTACCTCTGCGGCGGCGGCGCCCGCATCCCGGGGCTCGCGCAGGCGGTCGCCGCGCAGCTCCGGGTGCAGGTCGACGTCGCGCAGCCGCTCGCCGGCATCGCCGTGCGCGACGGCGCCTTCGACGGCCTCGACGCCGACGCCGTCGCCCCGCTGCTGATGCTCCCCGTCGGCCTCGCCCTGCGGAAGGTCGCGTGACCGCGCCGCGTCCCGCCCACCCCGGAGCCCCGCGATGATCATCGAGGTCAACCTCCTCCCCGGCCGCCAGAAGAAGCGCGGCGGCGGCGCGCCGTTCGGCGGCCTCGCCGACCGGCTGCGCGTGGCCACGCGCGACCGGTACCTGACCGCCGCCGTCGGCACGCTGACCGCGACCGTCCTCGGCGTCGGCGCGCTGCACACGCTGCAGACCCGCGACGGCGGGGACCTCGCCGAGCGCGAGGCGGCCGCGGTGGCCGACTCGACGCGCTACTCGAGCGTCATCAAGGCGCGCCGCGAGGCCGTCGCCGAGCGCGACTCGGTGGAGCGGCAGCTGGCGATCATCGCCGCCATCGACAGCAACCGCTACGTGTGGGCGCACGTGCTCGACGAGGTCAGCTCGAGCCTCCCGCCCTACACCTGGCTGGTGAACGTCCGCCAGACGAGCGCCGCGCCGACGCCCAAGGCCGCGCGCGTCGACTCGACGCTGCAGAAGAAGGACGCGCCCCCGGCGCGCCCGGGCGAGGCGAAGCCGGACACCGCCGCCGACGGCGCGCTCCGCTTCCGCCTCGTCGGCCAGACGGTCGACATCCAGGCGCTCACGACCTACATGCGCGACCTCGAGCTGTCGCCGTTCGTCCACCGCGTGCAGCTCGCCGAGTCGAAGGCGGTCGCGGTCGACGGCCGCGACCTGACCGAGTTCACGCTCGACGGCGAGTTCGAGCAGCCGGCGCGCGGCGCGATCCGCACGCGCGTGACCACCGTCCCGCTGCGCTGAGGACCGAGCCGTGGCCAGCTTCCTCCCGTCCGACAAGAAGGACCAGCTGAAGGTCGGCGTCGCGTTCCTCGCCGGCGCCCTCGGCATCTACTACTACCTGTACCCGTACAGCGAGCGGTCGCTGGTCCTCGACGAGCAGCGCGCGCACGTCGAGCACCTCGAGGAGACCAACGCGCGGGCGCAGCGCGAGCTGCGGCGCGGCAGCGCGAAGACGCTGCGCGAGCAGGCCGCCGCGTCGCGCGCCACGCTCTCGGTGCTCCGCCAGCTCGTGCCGAGCGAGCACGAGGTGCCGGCGGTGCTCGAGGAGGTCTCCACCGCCGCGCGCCGCGCGGGGCTGGAGCTCGGCGGGGTGCAGCCGGAGCCCGTGATGCCGGGCGACCAGTTCGACACGCACCGCTACAAGGTGACGGTCGTCGGCACGTACCACGCGCTGACGGCCTTCCTCGCGAACGTCGGCTCGCTGCCGCGCGTGGTCGCGCCGGTGACCTTCGCCCTCGTCCCCGCGAAGCCGAAGGGGAACCAGGCGCAGCGTCCGGGCGACGCGCCCCCGCAGAAGCTGCCGCTGGAGGCCACGGTGACGCTGCAGACGTACGTCACGCACACCGCGGCCGCGCCGGCCGCCCGCACCGGGGAGGTCCTCCCGTGAACCTGTCGTCGAACAGCCGCCGCCTCGCGCTCCTCGGCGTCGCGCTCTCGCTCACCCTGGCGTCGGCGGCCTGGCTGTTCTTCGGCGCGCACGAGCCGGCCGCCGAGGCCGCGCCGGCGCCGAAGGCGGTGGCCGTCGCGCCGACCGCGGGCGCGACGACCGCCGCCCCGGCGGCGCTGAAGGCCGAG
>NZ_JARGEK010000363.1 GCF_029211165.1 Roseisolibacter sp. H3M3-2
CGCTGCTGGAGCACGCGCGGCGCACGCTCGCCGCCGCCGCCGACGGCGCGGTCGCGGTGCGCGCGGTCGCCGAGGGGTTGACGGGGAGCCTGCGCGTCGGCACGGTGGACTACGGCGACCACCCGCCGCGCATCGCGGCGGCGCTCGACGCGTTCCGCGCCGGCCACCCGCGCGTCGACGTCACGGTCGACCACACGCCGTGGACGCGGCAGCAGGCGGCCGTGCGCGACGCGGAGCTCGACGTCGGGCTCTGCCCGGCCACCGACGCCGAGCGGCTGCTCGACGGGCTGGAGGCGGAGGCGCTGCACGTGGAGTCGGTGAGCCACGCGGCGCTCGCCGCGGCGCACCCCCTCGCCGGCCGCGGCGAGATCGCGCTCGCCGACCTGCGCGACGTGCCGATCCTGCTCCCCGAGCGCGCGGTCTACCCGGCGATGTACGACGAGATCATCGACGAGCACCGCCGCGCGGGGGTGGAGCCGCGCGTCATCAGCTCGGCGCTCAGCCCGATGGCCACGATCTTCCAGCAGGTCGCGACGGGCGCGGGCTACGTGCTGCTGTTCGAGGGGATGGCGCGCGCGGCGCTCCCCGGCGTGCGCGCGGTGCGCGTGCGCGACTGCGGGATCGTGGTGCGCCTCTACGCGCTGCGGCGCGCGGCCGACCGGCGGCCGCTGGTGTCGGCGTTCGTGCAGCGGCTGCGCGACGCGTACGGCGAGGGCGCGGCGCCCGCCTGACGGCGCCCCGCGTCCGCGCCCCCCGCCCGGGCACGTCGCGTGCGTCGCGGCCCCGCGTGAAACCGTACGAGCGACTCGGCGAGGCGCGCACGCCCAACGGGACCGTGCTCGCGCTCTACCGCCACGACGGCGCGTACCTGATCCGCGCCGACGGCATCGAGCTGATGTCCACCCGCCGCCACCTGTCGGAGGACCGGCTGGCCGAGGTGGCGTGCGCCGGGCTGCGCGAGCGATCCGGCGCGCGGGTGCTGATCGGCGGCCTCGGGCTCGGCTTCACCCTCCGCGCCGCGATCGCGCAGCTGGGCGACGACGCGGAGGTCGTGGTGGCGGAGCTGGTGGAGGAGGTCATCGCGTGGAACGCCGACCCGCGCTGGGACATCTCCGCCGCCACGATGCGCGACCCGCGCGTGCGCGTGGTGCACGACGACGTCGTGAACGTCCTCGAGGCGAACGCGGGCGGCTTCGACGCGATCATGCTCGACACCGACAACGGGCCGGACGGGATGCTCATGTCGGAGAACGGCCGCCTCTACGCGGCGCAGGGCGTGGCGCGCACCGCCGCGGCGCTCCGCCCCGGCGGACGGATCGCCTACTGGTCGGTCGGCGACGACCCCCGGTTCGCGCACCTGCTCCGGGCGTCGCGACTCGCGGTCGAGACGCTGCGCGTGCGGGCGCACGACACGGCGGGCCCCATGCACACCCTCTACGTGGCGACGCCGCGCGAAGGGTGAGGCCCGCCGGCCGCGCGCGCGGCCCGTCCGGGCGCGCCGTCAGGCCGTCGCCCGGCGGCGCCGCGCCGCCGCGGCCAGCCCGAGCAGCCCGCTCCCGAGCAGCGCCACCGTGCTCGGCTCCGGCACCACCTGCCCCGGCGCCTGCCCGACCGCCGCGGCGCCGACCATCAGGTCGTCGGTCGTGAACTCGTCGCCGACGTTCGTGCGCAGCTCGACCCGGTCGAACCCGGCCAGCCCCGCGACGCCGAAGAACGTCGTCGCCCCGCCGGTGCCGAAGTCCCGGACGAAGGTGCCGACCACCGACGCGCCGTCGAAGAAGACCAGCCGCGCCTCGCCGAGCGGGAAGGGGCGCTCGCCGCAGCAGGTGCCGAGGCTGGCGAAGTCGGCGCCGAACGCGCCGAGGCGCTGCGAGAAGGTGATCGTGTAGGCCGGCACCTCGCCGCCGCCGGTGGCGAACAGCGAGCCGTTGATCATGGCGATCCCGGTGCCGGACACGGTGCCGGTGCCGAGGGCGCCGAACGGCACGGCGAGGGCGGCCGCGCCCAGGTCGTTGGCGACCGGCGTGGCGGCGGCGGCGGCGAACGCCGCGCGGGCGCCGGCGCCGAAGTAGGTGGTCTGCGCGGGCAGCGGGCGCGTGCCGGCCAGGCCGGCGGCGACGGTGAGGGCGACGGTCGCGGCGCGGAGGAGAGCGTGCATGGGACGCGGTCTCGGAGTGAGTTGGGCCTCAGGCGGCGCGGCGGATGCCGGCGCCGATCGGTGCGGGGACGCTCGGGCGCGGGCGTCAGCGCCGCGTCACGCCGGGCGTCAACCCGTTGGCCCACCGTCGGTTGACGCCGGGGCGGCGCCCCCGCCAACCCGCGGACGTCGCAGGGGTACAGAGGGCGTGTCCCGTCCCGATGCCGACCTCGTCGCCCTCGTCGAGCGCGAGCTGCTCCCCGCGCTGCGGCTCGAGAGCGTCGATCCGCGCGACCCGGTCGTCGCCCGTCACGTCCCGGCGCCGTGGCGCCTGCTCGGCGCCGGCAACTACGCGGCGGTGCTGGTCCATCCCTCGCACCCGGAGCGCGTGGTGAAGGTCTACGCGCCCGGACGACCGGGGATCGAGGCGGAGGCCGAGGTCTACGCGCGGCTCGGCCGCCACCCCGCCTACTCGGTGTGCGTCCACGTCGGGGCGGGGTATCTCGTGCTCGAGCGGCTGCACGGGGTGACGCTGTACGACGCCGTGCACCGCGGGCTCCCGATCCCCCCGCAGGTCGTCCGCGACATCGACGCGGCGCTCGACCACGCGAGAGCGCGCGGGCTGCACCCGCACGACGTGCACGGCCGGAACGTCATGATGCACGAGGGGCGCGGGCTGGTCGTCGACGTCTCCGACTTTCTGGAGCGCGAGGACTGCTCGAAGTGGCGCGACCTGCGGCGCGCGTACCACCGCGTCTACCGCCCGCTCCTGATGCCGCTGCGGCTGCGCGTGCCCTACGCGGTGCTCGACGCGGTGCGCGCCGGCTACCGCCTGTTCCGCCGCCTCCGCCCCGTCCGCGCCTGAGTCATCGACCGCGCTCTTGACGCCGCCGCGGGTGGCCCCGATACTGGCTCCAGACTCTCCATCTAGATTCTGGAGAAAGTGGTGCTCCCTCGGCTGGCGCTGGTGAAGGGGACGCTCGACGTGCTCGTGCTCCGGGCGCTCGCCCGACGCGCGATGCACGGCTTCGAGGTCGCGACCTGGCTGGAGGAGCGCTCCGACGGCGCCCTCGACCTCGACGACAGCGCGCTCTACCAGGCGCTCTACCGGCTGGAGCAGCGCGGGCTGATCGCCGCCGAGTGGGGGGTGACCCCCAACAACCGCCGGGCGCGCTACTACGGGCTGACCGACGCCGGCGCGGCCCACCTGCGCGAGGAGACGGCGACGTGGCTGCGCTACGCCGCCACGGTGACCGGGATCCTGACCGACCCCCAGCCCGCGGTCTGAGGCGCCCGCCCGTGCCGCGCCCCCGCCTCCCCGACGGCGTCCGCCGCGCGATGCGCCTCGACGTGCGCCGCGCCGACGCCGCGCCCGACGACGTCGCCGCCGAGCTGCGCTTCCACCTCGAGGAGCGCGTGGCGCAGCTCGTCGCGCGCGGCATGTCCCCGGAGGCCGCCGAGGCGGAGGCGCGCCGCCGCTTCGGCCCCTCGTTCGACGACGCCCTCCGGTCCCTCCAGCACGCCGGCCACCGCCGGGAGGAACGCCTCGCCATGCGCGACCGCCTCGACGCCCTCGCCCGCGACCTCCGCCACGGGGCCCGCGCGCTGCGCCGCGCGCCCGCCTTCACCCTCACCGCGCTGGCGACGCTGGCGCTCGGCCTGGGGGCGATCACGGTGCTGTTCACCGTCGTGCGCGGGGTGCTCCTGCGCCCGCTCCCGTACGACCGGCCGGAGCAGCTGGTGCAGCTGTGGAGCGTGACCGACCACGGCGACCGGATCTGGTTCTCCGACCCCGACTACGCCGACGTGGCGCGCGAGGCGCGCGTGCTGCGGGCGTCGGCGCAGTTCCAGTCGTCGGTGGTGAGCGTGAGCGGCGGCGCCGAGGCGGAGCGCGTGCTCGCGGCCCACGTGACGCGCGACTTCCCGGCGGTGATGGGGGTGCGCCCGGTGCGCGGGCGCTGGTTCGCGGCCGACGAGCTGGCGCCGGGCGCGTCGCGCAGCGTGGTGGTCAGCGAGGAGTACTGGCGGCGCGCGCTCGGCGCGACCGCGGAGCTCGGGCGGCGCACGATCGTGCTCGACGGCGAGCCGCACGCCGTGGTCGGCGTCCTCCCCGCGGGGTTCGCCTTCCCGGACGACGCGGAGCTGTGGCTGCCGCGCGAGCGCCGCGAGCCGAACACGAGCCGCACCGCGCACAACTGGAAGGTGGTGGCGCGCCTGCGCGACGGCGTGACGCCGGCGGCGGCGGCGCCCGAGCTGTCGGGGATCGCGCGCGCGATCCGCCGCGCGGCCGGCGACGACGCGAACCTCCGCGACGTGCGCGCGGTGCCGCTGCGGCGCGAGGTGGTCGCCGACGGCGGCGGGACGCTGCTGCTGCTGTTCGGGGGCGCCGCGGTGCTGGCGCTGGTGGCGGCGGGGAACGTGGCGACGCTCTTCCTCGCGCGCGCCGAGGCGCTGCGGCGCGAGCTGGGGGTGCGGGTGGCGCTCGGGGCGACGCGCGGGCGGCTGGTGCGCGGGTTCCTGGCCGAGGCGGCGCTGGTGGCGGCGGGCGGGTCGGCGACTCGATCGCGGTCGCGCAC
>NZ_JARGEK010000364.1 GCF_029211165.1 Roseisolibacter sp. H3M3-2
CCCGCGCGCGCCCTCGTGCGCGTGCGCGCGCCGGCGGGGGCGCCGGCGCGGGGCGCGCCCGCGGACGCGCCGGCGCCCGACCACACGCACGTGCAGTGGACGCTGGCCGCGCTCGGGCGGTCGCTCGGGTGCCGGGTGTGGGTGGCGGCCAACGACCGCGCGCGGGTGTGGGCCGGCGAGCCGCTGGGTGCGCTCAGCCTGGACCGCCTCCCGCCGCTCGGCCTCGACCCGGCGTCGGAGCGGCTCGTGCGCCTGATCGACGTGGTGTGGCTGCGCGGCGCGCACCAGGTGGTCGCCGCCTTCGAGGTCGAGCGCACGACGTCGGTGCACTCCGGGCTGCTGCGCATGGCGGACCTCGCCGCGCTGGCGCCCAACCTGAGCTTCCCGCTCTACGTCGTCGTGCCGCGCGCGCGGCTCGGCAAGGTACGGCGCGAGCTGGCGCGCCCCACGTTCCAGGCGCTCGACCTGCACCGGCGGTGCGGCTTCTTCTCCGCCGAGGCGCTGCTGGAGGCGGCGCCCGAGATCACGCGGTGGGCGAGCGGGCCGGCGGTGATCGAGAAGCTCGCCGAGCGGCTGCGCGACGGGGGCTGAGCCCCGCCGCTCACTCGGTGTGGATCGCCTGGATCGGGGCCAGGCGCGCCGCCCGCAGCGCGGGGTAGCAGCCGAAGATCAGCCCCACCAGCACGGCCGTGCCGAGCGAGACGAGCAGCGTGGCGCCCGTGGTCGCGGCGTAGACGCGCGCCTCGGTCTGCGCGCGCATGACCGCCGTCACCCCGTACGCGGCGGCGAGGCCGAGCAGCGTGCCGAGCGCGCTGCCGGCGGCGGTGATCGTGACCGACTCGGCGAGGAACTGCAGCAGGATGTCGCGGCGCTTCGCCCCGACCGCCTTGCGCACCCCGATCTCGCGCGTCCGCTCGGCCACCGAGGCGAGCAGCACGTTCATGATGCCGATCCCGCCGACGATCAGCGTGATCCCGGTGATCGACCCCATGAGCAGCTTGAAGACGAGCATCGCCTGTCGCACCTGCGCCAGCCGCTCGCGCGCGCCGGCGCCGATGCGCCACTGCCGCTTCCACTCCGGGTCGCGCGACGCCAGCCACCCCTCCACGCGCCCGCGCATCGCCTCGACCTGCTCGGCGTCGCGCGCGGTGGCGGTGAGCGCCGCCTCGGCGGGGAGCCCGGCGCGGACGGGCGCCATGGCCGGCACCGCGACCGCGAAGGGCGCGGTCACCGCCAGCGTGGCCGGGCGGAACTGCGTCTCCAGGCCGCTGCGCGTCACCCCGACGACGCGGGCCCAGCGGCCGGCCAGCGGGACCGAGTCGCCGACGGCGGCCGCCACGCCGCGCGCCCCGCGCCCCGAGTCGGGGAGGAGCGCGCGGGCCATCGCCTCGTTCACCGTGGCCACCAGCGCGCCCTGCTGCGACTCGGCGGGGGTCACCCGCCGCCCGGCGACCAGCTGCTGCCCGAGCGAGTCGGGCTCGGCGAGGGCGACGGCGACGACCATGAAGGCCCGGCGCTGCGTCGACGCGCCGAGCGGGGCGAGCGCGGTCCCCCGGTGCACGAGCGCCGCCCGCTCCCCCGGCCCCAGCGCCGCCCCGAGCGCGGCCACGTCGGCCACCGTGAACCGCCGGACCTCCTGCCGCGGCACCAGGGCGCCGTCCACCGAGTCCTCGGTGATCGGGCGGACCTGCACCACGTCGTACCCCTCGCGGCTCACGGCGTCGCGGGCGAACTGCTCGACCCCGTCGCCGACCGCCAGCACCGACACCAGCGCGGCCGCGCCGATCACGACCCCGAGGGTGGCGAGGAGGGCGCGCACGGGGTTCGCGCGCAGGGCGTCGGCACCCGTGCGGAGTGCGGTGTAGTAGGGGGCGATCGGCATCGGCGTGAGCGGGAGTCGGAGAGCGGCCCCGCTGCGTACGGTGCGCCGCACTCGGGCGTTTCGCCTACGGCCGCGCCCGCTCGTGACGCGGCGTGCGGCGCGTCGTCGGCTGTCGCGCGGCCGCGATAGATTGGTCGCTCCCCACCCGCCCCCTCCCCCGCACCAGGCCGTCCGCAGCAGATGTCGGGCTCCACGACCAGCACGCTCCTCCGCCTCGCCCTCGGCGCCGCGCTCGCGGCCGCCTGCGCCCCCGAGGCCGCCACGCCGGGCGCCGTCTCCGCCGCGCCCACCCCCAGCGACTCGACGCGCGTCGACTCCGCCGCCGGCGAGGCCGTCGGCACGCCGACCGCGGCGGCGCCGGCCGCCGTGGCCCCCGAGGCCGCCCCGATGGTCGCCGACTCGGCGGCGCCGGGCGACACCTCCCGCAAGGTCACCGCGCAGCTCCTCGGCGGGCGCAAGAAGACCGACATGTCGTCGCTGATCGCGGCGATCCGGCAGGGCGAGAAGAAGCTCGCGAGCTGGCCGAAGGGTCCCGCCGCCGCGCCGGGCGCCCTGCTGCCGGACAAGCGCATCGTCGCCTACTACGGCAACCCGCACTCGAAGAAGATGGGCGTGATCGGCGAGTACCCCGAGCAGCAGATGCTCGGGATGCTCGACAAGACGGTCGCGTCGTGGAAGGCCGCCGACCCGGCGACGCCGGTGGTGCCGGCGATCCACCTCGTGACGGTGGTCGCGCAGGGCGACCCGGGCGCCGACAAGAAGTGGCGCCGCCGCGAGACGCCGCAGATGATCGAGAAGACCTACGGGTGGGCGCAGAGCCGCAAGGGCGTCCTCTTCCTCGACATCCAGGCGTCGCACAGCACGCTGCGCGAGGAGCTCCCCCTCCTGCTCAAGTACCTCGAGCGCCCCGACGTGCACCTCGGCGTCGACCCCGAGTTCTACATGCACCACGACAAGGAAGGGGTGCGGCCGAGCGCGAAGATCGGGCAGATGAAGGCGAGCGACATCAACTACGTCATCCAGACGCTGGACCGGCTGGTGACGGAGAAGGGGATCCCGCCCAAGGTGCTCGTCGTGCACCGCTTCACGCGCCTGATGGTGCCGGACGCGCAGCAGATCCGCCCGACCAAGAACGTGCAGGTCGTGATGCACATGGACGGGTGGGGGCCGCCCTGGCTCAAGTTCGACTCGTACCACCACTACATCGTGAACGAGCCGGTGCAGTACACGGGCTTCAAGCTCTTCTACCACAACGACACGAAGAAGGGCGACGCGCTGCTGACGCCGAAGGAGCTGATGCAGCTCAAGCCCGCGCTGAGCTACATCCAGTACCAGTAGTCTGACGGGTTCTTCACGAAGCACCGGGCCGGCCCTCGCGCGAGGGCCGGCCCGGTGCGCGTTTCGGGGTGTGGCGTGATCGGTGGCACAGGGGGCGGAGCAGGTCGGCGCTACTGATGCGTAGCGAATGTGCAACTCGTCCGTTGCGTCGCTCGTCCATCCTGCATGGCCACCGCAGTCCTCCCGACCCCGGTCCACGACCACCTCCCGGCCGCCGCGGCCGCGGACGTGCCGCTCGCCGCGGCGCTCGCCGCGCGGCTGACGGTGCTGGTCCCCGCGTACAACGAGGGGGCGAGCATCGGCGACACCGTGCGCAGCCTGCTGTCGCAGACGGTGCGGGTCGCCGAGGTGGTGGTGGTCGACGACTGCTCGACCGACGACACCGCGGCGATCGCGCGGGCGCTCGGCGTGCGCGTGCTGACGCCGCCGGGCAACACGGGGAGCAAGGCGGGGGCGCAGAACTTCGCGCTGGCGCACGTCGACACCGCGTTCACGATGGCCGTCGACGCCGACACCACGCTCGCCCCCGACGCGATCGAGCGGCTGCTCGGCGCGTTCGCCGACCCGAAGGTGGCGGCGGCGTGCGGGCTCGTCCTGCCGCGCCACGTCGGGACGGTGTGGGAGCGCGGGCGCTACGTCGAGTACCTGTTCGCCTTCACCTTCTACAAGCAGGTGCAGGACTGGTACGGCGCGCCGCTCATCGCGTCGGGGTGCTTCAGCGCGTACCGCACGGACGTGTTGAAGGCGCACGGCGGGTGGCCGTCGCGCACGCTCGCCGAGGACATGGACCTGACGTGGAGCCTGTACCGGAGCGGGCACGCGGTGCGCTTCGTCCACGACGCGGTGTGCTACCCGGTCGAGCCGCACGACTGGACCTTCCTGCGGCGGCAGCTGAAGCGCTGGTCGCACGGCTTCGTGCAGAACGTGCGGCTGCACTGGCGCGGCGTGCTGGAGGTGCCGTACCTGCGCTCCGCGGTGGCCGTGGCGGTGTGGGACGCGACGGTCGCGGCGCTGGTGTACTTCTTCGTGCTCCCCGCGCTGGCGCTGGCGACGCGCGACCCGCGGTGGCTGCTCGGCTACGTGCTCGACCTCCCGGCGCTGGCGGTGCCGGTGCTCGCCGGCGCGATCCCGCGCGGCGAGGCGGGGCGCGCGCTGGCGTCGCTCCCCGCGTTCCTGGTGATCCGCGTGGTGAACGCCGCGTTCTTCCTCCGCGCCGCGTGGAGCGAGTGGGTGCTCGGGCGCGAGTTCCGCGTCTTCGAGAAGGGGCACTGAGGTGGCCGCGGGGCTGCCGGGGGTCGGGATCGGGGGGCTGTTCTACCTCGCGAGCGCGCTGCTGATGCCGGTGCGCGCGGTGGCGCGCCGCGCCGCGGGGCGGCCGGTCGCGTGGCGCCCGGTGGCGGTGCAGGCGGCGCTCGCCGAGGGGATCCTGCTCGCGCTGTGGGCGATGGGCGAGATGCTCGGCGCGATGGTCGGCGTCGGGGC
>NZ_JARGEK010000365.1 GCF_029211165.1 Roseisolibacter sp. H3M3-2
GCCGGCGGCGGGCGCGGGCTGCGCGTGGGCGCCGGCGGACGGCGGGAGGGCGGCGGCGGCGGCCGCGGCGGCGGCGGCGGCCAGACGGACTCGGCGGGCGGGCATGGCGCCCAACCTAGCGGACGGTACGCGTCAGCGGCGCGGCCCGGTCCAGAGCACGATCGTCCCGCAGCGCGCCATCGGCCCCGCGTACTCGGCAGGGACGTTGGCGGCGGTGTAGGCCTCGACGGCGAGCACCTCGCGCGTCTGGAACGCGTCCAGCTCCGGCGCCGGCATCGGCGGGGCGCCGGGCTGGTGGCCGTAGAAGCGCGTCCCGTCGAGGAAGACCTGCGACCAGCACCCGCGCGGGCTGCGCGGGTCGAACGGGTCGGCCGGCGGCAGCTGCGACATCCCCGCGCCGCGCGACGACGCCAGGTACGGGCGCCCGTTGCGCGGATTGGGGACGAGGTTGAACCCGGGGAGCCGCTTGCGCACCACCGCGCTGAACGGCAGGTCCCCCTCGCGCGCCAGCTCCTCGGGGCCGAGGAAGTGGCCGATCCCGAACGCGCGCCGCTCCTCGAAGCGCTCCAGCCGCCGCGCGATCACGCGGTCGACGACGGCGACCCCCGGCAGGCGCTGCGGGACCTGGCGGAGGAGGACGACGACGTCGGTCGAGTCGCCGCCCCGCACCTCGACGTCGGCGCCGGCGGGGAGGAAGCCGACGCGCCGCACCACGACCCGATGCCGCCCCGCGGAGACGCCGCCGAGCCGGAACGCGCCGGCGCTGTCGGCGCGCGTCGTGCGCGCGCCGTTCCCCAGCAGCACCTCGGCCCCCGGCACCGGCGCCGAGTCCGCGGCGCTGCGCACCCGCCCGACGACGACGCCCTCCTGCGCCGCCAGCGGCGCGTACGCGAGTGGCGCGGCGAGGAGGGCGAGCGGGACGAGCGCTGGGAGCCGTCGCATCCCCCGATGTGCGACGCGCCGGGGCGGATCGCAACCCGGCCCCGGCGCGCCCAACGGGCTTCTCACATCGCGCTACACCTCGGCCAGCGCCTCCTCGCGCTCCTTGGCGTGGTCGGCGATCACCTTCTGCGCGGCATCGTGCGGCATCTGCTCGTAGCCGTGGAAGCGACGCGCGTAGGTCGCGTGGCCGTGCGTGAGCGACGACAGGTTGGTGGCGTAGAGGTGCAGCTCGGCCTGCGGCACGACCGCGCGCACGGTGGTGCCGTGCCCGTCGCCCGACGAGTCGGTGCCGAGGATCTGCCCGCGGCGTCCCGACAGGTCGCCCATCACGTCGCCGAGGTACTGGTCGGGCGTCGTGATCTCGAGCAGGTCGAGCGGCTCGAGCAGCACCGGGCGGCACTTGGAGGCGACGGCGCGGAAGGCGAGGATCCCCGCCATCTTGAACGCCTGCTCGCTCGAGTCGACGGAGTGGTACGAGCCGTCGTACAGCTCGACGCGGAAGTCGACGAGCGGCGCGCCGGCGAGCACGCCGCGCGCGCTGGCCTCCTGGATCCCGCGGTCGACGGCCGGGATGTACTTCGACGGGATCGCGCCGCCGACGATCTTGTCCTCGAACAGGTAGCCCTCGCCGCGCGGGAGGGGCGACATGCGGATCCAGCAGTCGCCGAACTGCCCCTTGCCGCCGGTCTGCTTCTTGTGGCGCCCCTGCCCCTTCTCGTTGGCCGTGACCGTCTCGCGGTAGGCGATCTTCGGGCGCGTCAGCTCGCCGGTCACCGAGAACTTCCGCTTCAGGCGCGCCATCGTGATCTCGAGGTGGCGCTCGCCCATCCCCGCGACGACCGTCTCGTGCGTCTCGGGGACGTACTGCACGGTGAAGGTCGGGTCCTCGTCGTGCAGGCGGTGCAGCCCGGCCTGCAGCTTCTCCTCCGTGTCGCGGCTGGGCGCGTGGACGGCGAAGTGGACGAGCGGGTCGGGGAAGCGGATCTGCGGCAGGCGGACCGGGTGCTCGCGCGTCGACAGAGTGTCGTTCGTGTGCGTGTTGCGCAGCTTGGCCACGCAGCCGATGTCGCCGGCGTGGAGGCGCGGCACCTCGACGCGGTCGCGCCCGCACGGGATGGCGAGGTGGTTCAGCTTCTCGGCCACGTCGCGCGTGGCGTTGAACACCTCCTGCCCGTTGGCCACGCTCCCCTGCAGCACGCGGAAGTACGAGACGTCGCCGACGTGCGGCTCGGCGTGCGTCTTGAACACGAGCGCGGCGAACGGCTTGTCGTCGTCGGCGTGGATCTCGACGGTCGCGTGCCCCTCGGCGCCGGTGAAGGCGTGCAGCTCCTCCATCTCCCAGGCGGAGGGCATGAGCTGGGCGATCTCGGTGAGCAGGGCGCGGACGCCGATCATCGAGTCGCTGGAGACGCAGAAGAGCGGGAAGAGGTCCTCGCGCTTCATCGCCTCCTTCATCCCCGCGATCGCCTCGTCGCGCCCGATCTCGGCGCCCTCGAGGTAGCGCTCGAGCAGCGCGTCGTCGGTGGCGCTGATCGCCTCGATGAGCTCCTCGCGGTACTGGTCGAAGCGCGGCTGCGCCTCGGCGGGGATGTCGACCTCCTCGTACTCGCCGCTCTTGGTGCCCTGCCTGTAGAGGTAGGCCTTCTTGGTGAACAGGTTCATCACGCCGCGGAAGTCGGCCCCCTCGCCGAGCGGGACCTCGACCGGGACGACCTTCGGCGTGAGGCGCGTCTTGATCTGGCGGTAGATCCCGTCGAAGTCGGCGTGCTCCTTGTCCATCATCGACACGACGAACAGCACCGGGTCGTCGCGGCGGAGCGCCTCGCGGAACATCTTCTCGGTCCCGACCTCCACGCCGGTCGTCGCGCCGACGACGACGAGGGCGCCGTCGGCCGCGGCAAGACCCGCGATCGCGTCGCCCTGGAAGTCGAGATAGCCGGGCGTGTCGAGCAGGTTGATCTTGCACCCCTCCCACTCGGCGTACGCGCAGCCGAGGGAGATGGAGAAGCCGCGCTCGGCCTCCTCGGGGGTGAAGTCGGTGAGCGCGGTGCCGTCCTTCACCGCGCCGTGGCGCCTGCTCGCGCCGGCCGCGTACACCATGGCGTCCACGAGGCTCGTCTTGCCGCTGGCCCCGTGGCCGACTACCGCCACGTTGCGGATCTCCCTGCTGCCGTACTCTCGCATCGTCCCTCCTCGTCGTGAGGATGACGCGCGCCGCCGGACGCGGGCGCCGGGGCGCGTGCATCGCGTGCCCTGCGTGCTTCGGGTGCATCCGGAGCATCCCTCCGGGGGGTAGGGGCCGCAAGAGGGGGTTCGGCGGACGGGACGGGGGGAAATGCACGAGGCGGCCAGGATCACCGGGCCGCCTCGTGGGACTGCGATTCGGACGAGGAAAGGTGCGTGTGCTCAGTCCCCTTCGAAGAGGTTGCCGTCGGCCTCGCGGATCGAGTCGAGGAAGTCGACGTCGCTGCCCACGCCGGCGAGGGCCGGCCGCGCGCCCGCGGGGGTGAACGAGAAGTTGATGGCGCGGCGCACGCCCTCGGGCCAGTCGGGCATGAGGAGCCCGGCCACCATCGCGCGGATGGAGGAGCCGGTGTCGCCGAGCAGCCGGAGCGCCGTCTCGTGCAGGCGCGCGGCGGGGATCTCCAGGTCTTCCGTGAGGAGCTGGCCGGTCCGCTCGTCGCGCCAGGCCGCGTCGCCGACGGCGCCGCGCCCCGCGTAGACGCCGAGGTGCCGGATGGCCCCGACGTGGTCGCCGCCGGCGCGCTGCCCCTCGACCGCGGCGGCCAGCGCGTACGCCAGCGACTCCGCGTCCGGGGTGCCGTAGAGCGTCACCACTTCGCGCGGCGCGCCCTCGAACGGGGTCGCGGGCGCGACCGAGTTGACGTGCGCCAGCGGCCCGGCGTGGTCGCCGGGTGCGGTCGTCGGCGCGAGCGTGCCTGGCGGCGCGCGCTCGGGCCCGTCCTCGAGCAACACGAGGATGTCCATGATGCCTCCTGCTCCCTCCTTCGGGGGCGATGTGCGGCTCCCGCCGCGGGGTCCAGGTACCACGTCGACGAGGAGCCAGATGCGCGCCACTGCGTGCCGCGAGTGCTGCGTTCGCTCAACACCGGTCCGACCCGAACGTTCCGGCGCCTCCCGCTGGGAAGCAACCGGCGTGACGCGCGCGTGGCCGTACCGTGGCGGGCGAGCTACGGCCTCACCGGGTATGACCCGACCGACAGCTTTCCGGTCACGACGCGGATCCGCGCGTCGCGACGCGGCGCGTGCCGCGCGTCACCGAGTGGACGGCAGGTCGTGTTCGGAGGTCACGACGGCCGTTGCGTCGGCGCCCGCTGGCCGCGCGGCCAGCCGCGCCGCGAGCGCCGCCGCCGCCACGAGCGTCGTCACGCCGAGCGCGCGCAGCGCGGGCCGATCGGCGCCGGCGCCGAGGCGCAGCGCCTCGGGGAGTCGCGGGTCCACCAGCAGGACGAGCGAGCCGACGCCCACCGCCGGGAGCCACGCCAGCGCGGCGGGGACGCGCGCCGTGACGCGCGCGACGAGCAGCGCGAGGAGGAACCCGATCGCCGCGGCGTGCACGCCGCCGAGGACCGCCGGCCAGCCGACGCCCGGGTCGGGGGCGACGAAGTCGGGGATCCCGCGCAGCCGCAGCCCCGCGCGCTCGAGGACCGAGAGCGGCGTCCCGTCGCGCGCGCCGAACCCCGCCAGCACCGCGAGCGCGGCGAGCGCGGCGAGGGCGGCGGGGCGCGCGACG
>NZ_JARGEK010000366.1 GCF_029211165.1 Roseisolibacter sp. H3M3-2
AGCCGCGCCGCCTCGCCCGCGCCGAGCAGCGCGCCGAGCGTGGCGCCCGCGACGCCGCGCAGGTCGAGCACCGGGCGCCCGAGGCGGGCCGCGAGGTCGGCCGCGCCGCCGCGGCTCTCGACGTCGGCCCGGAACTCGACGGTCAGGTAGGGGCCATGCACGTCGAGCAGCGACACCTCCGACGTCGCCACCGTCCCCGGGTCCTCGGCCGCGTCCTCGTCGGGCGCGAGGGGGCGCTCGTACGGGTTCGCGACGGCGTAGCGGTCGGCCAGCGTGCGCACGCGCGGGTCGTCGTAGACCGCGAGCGAGTCGCCGCCCAGCAGGTCGCGCCGGAAGACGCGCTGCGAGGTGAAGACCGCGTCGTAGTACGAGCGGTCGTCGTCGGCGGCGTACACCTCGTACAGGCGCCCGTCCCACCGCGCGAGCAGCAACGGGGCGCCGCGCACCCGGGCGCCGCCGGGGCCGGCCGAGACCCAGTAGGTCGAGTCGCCGGCGGCGAGCAGGAACTCGCCGCCCGCGTCGCCCGCCGCGTCGCGTCCGGCGCCGCACCCGCCGTCGACGGCCGCCTCGAGCGCCGCGAGGGCGAGGCGCGTGCGGGAGCGGGGGCGGGCGGGCGCGGACATCGCGGCGCAATATAGTGGCTCCGGCCCCGGCCGCCGGTCGATGGCGGTCGCGTCCGATCGCCCCTTGCGCATATGTGTCATCACATGTAATGTTCTCACATGCAAAAGACGCTGCAGGACGAGATCCGCCAGACCCGCCCCTTCTCCTCGCTCGAGCAGGAAGCACTGCTGAGCCTGGAGCGGACGGCCGCCGTGCTCGGGCACGCGGTGGAGCGCGAGTTCAAGGCGTTCGGCGTCACCCCCACGCAGGTGAACGTGCTGCGGATCCTGCGCGGCTCGCGGCCGAACGGGCTCTGCCGCCATGAGATCGGCGACCGACTGGTCACCCCGGTGCCGGACGTCACCCGACTGCTCGACCGCATGGAGGAGGCCGGCTGGATCCTCCGCGAGCGCAGCGACGAGGACCGGCGCCTGGTCCGCACGACGATCACCGACGACGGGCTGGCGATGCTGGAGCGGCTCGACGAGCCGATGCGGGAGATGGACCGCCGGCTGATCGGGCACCTCTCCGAGTCGGAACTCCGCGCGCTGATCGACCTGCTCACCCGCGCTCGGCACCGGGACTGAGTAAATCTTTGCACTGAAACGTGTTCCAACACCCACAGTCATCACACGAGGAAACGCGCATGTCGACCACCGTCACCGCCCCGAGCACCCGCGCCGACCTGGCCCTGGCCGCCCTCCGCGTCGTCACCGGCGCGACCTTCGCGGCGCACGGCGCGCAGAAGCTGTTCGTGTACGGCTTCGCCGGCGTCACCGGCGCCTTCACGCAGATGGGCGCGCCGCTCCCCGGCGTCACGGGGCCGGCGGTCGCGCTGCTCGAGTTCTTCGGCGGGCTGGCGCTGGCGCTCGGCCTGCTGACCCGGCTCACGGCGCTGGGGCTCGCGGTGGTGATGCTGGGCGCGATCCTGCTGGTGCACCTGGCCGCCGGCTTCTTCGGCCCGAACGGCTTCGAGTTCCCGCTCGTGCTGCTGACCGCCGCGGCGACGTTCGCGCTCGCCGGCGCCGGCCGCTTCTCGCTCGACCACGCGCTGGCCTCGCGGCGCGGCCGCTGACCCCGCACCCTCCCCGGCCATGAGCACCTCGACCCAGGACATCTTCGGCGCCGCCCCGGCGGCGGCGCCGGCCACCCCGGGGAGCTACGGCGAGCCCTCGGCGGCGGGACGCCTGCCCGACGCGACGCGCCTCGGCGCGGTGCGGCTGCAGGTCGCCGACCTCGCGCGCTCGCGCGACTGGTACACGCGCGTCCTCGGCCTGCGCGTGCTCGCCGACGACGGCGCCGGGGCGACGCTGGGCGCGCACGCCGACGACGCGCCGCTCGTGACGCTGGTCGCCCGCCCGGGCGCCCGCCCGATGGCGGCGCGCGGCCGGCTGGGGCTCTACCACTTCGCGATCCTCCTCCCCGACCGCGCGGCGCTCGGCCGCTTCGTGCGGCACCTCGGCGAGTCCGGGGTGCGCGCCGGCGCCGGCGACCACCTGGTGAGCGAGGCGTTCTACCTCACCGACCCGGACGGGCTCGGGATCGAGGTGTACGCCGACCGGCCGCGCGAGACGTGGCGCCGCGTCGGGAAGGAGCTGATGATGGCCACCGACCCGGTGGACGTGCCGGGGCTCGTGGCGGCGGCCGGCGGCGTATCATGGACGGGGATGCCCGCGGGAACCGTGATGGGGCACGTCCACCTTCACGTCGGCGACGTCGACGCGGCGCGGGCGTTCTACGCCGAGGGACTCGGCTTCGACCGCACGGTCTGGCACTACCCGGGCGCGCTCTTCCTCGGCGCGGGCGGCTACCACCACCATCTCGGCACCAACACCTGGGCGGGGCCGGGCGCGCGCCCGCCGGCGGCCGACGACGCGCGGCTGCTCGACTGGACGATCGTGCTGCCGGCCGCCGCCGACGTCGACGCGGTCGCGGGCCGGCTGGAGCGCGCGGGGTACGCGACGCGCCGCGACGGCGACGCGCTGCTGGCCGACGACCCGTGGGGCACGACGGTGCGGATCACCCTCTGACGACGACGACACCCATGCAACTCACCGGCATCCACCACCTGACGGCCGTCTCGTCGAGCATCCGCGAGAACTTCCGCTTCTACACCGACGTGCTGGGCATGCGGCTGGTGAAGCGCAGCGTGAACCAGGACGACGTCTCGGCCTACCACCTGTTCTACGCCGACGCGGTCGGGACGCCGGGGACGGACCTCACCTTCTTCGACTGGGACGCGCCGCGCGAGCGCCGCGGATCGCGCAGCATCACGCGCACGCACCTCCGCGTGAAGGGCGAGGACTCGCTGCGCTACTGGGAGGCGCGGCTGACGGAGCTCGGCGTCGCGCACGGCGCGGTCGAGGCGCGCGGCGGCCGCCTGACGCTGCCGTTCGAGGACCGCGAGGGGCAGCGGCTGGCGTTCGTCGACGACGGCGGGCGCGGCGACGCGCCGACCCCGTGGGAGCGCAGCGCGGTGCCCGCCGAGCACCAGGTGCGCGGCCTCGGCCCGATCCTGATGAGCGTGCAGCGGCTGGAGCCGACGGCGGCGCTGCTGACGAAGGGGCTGGGGATGCGGCAGACCCGGGACTATCAGCACCCCGAGAGCCCGAAGCACACGGTGCACGTGTTCGAGATGGGCCCCGGCGGCGCGGCGGCCGGCGCGCACGCCGAGCTCCACGTCGCGGTGCAGCCCGACCTGCCGGCGGTGCAGCCGGGCGCCGGCGGCGTGCACCACGTGGCGTTCCGCTCGCCCGACGAGCAGTACGACGAGTGGGCGGAGCGCCTGAACACGCTGGGCATCCCGAACAGCGGGAAGGTGGACCGCTACTGGTTCCGCTCCCTGTACCTGCGCGAGCCGGGCGGCGTGCTGTTCGAGATCGCGACCGACGGCCCGGGCTTCTCGGTCGACGAGGACCCGGCGACGCTCGGCGAGAAGGTGGTGCTGGCGCCGTTCCTGGAGCCGCAGCGCGATCGCATCCTCGCGGGGCTGAAGCCGATCGATTGAACGGCAGACAGGATTGACAGGAAACCGGGGGAGAGACTTCAGGCTCGAGTCTCTCCCCCGGTTTCCTGTCAATCCTGTCTGCCGTTCACTGCTGGCACTGGCCCCGCGGGTCGGGCTTGGGACCGCTGAGCGCCGGCCGGTGATCGAGGTTCGCGACGCGCGCGGCGACGTCGTGGATCAGCTGCGTGACCGACGCGAACTGCGGGTAGGCCAGGTACTGGGGCTCGTCGGTCACCATGTGGTAGTCGCGGTGGCCGCCGGTCGAAAAGAACACGACGGGGATGCCGTAGCGCGCGTACATGTAATGGTCGCTGCGACAGTAGTACTGCTCGGGGTGCCCGTTGGCGTCGTAGGCGTAGTCGAAGCGGAACGGCGTCGGGCTCGCGGCGCGCCCCACCTGCTCCACCAGGTCGCCGAGCTCGCGCGAGAGGCGGCGCGAGCCGATGAGCTGCACGTAGCCCGGGCCGCCCTGCGACAGGTCGTTGGCCGTGCCGCGGCCGATCATGTCGACGTTGAGCTGGGCGACGATCGAGTCGCGCGGCACCGTGGGGTGGTCGGTGTAGTACTGCGCGCCGAACAGCCCCGCCTCCTCGCCGGTGTGCCAGATGAAGAGGAGCGAGCGCTTCGGCTTCGCGGCCGCGCCGGCGAACGCCTCGGCGATCTCGAGGAGCCCCATCGACCCCGACGCGTCGTCGTCGGCGCCGTTGTAGATCGAGTCCATGCGCGCCGGGCGGATCGCGCGGGCGCTGTCGATCATGCGGCGGATGCGCGCCGTCTCCTCGGGCGTGACCGGGCGCTCGGGGCTGTCGGCGCCGCCGGGGCGCGTCACGGTGAGCACCGCGCGCAGCGAGTCGTGGTCGACCGGCTGGCGGTCGAAGCCGACGTGGTCGTTGTGCGCGCCCAGCGCGACGTACGTGTTGCGGAGGGCGGGGTCGCTGCCGCGCAGGATCGCGACGACGTTGCGCCCCGGCGCGGGCTGCGTCTCGAAGGCGATCGTGCCGCGCGCCGGGCGGCCGGCGCCGCCGGCGCGCGCGTCGGCGAGGGGCGCGCCGAGCAGCGCCG
>NZ_JARGEK010000367.1 GCF_029211165.1 Roseisolibacter sp. H3M3-2
CGCGCGGCAGCCGGCGCAGCCGCCCGCGTCGGCCAGCGCCGCCGCGCGCGCGCGCCAGCAGCGCCAGGAGCTGGAGCGGGTGCGGCGCGAGCGCGCCGCGCTGGAGCAGCGCATGCAGGCGCTGCAGACCACGGCGCACGACCTGCGCGAGGAGGTCACGAACCTCGACCGGCAGGCCGACGCGACGGCGCGACTGGTGGCGACGCTCGACCGGCAGCTGCTGACGCTCGACGACGACCTGCAGGACGCGGGGACCCGCCTGGCGCGCGCGGAGGACGAGCTGTCGGCGAAGCAGGTGGGGCTGCGGCGCCGGCTGGTCGAGATCTACAAGCGCGGCGCGCTGTGGGAGGTGGAGGCGTACCTGAGCGCGGCGTCGTTCGCCGACCTGGTCGCACGCTACAAGTACCTGCACGAGCTGGCGCGCCGCGACCGGTCGCTGGTGCGGCGCGTGGAGGAGCTGCGCAACACGGTGGCCGGGCAGCGCGCGCTGCTCGTGCAGCTGCAGGGGGAGCTGGCGCGCAACCGCGCCGAGAAGGCCGAGGAGGAGCGGCGCATGCGGGCGCTGGAGTCGGCCGGCGCGCGCAACCTGCGGCAGGTGCAGGAGCAGGCGGCGCGCACGCGCCGGCAGCTGGCCACGATCCAGCGCGACGAGCAGCGGCTGGCGGGGCTGATCGCGAGCCTGGAGTCGGCGCGCCGCCGCGCCGAGACGCGCCCGAACGCGCGCCCGTCGGCGCCGAGCACGCTCCGGACGTCCGACCTCGGCCGGCTCGACTGGCCGGTGAATGGCACCCTGCTCTACCGGTTCGGCCGCGTGCGCAGCGCGAACAACACCACGACGCGGTGGAACGGCGTCGGCATCGGCGCCGCCGAGGGCACGCCGGTGCGCGCCGTGGCCGCGGGCGAGGTGATGGTCGCCGAGGCGATCGGGACGTACGGGACCACCGTGATCCTGCAGCACGGCGGCGGCGACTACTCGGTCTACGGCTCCCTCGGCCGCGCCGACGTGCGGAAGGGGCAGACGATCGCCAAGGGCGACGTCGTCGGGACCGTCGGCGCCGGCGACGCGGACCTGCCGGCGCACCTGCACTTCGAGGTGCGCCCGCAGGGGCGCGCGGTGGACCCGCTGGAGTGGCTACGCGGGAGGCGGTGAACCGCTTCAGACACGGAGGACACGGAAACCGGAGGAGGGACTGGAGCCTCCAGTCCCTCCCCCGGTTTCCGTGTCCTCCGTGTCCGCTCTCGTTCAGCCCGCGGTCTCGTAGCTCCGCAGCAGCGCGATCATCCGCGAGTCGGTCACGGTCGCGTCGTCCCCCTTCGGCGTCTCGAGGATCTTCGGGACCGACGACAGCCGCGGGTCCGTCATGATGCGGCGGAAGGGCGCCTGGCCGAGCGAGCCCTCGGCGATGAGCTCGTGCCGGTCCTTCTTGGACGCGAACGGCGCCTTCGAGTCGTTGAGGTGCAGGACCTTGAGCCGGCCGAGCCCCAGCGCGTCGTCGAAGCGCGCCATTACCCCGTCGTAGTCCTGCACCAGGTCGTAGCCCGCCGAGTAGACGTGGCAGGTGTCCAGGCAGACGGCGACGCGCGCCTGCTGGTCGGCGGGGAGGCGGGCGATGATCGCGGCCAGCTCCTCGAACGTGGCGCCCAGCGCGGTGCCGGCGCCGGCGGTCGTCTCCAGGCACAGCACGGTCTTCCCGGGGACCAGGGCCAGCGCCTCGGCGATCCCGTCGGCGTTGCGGGCGATCCCGGCGTCGCGGTCGTCGATGAAGTTGCCGGGGTGCGACACGAGGTAGTCGATCCCCAGCGCCTCGCACCGCCGCAGCTCGCACGCGAAGCTCTCGACGGAGCGCGCGCGCAACGTGTCGTCGGGCGACGCCAGGTTGATGAGGTAGCTGTCGTGCGAGACCGTCGCCTGCACGGCGGTGGCGCCGAGCGCCTCGCCGAACTGGCGGCACTCGTCGCCCTCGCAGGCGCGCTCGGCCCAGCGGTTGGCCTGCTTGGTGAACAGCTGCAGCGCGGTGGCCGCGATGGCCTGCGCGCGCGGCGGCGCCTGCGGGGTGCCGCCGGCGGCGGAGACGTGCGCGCCGAGCGGGGTCGCGGTCGTCATGCGGGGAGGGTCCGGGAGGGTCGGGGGCGGGTCAGAACTGGACGCGGTACACGAGCGCGAGGTTGCGCCCCGGGTTCCGCGCGAAGCTCTTGATGCGGCTCGACGCGTCGTAGTACGACTCGTCCAGCAGGTTGTCGGCGCGCAGCGTGATCGAGTGCAGCGCCGCGCCGCGGAGAAGGTTGTAGCCGACGCTCGCGTTCACCAGGGTGTACCCCGCGGTGCGCAGGTCGACGCAGGGGACGCCCGCGGTGCCGGGCTCGGTCTCCGGGACGTCGCCGCCGGCCACCCCGCACGCGCCCTGCGACACGCGGTCCTGCGCGAAGGCGTGGCGCGTCTCGGCGCTCGCCGTCAGCCGCCCGGCCTCCCACCGCGCGAGCGCGCCCAGGCGCGCCGGCGGCAGGTACGGCAGCGCCCCCCCGCCGCCGGTGAAGGCGCCGCGCACCACGTCGCCCATCGCGCCCACGATCACGTGCGGCAGCACCGCGACCTCCACGCGCCCCTCGGCGCCGTACAGGCGGGCGTCGCGCTGCGTGAAGCGGTTGAGCGGCACCGCCCCCGCGTCGCCGGGCGCGGCGGGCTCGCCGCTCTCCTCGTCGACCACGCCGACGATCGACGGGGTCACGTAGTTGTCGATCGCGTTCCAGTAGCCCGACACCGACGCGTCCACGCGCCCGCGCTGCGCGCGCAGCACGGCGTCCACGCCCTGGTTCGTCTCGGCCGCGAGGTCGGGGTTCCCGACGTCGAACGTGCCGACGGCGGCGTGGAAGGCGTTCGAGAACAGCTCCTCGACCGTCGGCGCGCGGAAGGCGCGCGCGGCGCTCAGCCCGAGCGTGACGCGCGGCGCCAGCGGGACGGACAGGCCCACGGATCCCGAGCCGTTGGTGAAGGTGCGCGTGCGCCCGGGGCCGAACTTCTCCCCGCCGTCGCGCGCGCGCAGCCGGAAGCCGTCGAGGCGCGCCCCGACCTGCAGCCGCACGCCGTCGCCGTGGTCGTCGCCGCCGTGCTCCTCGGCGCTCTCGGCCCGCCCGAGCGGCAGCTCCTGGTAGAGGAAGAGCCCCCCGCTCGTCGTCGCCGCGGCCGGGGTGAGCGCCTCCTCCCCCGACGCCTCGTACTGGCGGAAGAGCCCCTGCGCGCCGAGCGCGCCGTCGAGCCGCCCGACGCGCGTCTTGGCGGTGACGTTCGCCGTCTGCGTGCGCAGGTCGAAGGTCGTCGCGACCGCGCCGTCCTCCTCGACCTCGTCGTGCGTGTACCACTGCGCCGAGCCCTCGGCCCGCAGGTAGCGCAGCGCGCCGGTGCCGAACGTGTGGTCGGCCTTGGCCCGCAGCTCCTGCCGCGCGCCCTCGATGCGCGCCCGCTCGCCGCCCGGGATCGTCGGCAGCCCGTAGTCGAAGCCGTAGGCGCCGAACGACACGCCGCTGCGCGTGGCCTCGCCGATGTGCGCGAGGCTCACCAGCCCGTTCCGCGCGCGGTTGTCGCTGTTGAGCAGGCGGACGCGCCCGCCCTGGTACAGGTCCTCGGCGCGGCGGAAGGTGCCGCGCGCCGTGAGCGCGAGCGTGCGGCCGAGCGGGAGCGCGACGCCGCCGGCGAGCGCGCCGCCCGGCGTCGCCGACTCGGCCTGCCCGGCCACGTAGCCGTCGCGGTGCGTCGGGCGCTCCGTCGGGATGTCGTTGGTGATCACGTTGACCACGCCGCCCAGCGCGCTCGTGCCGTAGAGCAGCGACGCCGGCCCGCGCACGACCTCGATGCGGTTGGCGGTCAGCGGGTCGATCGACAGCCCGTGGTCGGCCGATGCCGCCGACAGGTCCCCGGCGCGGTCGCCGTCCTGGAGCACGAGGATGCGCTCCCCCGAGAGCCCGCGGATCACGGGCGTGCTGGCGGCGGGGCCGTTGTAGCGCATCGCCAGCCCGGGCTCGTTCGACAGCGTCTGGGCGACGCTGGCGCCGAGGGTGCGCGCGAGCTCCTTCCCCGACAGGTCGACGGTGCTCTGCGCCAGCCGCAGCGGGTCGGCGCCGAGCGGGGTCGCGGTCACGACGACGTTGGAGAGGCGGAGCGCCGTGCGCCGCATGACGATCGCGACCTGCACGTCGGCCCCCTCGGCGGGGACCACGACATCGGCGTCGCCGCGGGCGTAGCCGAGGAGGATGGCGTCCAGGTGGTAGCGCCCGGGGGCGAGGCCGCGGAAGACGAACCGCCCCGCCTCGTCGGTGAGGACGGCGCGGCCGACCCCCGCGAGGACGACCTGCACGTCCGGGAGCGGGGCGCCGGCGGTGTCGCGCACCACGCCGACGATCGGGGTGATCGCGGCCGCGGTGCGCGAGGCGCTGCCCGTCTGGGTCGGGGAGGGCGCGGGGGGGCCGTTCGGGGCGCGCTGGGCCGCGGCGGGGCCGGCCAGGAGCGCGGCCCCGAGCGCCAGCGTCCACGCGCCGGTCGGTCGGCGCGGGGTGGAGTCGGGCATCGGAGATGGCGTGCGGAGTCGGACGACGCGCGCCCGCCGGCGCCCGATGCGCCGGGGGCGGGGTCGCGAGCGGGGCCGGCCCGGGGCCGGCGGGACTCAGCAGCCGGGCG
>NZ_JARGEK010000368.1 GCF_029211165.1 Roseisolibacter sp. H3M3-2
CGGCGGCGCTGTTCGGGCGGGCCGTCGCGGGGCACGCCGCGCGCCACGCCGTCACGGGGGACGACGCGGCGCACCTCGCGGCGTGGCGCGCCGCGGCCGCGGGGTGCGGCAGCGCGTCACCCGGTGCAGCGCGTCTCCTCCCCCTTTAGGCGGACGGTCACCTCGCCCTCGGGGCTCACCTCGAAGATCTCGAGGACGCGCAGCTCGAAGTTCGCGTCCGACCCCTGGCTGGTCACGCGGAAGCGCGAGACCTGGACGTCGAACCCGCCGCCGAGCGGGATGCTGAAGTGCGACGGGCTGTTGCCGCCGACGGTGACCACGTAGCGCGTCCCGTCGGCGCCGCGCCCCTTGATGTTCGCGCTGGTCTCGTGCGAGACGTAGTGCTCGTGCGTGGCCGTCGTGGTGCGCTTGTACACCTGGCGCAGCGTCCCCGAGAAGGTGAACGGGTCGCCCGTGCACGGGTTCACGTCCTCCCCCGAGATCGGGATGACCTCGTGGTAGAGGGACGTCTGCGCGCGCGCCAGCGAGGGCGCGTCGCCGGGGGCGGTGGGCGCCGCCGAGCGGTCCGGCGCGCCGCAGGCCGCCGCGGCGGCGAGGACGGAGAGTCGGAGGGCGCGGGTCACGGGGCCACCGCCGTGAGCTGGTTGGTCACCATCTCCCACCGCCCGCCGCGCCACCGCCACACGAAGGTGCAGCGCACCTCGGTGTCGGTCACCTGCCCGCCGAAGCGCGCGCGCAGCGTGAAGATCTGCCGCACGACCGCCTGGTCGCCGGCCACCCGCACCGTGATGTCGCGCTGGCCGAACGCCTCCGTCACGTTGGTCGCGCCCGAGGCGTAGTTCGCGAGGCGCTGCGCGCGGGTGAAGATCGCGCCCTGCGTGGTGATGAACGTGTAGTCGTCCGCCCAGATCCGCTTGAGCGTGACCGTGTCCTCGGCCAGGGCCGCCGCCTCGTAGCGGCGGAGCGTCTCGAGCACCGCGCGCTCGCGCGGCGTCGGGGCCGGGGGGCCGGGGGGAAGCGCCGCGAGCGCGGCGCCGAGCGCGAGGAGGGCGATCATGGCGTCACCGCCGACGGCGCCACCGCCGTGAGCTGGTTGGTCACGAGCTGCCACCGCCCGCCCCGCCGCTCCCAGACGAAGGTGCCGCGCAGGTCGGTGTCGGTCGGCTGCCCCGAGAACTGCCCCCGGAGCGACGAGAGGTTCTGCACGACGGCGGCGTCGCCGTCCACGCGCACGGTGATCTCGCGCTCGGCGTCGATCACGGCCACGTCGGTCGCGCCCGACGCGTAGTTGGCGAGCCGCTGCGCGCGCGTCACCAGCCGCCCGCGCGGGTCGATGAACGCGTAGTCGTCGGCCCAGAGGCGCTTGAGCGCGGCGGTGTCGCTGGCGACGACGGCGGCCTTGAACGCGGCCATCGCGTCGAGCACCGAGCGCTCCTGCGGCGCGGAGGCCGCGCGCGGGGCGTCCGGGACGTCCGGTCCCGCCGCGGCGGCCGGCTCGCAGCCGGCGGCCGGGAGCAGCGCCAGGGCGAGCAGGGTGGGGAGTCGCATGGAGGATGGGGTTGGGGAGTGGTCCTACCTCCCCATTCGCCGTCCGCGCCCGGATTCCCTCACCGCAGCTCGGGGAACTCCTCGTCGCGGAACTCGGCCGGGCCGCGCGCGCCGTCCGCGTGCCGCCCCTCCTCCAGCGCCCGCAGCTCGACCCGCCGGATCTTCCCCGAGATCGTCTTGGGCAGCTCGGCGAACTCCAGCCGACGCACGCGCTTGTAGCCCGGGAGGCGCACCCGGACGAAGCGCAGGATGTCGAGCGCCGTCTCGCGCGTCGGCGCCGCGCCCGCGCGCAGCACGCAGAACGCCTTGGGGACGGCCCCCCGCACGGCGTCCGGACTCGGCACCACCGCCGCCTCGGCGACGAGCGGGTGCTCGACCAGCGCGCTCTCCAGCTCGAAGGGGCTGATCCGGTAGCCCGAGCTCTTGAACACGTCGTCGGCGCGCCCGACGTACGTGACGTAGCCGTCCGCGTCGCGCTCGGCGACGTCGCCGGTGCGGTAGTGGCCCCCCGCGGTCGCCGCGGCCGCGCGCGCGTCGTCGCCCAGGTAGCCGGCCATGAGCCCGAGCGGCGGCGGGTCGAGGGGGAGGGCGATCTCCCCCTGGTCGGCCTCGCGCCCGTCGGCGTCGAGCAGCACGACGCCGTAGCCCGGGAGCGGGCGCCCCATCGAGCCGGGCTTCACCGGCTGCCCCGGCGCGTTCCCGACGATCGCCGTCGTCTCGGTCTGCCCGTAGCCGTCGCGGATCGTGAGCTTCCACGCCGCGCGCACCCGCTCGATCACCTCGGGGTTGAGCGGCTCGCCCGCCGCCACCGCCTCGCGCAGCGCGACCGGGTACGCGGCGAGGTCCTCGCCGACCAGCATCCGCCACACGGTGGGCGGGGCGCAGAGCGTCGTCACGCCGCCGCGCACCAGCGTCTCCAGCACGCGGCGGGCGTCGAAGCGCGCGGCGTCCTCCACGAAGATCGTCGCGCCGGCGTTCCACGGCGCGAAGACGCTGCTCCACGCGTGCTTCGCCCACCCGGGGGAGCTGATGTTCCAGTGCACGTCGCCGGGGCGCAGCCCGATCCAGTACATCGTCGAGAGGTGGCCGACCGGGTAGCTCGCGTGCGTGTGCAGCACGAGCTTGGGCCGCGCCGTGGTCCCCGACGTGAAGTAGAGGAGCAGCGGGTCGTCGGCGCGCGTCTCGCCGTCGGGGACGAACCCCGCGGGCGCGGCCCGCAGCCCGTCGAACGGCCGCCACCCCGGGAAGGCGCCCCCGACCACGACGCGCGTGACGCCGCCGGCGAGCGCGGCGCACTTGCGGGCCCCGTCGGCGTCGGTGACCACGTGCCGCACCGCCCCGCGCAGCATCCGGTCCACCAGGTCGTCGGCCGACAGCTGCGGCGTGGACGGGATCACCACGACGCCGAGCTTCGTGCAGGCGAGCAGCGTCTCCCACGTCTCGACGACGTTGGGGAGCATCAGGAGCAGCCGGTCGCCGCGGCGGGCGCCGAGGGCGCGCAGCGCGTTGGCGACGCGGTCGCTGCGCTCGGCCAGCGCGTCGAAGGAGTGGCGGTCCTCGGCGCCGTCGTCGCGCGCGATCCGGAGCGCGTCGGCGTGGTTGCCGCGCGCCATCCGGTCGAAGTGGTCGAGCGCCCAGTTGAAGCGCTCCAGCCGCGGCCAGGCGAAGCCGTGGTACGCCTCGGCGTGGCGGTCGCGGTGCGCCAGCAGGAAGTCGCGGGCGGCCAGGAAGCGGTCGGCGTCGGCGTGGGCGGTCATGCGCGGTTCGGGGTGGGGGAGGGGCGGGCGCGCGCCGCCCCTACCGTCAAGATCGCCGGCGGGCGCCCGGGTCCCTCACCGGTCGGGCGCGCGCTCCAGCCCGTTCAGCACGCGGGTCGCGCGCAGCAGCTCCCCGGTGCGGTAGAAGTCGACCGCCAGCACGTTGGCGCGGCGCCCGCGCGCGCGCTCGCACCGCCGCGCGCGCTCCAGCAGCGCGTCGAGGGCGTTCACCGTCGCCGCGTTGGACGGCAGCGGCGCCGGCGCGGTCGTGATCCAGTGGTTCACCTGCAGCAGCGCGCCGGCGCTCCCGCCCCGGTTGGGGGCGCACGACAGCGTGTCCCCGGCGGCTGCGAAGGCGTACGGCGTCTCCTGCATCACCCCGAACGCCGGCAGCAGCCACGGCACGCCGGCGCGCCCCGACTCGATCAGGACGACGAGGCGCTCGTCGCGGGCGATCAGCTCGCGCAGCGTCGGCCACGGCGCGCCGGGGGCGCCGCGGTAGACGAGGCGCGCCAGCCCCGCCGCCTCGACGGCGCGCGCGAGGTCGGCCGGGGCGACGTAGTCCTCGACCACCAGCAGCACGACCTCGTTCGGCCGCCGCTCGAGGAACCCGCGCAACTCCGCCAGGGCGGCGTCGAGCGCGACCGCACCCAGCTCGCAGAAGCCGTGGCAGAGGTACAGGCCGCGCGCCCCCTCGGCGCCCCCGACGAGGCGGTCGCGGATGCGCATCGCGGCCGCGTTCCCCTCGGGCCCGAGCACGCGCGCCGCCGCGACGTCGGTGGCGCCGGGGCCGAGCACCGTGCGCACGCGGTCGCCGACGGCGGTGCCGCGCACGGGGACGCCGTAGTGCACGTCCACCAGCAGCGCGCGCACCCCGTCGTCGAGCTGCGCGGCGATCCCGCGCTCCTGCTGCGCGAACATCCACCCCGGCACGTCGGCCGACGCCATCGCGTTGTGCGTCCCGGCGAGCGTCACCTCGTCGAGCCGCCGGTCGCACAGCGCCGCGGCGCCGTTGCAGGCGTCGATGGTGGTGGGCGCGGCGCGCGCGGCCCGCGCCCGGTTGGCGACGGCGATCGTGCCCGCGAACGTGACCGCGAGCACCACCACCAGCACTGCGCCCACCGCCCACCCCTCGCCGCTCGCGGCCAGCGCGCGCCCGAGCCGCGCGCCGGCGGGCGCGGCGAGCAGCACGAGGCCGAAGATCTCGCGCAGCCCGACGAAGGCGAGCGCCAGCCCCGCGACGGCGGCCAGCACCGCCAGCAGCGCCCCCGGCGCGACGACGGCCAGCCCGCCCGCCGCCGCCAGCGCGAGCAGGCGCACAAGTCGGATCGTAGCCATGTCGTTCTGTGAGCCAAGGAGTT
>NZ_JARGEK010000369.1 GCF_029211165.1 Roseisolibacter sp. H3M3-2
GCAGGTCGCAGGTCGCAGGTCGCAGGTCGCAGGTCGCAGGTCGCAGGTCGCAGGTGTCCCCCGCGCACGCTTCCTGCCCCCTACACGGAGACTCGAACAGTGAGGAGCTCGAAGATGCGTCGCGGTACGGCCGGCATGCTGGCGCTCGCGGTGGCGCTGGGCGTGGGGATCGGGATCGGGGTGACCGGGGGCGAGCGGCTCGCGCGCGCCTGGCGGGGGGAGGGGGCGGCCGCGCGGGCGTCGGCGCTGCAGCTGGCGGCCGGCACGCAGCCGGCGCCGGCGGCGATCGCCGCGCAGCCGGGGAGCGACGAGGCGACGATCATCCGCGTCGCGCAGCAGGCCTCCCCCGGCGTCGTGCTCGTCGAGCGCGACGGGGGCTCGGGGTCGGGCGTCGTCGTGCGCCGCGACGGGATCATCCTCACCAACGCGCACGTCGTCGGCGAGTCGCGCGCCGTGCAGATCACCCTCGCCGACGGGCGCCGCCTCCAGGGGCAGGTGCTCGGCCGCGACCCGACGGTGGACGTCGCCGTCGTGCGCATCCAGGCGGCGAACCTCGCCGTGGTCCCCGAGGGCGACTCCGACCGGCTGCAGCCCGGCCAGACGGCGATCGCGATCGGCAACCCGCTCGGCTACGAGCGCTCGGTGACGACGGGCGTCGTCTCGGCGCTCAACCGCTCGATCCGCGGCGCGACGCTCGAGGCGCTGATCCAGACCGACGCCGCCATCAACCCCGGCAACTCGGGGGGGCCGCTCCTCGACTCGCAGGGGCGCGTCATCGGGATCAACACCGCGATCATCCCCAGCGCGACCGGGCTCGGCTTCGCCATCCCGATCAACCTCGCGCGCAACATCGCCGACCAGCTGATCGCCACCGGCCGGGTGCGGCGCGCCATCCTCGGCATCCTCCCGGTCGACGTGACGCCGCCGCTGGCCCAGCAGCTCGGCCTCCCGGTGCGCGAGGGCGTGCTCGTCTACGAGGTCGAGGCGGGAACGGGAGCCGCGCGCGCGGGGCTGCGGGCGGGCGACATCATCACGAACATCAACGGATCGGCGGTCGAGCAGGGGGGCGACCTGCGCCGCATCCTGCGCGCGGCCGGCGCCGGCGCGACGGTGCGCGTGCAGTTCGTGCGGCGCGGCTCCACGGCGACGCAGACGGTGAACGTGCAGCTGGGGGAGCAGATCATCCAGTAGGGCGCGGCGGGCTGCGGGCTGCGGATCGGGAACCCGCAGCCCGCAATCCGCAGCCCGCCGCGCGCGTCGTGTGCACGCCTGTTGCGCACTGCGGCCCCGGCCGTCGTCGCGCAGCGCGGCGCGGCCGCTTCCCAGGCGCCCCATGTCGCACCCGACGCCCGACCATCCCGACCCGCCCCGCGCCGGCCAGAGCCGACGGCTCGCCGACGCGCGCGACGCCTCCGTCCCACGGCCGGTCGTGGCGCGCGCCGACGCGCACGCCGACGCCGCGCCCCCGCGCCCGGCCGTCGACCCCGAGGCGCTGCAGGCCAGCGCGATCCGCGCGCTTCGCGGCCCGAACTACTGGCGGCTCGCGCCGGTCATCGCCTGCGACGTGCGCCTGGGCGCGCTGGAGCAGGTCACCAGCGCCGACGTCCCCGGCTTCACCGAGGCGCTGGTGACGGCCATGCCGACGCTGCACGAGCACCCGTGCTCGCGCGGGGCGACGGGCGGCTTCGTCGAGCGGCTGCGCGAGGGGACGCACCTGCCGCACGTGCTGGAGCACCTCGCGCTGGAGCTGCAGGCGCTGGCGGGGAGCGACGTGCGCTTCGGCCGCGTGGTGCCGTCGGGCGACGAGGGGGTGTGGTGGGTGATCGTCGCCTACGAGCACGAGGAGGTCGGGCTGCAGGCGATGCGCGACGCGGTGCGCGTGGTCCGCGCCGCGCTCGCGGGCACGCCGGCCGACGCGCTCGCGGCGGACGTGCGCGAGACGGTCGGGCGCCTGCACGCGCGCGCCGAGCGGGTGCGGCTCGGGCCCTCCACGTCGGCGGTGGTGGAGGAGGCGCGGCGGCGCGGGATCCCGGTGCGGCGGCTCAACTCGGGCTCGCTCGTGCAGCTCGGGCTCGGGCGCCACCTGCGGCGCATCCAGGCGACGATGACCGACCTCACGAGCGCGATCGCCGTCGAGCTGGCGCAGGACAAGGACGACACGAAGCGCGTGCTCGGCAACATCGGGCTCCCGGTGCCGCAGGGGGGCGTGGCGCGCGACGAGGACGAGGCGGTCGAGATCGCGGCGTCGGTCGGCTACCCGGTGCTCCTCAAGCCGCTCGACGCCAGCCACGGCGACGGGATCTCGCCGCGCCTCGACGACGCCGACGGGGTGCGCCGCGCGTGGGCGGCGGCGGTCGGGGCGGCGCGCGGCGGGCGCCACGTCCTCGTCGAGCGCTTCGCGACGGGGCGCGACCACCGCGTGCTGGTGGTCGGCGGGAGGATGGTGGCGTGCGCCGAGCGCGTGCCGGCGCACGTGGTGGGCGACGGCGCGCGGACGGTGCGCGCGCTGATCGCCGAGGCGAACGCCGACCCGCGGCGCGGGCAGGGGCACGACAAGATCCTGACGCGGCTGCCGGAGGACGACACGACCGTCGCGTTCCTCGCGCGCGGCGCGCGCACGCTCGACACCGTGCCGGCGGCCGGCGAGACGGTCTTCCTGCGCGCGACCGCGAACCTGTCGACCGGCGGCACCTCGATCGACCGCACCGACGAGATGCATCCCGACAACGTGACGGCGTGCGAGATGGCCGCCGGCGCGGTGGGGCTCGACGTGGCGGGGATCGACGTGCTCACCGACGACGTGTCGGTCCCGTTCCGCGAGAACGGCGCGGTGATCATCGAGGTCAACGCGTCGCCCGGGATCCGGATGCACACGCACCCGGCCGAGGGGAAGCCGCGCAACGTCGCGGCGCCGATCGTCGACCTGCTCTACCCGCCGGGGACCGAGACCGAGATCCCGGTGCTCGCGGTGACGGGCACCAACGGCAAGACGACGACGGTGCGGCTGATCGCGCACCTCTTCCGCCACACCGGCAAGACGGTCGGCTTCACCACCACCGACGGCGTGTACCTGCAGAACCGGCTGGTGATGGAGGGGGACATGACGGGGCCGTTCGCGGCCAACATCATCCTCTCCAACCCGACGGTCGACGTGGCGGTGCTCGAGACGGCGCGCGGCGGGCTGCTGCGCGCGGGGCTCGGGTGGGAGGAGTGCGACGTCGGCGTGGTGCTCAACGTGACCGCCGACCACCTCGGGCTGCGCGGGATCCACACGCTGGAGCAGCTCGCCGAGGTGAAGAGCGTGATCCCGGCGGTGGTGCGGCGCGAGGGGCACGCGGTGCTCAACGCCGACGACCCGCTGGTGGCGGCGATGCGCGAGCGCACCGGCGGCGACGTGGTGCTGCTCAGCGTCGCGCCGGCGGGGACCAACCCGGTCGTCGAGGAGCACCTGGCGCGCGGCGGGATCGTGGCGCGCGTCGAGTACGCGGCCGACGACGCGGCGGCCGGCGACGCGCGCGCGGCGGCCTACGGCGGCGCGCCCGGCGTGGCCTCGGCGAGCGGCGAGACGTTCGTGCTGCGGAAGGGGCGGCTCCGCATCCCGATCGCCGCCGTCGACGAGGTGCCGCTGCTGCTCGGCGGCGCCGCGCGCTTCCAGCGCGTCAACGTGCTGGCCGCCATCGCGGCGGCGTACGTGCAGGGGATGCGCTACGACGACATCCGCGCCGGGCTGCTGTCGTTCTTCCCGTCGCCGGCGCTGACGCCGGGGCGGCTGAACGTGCTGCGGCTGTCGCGCGGCGCGGCGGCGGGGGCGCGCGTGCTGGTGGACTACGCGCACAACCCGGCCGCGGTGGCGGGGCTGGTCGACATGGTGACGCGCATGCCGGCGGCGCGGCGGCTGGCCGTGGTCACGGCGCCCGGCGACCGCCGCGACGAGGACCTGCGCGAGGTCGGGCGGCTGTGCGCGTCGTTCGACGCGGTGATCCTCAAGGAGGACGACGACCGGCGCGGGCGCGAGCCGGGCGCGATCGCCGCGCTGCTGCGCGAGGGGCTGCGCGCGGGCGGGCTCGCCGACGCCGCGGTCGAGGAGATCGACGACGAGGGCGCCGCGGTCGACGGGCTGCTGGCGCGGCTGCAGGCGGGGGACCTGGGCGTGGTGCTCGCCGACGACGTGCGCGGGGTGCTGGACCGGGTGCGCCGCGCGGGGGCGATCGGGTGAGCGCGGCCGTCGCCCCCGACCCGCACGCGGAGCTGCGCGCGACCGCGCTGCGCCTGATCCGCGGCCCGAACTACTGGGCGATGCGCCCGCTGGCCCGCCTCGAGCTGGAGGTCGGCGCGTACGACGAGCTCTCGTCCGCCGAGCTGCCGGGCGTGTCGGAGGCGCTGGTGGAGGCGCTGCCGCCGCTGGCGCTGCACGCGTGCAGCGTGGGCACCGCGGGCGGGTTCCTGCAGCGGCTGGCGCGCGGGACGTACGCGCCGCACATCGTCGAGCACGCGGCGCTGGCGCTGCAGGAGATGGCGGGGCACGACGTCGGCTACGGGCGGGCGCGGGGCGGCGCGCGCGCCGGGGCGTACACGGTGGTGGTCGCGTACCGCCACCCCGCGGTCGGGCGCCGCGCGCTGGCGCACGCGCTCGACCTGGTGCGGCGCGCGTTCGC
>NZ_JARGEK010000037.1 GCF_029211165.1 Roseisolibacter sp. H3M3-2
GGCGGCGGCCGACGACGCGGCCGCGCTGGCGCGGGCGCTCGTCGGCGCGGCGGCGGTGGTGAACTGCGCCGGCCCGCTCGCCGACACCGCGCACCCTCTGGCGGCGGCGGCGCCGCGCGCGGGGGCGCAGTGCCTCGACGTGTGCGCCGAGCAGGCGGTGACGCTCGCGCTGTTCGAGCGGCACGACGCGGCGGCGCGCGCGGCGGGGCTGGTGGTCGCGCCGTCGATGGCGTTCTACGGCGCGCTCGGCGACCTGCTCGCCACGGCGGCGATGGACGACTGGCCCGACGCCGACGCGGTGACGCTGTCGTACGCGCTCGACCGGTGGTGGCCGACCGGCGGGACGCGCGCCACGGCGCGGCGCAGCGCCGGGCGCCACCTCGTGTACGCGGGCGGGCGGCTGGAGCCGTTCGCGGGGGGCGGGGACGCGGCCGAGCGCGCGATGCCGGCGCCGTTCGGGGTGCAGGCGGCGCGCGAACTGGCGACCGCCGACCAGGTCACCATCCCGCGGCACCTCGCCGTGCGCGAGGTGCGGGCGTACATGACCGCCGCGGCGCTCGACGACCTGCGCGACCCGGCGACGCCGCCGCCGGCGGGGGACGCGTCGGGGACGTCGCCGCAGCGGTTCGTGGTGGAGGCCGAGGTGGCGCGCGGCGCGTGGGTGCGGCGGGCGGCGGCGCGCGAGCGCGGCATCTACGCCAGCAGCGCGCCGATCGTCGCCGAGGCGGCGGAGCGCGTGGTGGCGGGGCGGGCGCGCACGACGGGCGTCGCGCCTGCGGGCGCGCTGTTCGAGGCCGCCGACTTCCTGTGGGCGCTGGCCGGCGACCGGCTGCAGGTCGAGCTGCCCTGACGGGCGGGGTGACGCGGCGCGGGCGCGGGGCGTATCGTGGCCGCATGCCACGCCCCGCCCCGCGCCACCGCGCCGTGCTGCTCCCCGCGCTGCTGCTCGCGCTCCCCACGCTGCAGCCCGCGCCGCCGCAGCTGGAGCCGCTCCAGCCCGAGACGTTCGCCGCCGGCGGCACGCTCACCAACGCGTTCGCCGACGTCGACGGCGACGGGGACCTCGACCTGTTCGTCGGCTTCAACGGCGCGGCGAACCGGCTGTACGAGAACGCGCGCGGCGCGTTCCGCGACGTCGCGCCGGCGTGGGGCGTCGCCGACGCGCGGCCGACGCGCGCCGCCGCGTGGAGCGACTACGACGGCGACGGCGACCCCGACCTGCTGGTCGGCTTCACGCCGGGCGCGGGCGGCGTGCTGCGGCTGTACCGCAACGAGGGCGGGCGGTTCGCCGACGTGACCGCGGCGAGCGGGCTCGCGGTGGACAGCGGCGCGGTGCGGCAGCCGGCGTGGGTCGACGTGGACGGCGACGGGGACCGCGACCTGTTCGTGGCGTTCCGCGACCGGCCGAACGCCCTGTTCCGCCAGGACTCCGCCGGCCGCTTCACGGAGGTCGCGGCGTCGCTCGGCCTCGCCGACCCGCGCAAGAGCGTGGGCGCGACGTGGTTCGACTTCGAGCAGGACGGGGACCTCGACCTCGTGGTCGCCAACCAGGACGGCGACGCGAACGGCTTCTTCGTGAACCGCGGCGGGCGCTTCGTCGACCGCGCCGACTCGCTGGGCGTCGCTGGCGGCGGGCGCGCGGTGGGGGTCGCGACGCAGGGGAGCGTGCGCCCCTGCGTGGCCGACTTCGACGGCGACGGCGTCGCCGACCTCGCCTTCGCCAACTACGGGCGCAACGGGCTGCTGCTCGGCGCGCGCGGCGGGGCGTTCCGCGACGTGGGGGCGGAGTGGGGGGTGGCGACCGAGGGTCGCCACGACACCTGCGCGCCGGCCGACGTGGACCACGACGGGCGGCTCGACCTGTACGTCAACGGCACCGTGTCGGCGACCGAGAGCTGGCGCGACTGGCTGTTCGTGCGCGAGGGGGGCGCGATGGCCGACCGCACGCCGGCGAACGTGCTGGCGCTGAACGCGAGCCACGGCGCGCAGTGGGCCGACGTCGACGGCGACGGGGCGCTCGACCTGGCACTGGCGGGGACGCGCGCCGACATGCCGCACGCGCTGCTGCGCAACGTCCTGCCGCCGGCGGTCGCGCGCCGCTCGGTGCAGGTGCGCGTGCGCGCGCCGGCGGGGGCGGAGGTGCGCGTCTACGCGGCCGGGACGCGGCGACGGCTGGCGGCGCGGTGGACCGACGCCGGGTCGGGGTACGACGCGCAGTCGATGGCGCCGGTGCACGTCGGGCTGCCGACCGCCGGACGCGTGGACGTCGAGGTCACGGTGCCGAACGGGCGCACGCGCGTGCGGACGACCGTGCGGAACGTCGCGCCGTCGGCGCGCCCGATCGACGTGCGGGTGCCGGGAGTGCGCTGAGCGCGCGGCGCGTGCCGCGCCTACCTCGCGGGTAATCGCGCGGTGTCGCCCGTCCCGAGAGCTTTCCCGGGACGCAGGCGACCCCTCACCCGCAGCCCACGCGCAGGCCACCCGCATGACCACGACCGCAGACCCCGCCGAGACCCACCGCGTCGTCGACGCCTTCCTCGGACGCCTGGCCGTCGGCGACCTGCCGGGGCTCGCCGCGCTGTTCGCCGACGACGTCGACTGGCGCCTGAGCTGGCCCGAGGCGGAGCTGGGCGGCCCCGTGCCGTGGATCCGCGCGCGCCGCACGCCCGACGGGGTGCTGGAGCACTTCCGGCTGCTGGCCGCGCACAACGTGCCGCACGGCGCGGGGACGCGCGTCGAGCACGTGCTGGTGGACGGGGCGCACGCGGTGGTGCTGGGCACGATCCGCAACGCGATCCGGCACACCGGCGCGCCGTACGCGGCGCACTTCGCGCTGCACCTGACCGTCGAGGGCGGGCGCGTGCGGCGGTACCACGTGTACGAGGACAGCCTCTCCGTCGCCCGCGCCTGGGAGGGCGTCGGATAGCGGGGGCGCGCTACGGCGCGGGCTGCGCCACCTCGCGCCGCGCCCGCACGTCGCCGTCCGGCACCACCACCTACACGCCCGGCAGGTCGGCCGCCTCGGCGCGCACGCGCCACTCGACCGTCGCCGGCACGCCGCGCCGCAGCGTGACCGTGCGCGCGCCGCAGTCCACGCGCACCCCGTCGGCGCGCAGCGCGAGCACGTGCGTCCCCTCGCCGCGCACCGTCGCGCGCACCGCGACCGCGCCGTCGCGCGTCGTCGTGCTCGTGGCCGTGAGCGCGAGGGTCGAGTCGGCGCGCGGCGCCGCCGGCCCGTCGAGGAGGTCGGCCATGAGCCACAGCCAGCGCGCAGACGGGTGGACCCAGACCTCCTTGTACACGTACATGTTCTGCGACGGCCAGTACGGGAGGTCGGTGTCGCCGCGGCTCTGCATCCCCACCGGGAGCGAGCCCACGAAGTCGCCGGTCGAGACGCTGTACTGCTGCGCCCAGTCGTACCCCTCGCCGTACATCGTGCTCTGGCCGAACGGGTTGCGGCCGACCACCCACTGCGCCTGCCGCTGCGCGAGGTCGAGCGCCGCCGAGTCGCCGCGCAGGCGCGCGGCCGCGGCGAGCGACTTGGCCTGCGAGAGGAGGATCCCGTAGTTGCCGCGCCGCGCGAACCAGATCGGGAAGGCGCGGAGGTGCCACCCGTCGCCCATCGGCATCCCGGCGCGCGCCTGCGCGGCGTACGCCGCGCGGCTCTCGCCGTAGCGCCCCCCCGAGTCGGGGACCGTCACGCTGTCGGCGGGGCGGACCACGTAGGCCGGCAGCACGCCGTAGGGCGCGGTGGTGGCGGCGGCGCGGCGCTGGTAGTCGGCGTGGCGCGCGACGCCCGCGTACCACGTCGCCCACTCGGGGTGGTCGGGGAGCGCCTCGACCAGCTGCGCCAGCGCGACCACCGGCGCCTGGTCGGCGGCGCGGTGGAACTGGTGGAAGAGCGTGTCGCGGTCGGGCCCCGTCCAGAAGAAGCCGGCCAGCGGGAACTCGCGCCCGACGCGGCGCCGCTGCTGCGACGCCAGCACCACGCGCCCCAGCTCGACCGCCTTGTCGGCGTACTTCCGGTTCCCCGTGACGCGCCACAGCTCGAGCGACGCGGTGATCCCGATCCCGGCCAGCTCCATGCGCGACGCCGCGAACGCCGGCGTGTGCCAGGTCGCCGGCCCGTCCACGCCGACGATGGCGTGGCTCCAGTCGTCCTCGGCGACCCGCAGCGCGCGGGCCGCCAGGCCGGGGTCGCTCTGCCTCAGCACGCGGGCGGCGATCGCGCCGGCGGCGGCGGCGATGTAGTTGGCGTTGGGGTTGTTGAGCGCCTCGCGCGTGCGGTCGTCCGCGTCGCCGACGACGTTGTTCGTCCACAGGTTGTGGCTGGCGAAGCCCATGCGGTAGCCGCCGGGGAAGCGCACGCGCAGCACCCAGTCGAGCCCCCACCGCGCCTCCTCCAGCAGCCGCGCCACCAGCGCCGGGTCGCCGCCGCGCGCGCGCAGCCGGTCGGCGAGGTCGAACATCGCGTACGTCGCCTCGCCGGTGTTGATGACGCCCTGCGACAAGTCGCCGGCGTCATGCCACCCGCCGCTCATCGTGATGCGCTGGTCGCCGTGCGTGGCGAACCAGTCGAGGTGGTCGATGCCGTGCATCCCGGGGACCGCGAAGCCGCACCGGTTCCCGTAGAAGAAGTTGAGCGTCTTCCAGATCGTGCGCTCCCACACGTCGCCGCCGATGCGGAAGGGGCGCGAGCGCACCTCGCCCGAGCGCAGCACGTAGGTGCCCGGCTCCTCGACCGCCGAGAAGTCGAGCTCCTGGAAGGCGCCGAGCCGGGTGCGGTGCGTGCGCAGCGGGGCCTGCAGCACGACCGCGCCGAGCGCCTGGTCGTCGACGCGCAGCAGCTGGAAGTCGGGGCCCGTGAGCCCCGTGGCCAGCGCGGACTTGCCGAGCCCCGCCTGGTAGCCGGTGTGGCTGAAGGCGAACCGCCCCGGCGCGACGTCCCACCCGGTGTGGTGGTCCGGGTCCACGCGCTGCAGCTCGATCGCGCCGACCTCGAACGCGACGCGGTCGCCCGGCGACGCGAGCATCTTGTTCACCCAGTACCCGATCTCGAGCATCGTGACGCGGTCGCGCGGCAGCGGCTCGATCTCCCACACCACCTGCTGCCAGCCCGGGCGCGCCAGCGTGACGTAGTGGATCCCCTCGCGCCCGTAGCGGTCGGGGAGCCGCTCGGCGCCGGCGTTGTGCAGGACGATCTGGAGCGGGAGCGTCGGGACGCCGGTCAGCTCGGGCCTGATCCAGACCGAGAGGCGGTTGTACGGGCGCCAGTCCTCGTTGGCGACCGGGCGCTGCAGGTTCACCGACGACAGGCGCGCGCGGTTGGGCGCCGGCGAGTCGACGTACATGCGCAGGTCGACGCGCAGCGCGCGCATCGTCCCGAGGCGCGGCGCCGTGGGGAAGGTGAAGTCGCCCGTCCCGGTGAGGCGCCACCGCGCGGCGTCGGTCATGTCGTCGAGCACGCGGCGCGCGCGCACGGGCTTGGCGAGCCACGCGTACTCCGCCGAGTGCTCGAACTCGATCGGGAGCATCGCCCGCGGCGCCTGCGCGGCCGCCGGCGCCGCACCCGCTGCCACGAGGAGGGACAGCGCGAACGACCGCACGGACGTGGGCATGGGGGCCATTCGCTGGGCGCTACTCGCCGGTGTCGAACAGGTCGCGGTGCCGGTGCGGCTGCGACCGCAGGTACTGGCTGGGCGCCCGCACGCGCGCGCCGAAGTGCGCCGCCGCGTGCCAGGGCCAGCGCGGATCGTACAGGATGGCCCGCGCCAGCGCCACGAGGTCGGCGTCGCCGGTGCCGACGATCGCCTCGGCCTGCTCGAACTCGGTGATGAGCCCGACCGCGACCACGGGCATGCGCGTGGCCTGCTTCACGGCGCGGGCGAGCGGCACCTGGTAGCCGGGGCCGACGGGGATCCGCTGCTGCGGGGCGAGCCCGCCGCTCGACACGTGCACCGCGGCGCACCCGCGCGCCTCCAGCGCCTGCGCGAAGGCGACCGTCTGCCCGACGTCCCACCCGCCCTCGGCCCAGTCGGTGCCCGAGACGCGCATCGTGACGGGGCGGTCGGCCGGGAAGGCGGCGCGCACCGCGTCGAACACCTCGAGCGGGAAGCGCATGCGGTTCTCGAGCGAGCCGCCGTAGGCGTCGGTGCGCCGGTTCGACAGCGGCGACAGGAACTCGTGCAGCAGGTAGCCGTGCGCGCCGTGCACCTGCACCGCGTCGAGCCCCAGGCGCGCGGCGCGGCGGGCGGCGTCGGCGAAGGCCTCGCGCAGGCGGCCCATGCGCTCCTCGGTCAGCGCGGTGGGGACGTGCCATCCCTCGGCGAACGCGACGGCCGACGGGCCCTCGGTCTGCCAGCCGTTCGGGTGGTCGGGGGCGAGGTGCTTCCCGCCCTTCCACGGCACCTCGCCCGACGCCTTGCGCCCGGCGTGGGCGAGCTGGATGGCGATCGGCATGTCCGACCAGCGGCGCACGCTCTCCAGCACGCGCCCCATCGCCTCCTCGGTGGCGTCGTCCCACAGCCCGACGTCGGCGTAGGTGATGCGCCCCTCGGGGACGACCGCCGTCGCCTCGATGGTGAGCAGCGCGGCGCCCGAGAGCGCGAGGTGGCCGAGGTGGATGAGGTGCCAGTCGGTCATGCGGCCGTCGACCGCAGAGTACTGGCACATCGGCGCGATGACGATTCGGTTGCGCAGCTCGACGGAGCCGACGCGCAGGGGCGTGAAGAGCGTGGCGGGAGGCATGCGCGGAATCTACCGCTCGATTCCTCGGGAGCAGGGAATCGGATCGGGCGGATGCGGGCGGATCCCTCGGATCCGCGCCGAGCGTCGCGTCGGCGCGGGCGGTGCACGAGGAGGACGACGCCCGGACACCGGTGGCGTCGTCGGTCTGCGCGGGCCAGTCGTCGCGGAACGCCCCGAAGGTGCGGCGGCCGAGCAGGCTCCGCGCTCCTGCGCCATGTGGGCGCGGACGGTGGCGAGCATGTCGGCGCCGCCGTCGTCGTCCTGACCGTTCCGCGTGACGATCAGCGTTCCCATCGGCGGCGCGTGCGGGTCAGGGCTCCTGGCCGGGGAGCCGGCCGTAGCTGTTGCGGTAGCGGACTCCGGGCCGCGGGTGCGTGAACTTGATGGCCGACCAGGTGTCGTCGACGCTCACGGTCTTGCTCTCGACGAGGCCGTGGTCGTAGCCGACGCGGATGATCTCGGTGAGGCGCAGCCCCTCGCCCTTCGGCGCGCCCTTGCGCCACGACACCCAGAGCCGGCCGCGCGGCGCGAGGTGCGGCTTCAGGCGGGCGAAGGCGGCGGCCAGCGCGTCGGCGTCGTCGACGAAGACGTGCAGGTGCGCGAACTCGCCCGTGAGTCGCGCCGCGACCCGCGCGGGCGGCAGGGCGAGGGCGTCGCGCACGGCGGCCGGCGCGTGCGCGAGGTAGACGCGGTCGTCGGCGCCGACGCCGAGCTTGCGCGCGAGCGCGGAGCCCACTGCGCGCGCGGCGGTCAGGGGATCCGCGCCTCGAGCTCGGGGTGCATCACGATCCCCTCCTGGTCGTCGCCGGCGGTGTGCGCGATGAAGGCGCGGCAGGGGCCGTCGGAGCGGTTCACGACGAGGTGCGGGACGTCGGCGGGGATGTAGACGTAGTCGCCGGCGCGGGCGACGAACTCGTGCTCGAGCCGCGCGCCGTGGTAGGTGACGGCCTCGCCCTCCAGGATGTGGATGGCGGTCTCGATCCCCTCGTGGTGGTGGGCGCGCGAGCGGGCGCCGGGGGGCATGGTGGCGACGACGAGGCAGATGCCGCGGCTGCCGACGGACTGCTTCGTGACGCCGGCGACGTACTGCAGCGCCTGGACGCCGACGTAGGGGTCGCCGGGGCGGACGACGCGGCAGCCGCGCGTGTCGGGGGCGGGGGTCGGTGTCTCGTCGCTCATACCGCGGGGTACGCGCGGCCCCGCGACGGCGTTCGGCGCCCGATCAGTCGCCGCGGTCGAGCAGCTGGCGGTCGGTGCCGCCGGCGAGCAGCCCGCGCCGCTCGGCGACCCGCGCGACCAGCAGGGAGCCGGCCCCGCCGAGGGTGCCGGCGAGGGTGAGGATGACCGGGATCGCGAGCGGGGCGCCGGTGAGGAGGGCGAGGACGCTCACGACGGCGCCGGCGAGGGCGCCGAGTCCGGCGAACTGCGGGAAGGTGAACTGCTCGAAGCGGCGGTTGCGGGCAGCGACGCCGAGGATGACCGCGAACAGGACGCCGGCGACGAAGCCGACGACGGCGAGCGTCTGCGGCCACATGTCGACCAGCCGCGTGACCGGGTGGAAGGTCGCGGAGACGTTGTCGAGCGTCTCGAGGATGCCGGCGACGCCGATGCCGCCGATGGCCCAGGCGAAACCCATTCCCAGGACTCCGCGGACCCGCCGACCCCACTGCGCCATGCCGCCCTCCTCGTGATCGTGGCCCCCCTCCCGCTGCGCGGCTGCGCGGCCGCGCGACCGACTCACTTTGCAACATAAAGCGATCGGACGACCCGGCAAGGTGATCGCAGGCCGGTGGCGCGGTTCGCCGGGTCGCTCGCGGTGCCGGAGCCGTTCGCCGACAATTCGACCGGACCTGATCGCAGCCGACGCGAGATGCCGAGGGGCGGCCCCTCGCGACTGCGCGGCGCCGCCCCTCCGCCTGCACGTGTCCGGGCGCCGCCGGCGCGACGCGCCGCCTCAGTCGAAGAGGTCGTCGAGGAACGAGCGGCGCTTGCGGTGCGTCCCGTGGCCGGGATGCCCGTAGGCCGGGTACTCGTCGGAGTCGTGCCGCTTGTGCGCGCGGTCGAGGCGATGATCGACCGCCTGACTTCCGCTGCGCCCGCCAAGCTCGGCGGCCCCGCGCTCGAGGATCTTGTCGAGCTCTCCGCGGTCGAGCCAGACGCCGCGGCACTTCGGGCAGTAGTCGATCTCGACGCCACTGCGCTCGCTCATCATGAGGTCGACGCGGCAGACGGGGCACAGCAGGCCCCCGGCGTGTTGGCTCATTCTGTTTCCTCCCTTCGAGAGTGTCCCGGCGGGGGACCGCCGTGCGGTGCGCGGGGCGCGTGCGTGCCCGGCCCGATCGCCACGCGGATCGTACCCGTGGTGCGAGGAGACGAGCCATGATGACGCCGGACGCGCCGCGCAGCCAGACGCACCCCAACTCATCCGCGCTGGGCAGGAGTGTGCCAATGCCGAGGCGCAGCCGAGGCGACTCCACGGATCCCACGTCAGCCGCGATGCCTCTTTAAGCCGTGGGACGACGGTTCACGGCTTGTAGTAGACGGCCCTCTCGATCTGCCTGAACAAGAATGACAGGAAGCTCAGGATGTCCAGCGCGTCCTCGCGACTGATCGGCCAGTCCAACGCGGGCTCGTGCGCCGTCGGGTTCCGGATAGCCTGCATGAGTCCAGCCGAGAGGAACTTCACTCCCTCTTGGACGTTTCGGTCGGTATCGGTGACACCAGCCGTGAGCTTCAGGACTCCCTTCTCGACTCCGAGCACGTCCAGCATCAAGGCCTGCCCGTCCTTGGTGCTCTTCGCCTTCTGCCTGACCTCCACGTTGTAGGCTTTGGCCGCCTCGAATACAGCGTGGAAGTAGTTGCCCTCCAAGAAGAGCTTCCGCGAGTGCTTGATGACGGCGGGATGGAATCCTCGGCCGGCGAAGGCCTTCACGTTCTCTTGGTTGACCGTCGCTCCACTGATTCCAGCATCCGTGAGGATGCGCTGGACTGAATCGCGGAGGCCATCGGGAGCGATCTTGAGGCAGAACCGCGTCAGCAGCCGGTCGCGTTCCTCCGCGTCCGAGCGTTGCTTAGCGAGCGAGAGTATCCAGTCGTGCACGAGCTGCGCGCGGACCGACGTAATCGCTGGATTCGGAAAGTCCTCTCTCGAGAACCGGAATATGGCGCCGGCAATGCGATTCACTTCGTTGACCGTGATGTCGAACTTGAGAGTGTCGCCGACTTCAACCGCGACCGCGCGGTAGTTTGCCGCCATATGGTTTCCTAACGAGGATGTATGTCGCGGCCTGACGCCCGAGTTAAACTGCGGCGCTCAGAACCGAGCGCGCGCGACGGGGCTGACCAGCGCGCGGAGGCCAGCCCGGGGAGCCATGTTGCTCGCGGGACGCCGTCAGGTGCAACGCTTCGTTAGACCGTGCGGAGACGCCTCCACTCTCGGCCAACGCCTTGGCCGACGAGGGCGGTCGCCGCGCGCGCCCAGCCTCACGGCTCGCGACTACGACTCCCCACCCGACGTGCTCCGGTAGCTTGCGACGTCCGTCTCGAGCGGCCCGCGGAAGAGCAACCACGCGTAACATGCCGCGAAGACACCCAAGACGCCGGCAACCCCCTGCGCCGTAGGTCGCGTCGACATCAGGGCGGCCGATGCACCGAAGACCGAGAGGGCGCCCACGACGTAGAACATGGCATTGGCGAGCACCACCGCGCGCGCGTAGATCCCGCCGAGGAGCGTGTGCCGGTTGAACCAGTTGAGACAGGCGAGGCCTACGAGGGCGGAGCCTAAGAGCTGGCCGATCCACGTCGCGGTCCGCGGCGTCCCCGGGGCGAGGAGGGCAAGCATCTCCCGCGCCGCGAAGACGAAGGCGAAGCCCGCCACGCCGAGGAGCAGCGCGCTCGCCCGAGTCAGATGGCTACTCAGCATGCGGCGAATCTACGCCGTGCCCTTGGCGTGGCCAGCCTCCCTGGGACTCGCGTGGCCCGGCTGCGGTCTAACACCGATCATGCTGCAGCCAGCGCTGCTGCAACCCGGCTGCCTAGGCGTTGTGCAGCGCCAGTTCCATGCGGCGCTGCCGGCCCGCGCGACCACGCGCCGCGGTGTCTGAGGGACATCGCATGGCGGCGTGAGTTCGCGGCCCGCATACCACGCCTTCCGACCGCATGTAGCACGGTCGCCCGCCGTCGGCGGCAGCGTCGCCCCTCGACCCGGCAGCCAGAATGCAGCTCGGCCGGAGCGGAGGTAAGACACGCGCGGCGAACTACCCACCGGCGCAGGAGATCGGGCCACACTTCTAAACGACACGCCGCGTGCCGGACGAGACATCCGGGTCGAGGCGCGTCCCAGCGGATCGCGAACACCCGCCGCTCGGCCCCGCGTCCCGTCCTCGCACGTCCCTATACGTACGCGCGGCCACCGACGTCGACGCCCGCACATCGCCCGGCCCCGAGCGCTCACTCGTCAGCGTCGACCGGCCCGCCGCCGCACCCGGCGCGGTTCGCCCATCGACGTACGTCGTCTCGCCGGCCTCCACCTCCGGCCGTACCTTCGTCGCGCGACCCACCCGCGGGTGGGTCGGTCCCCCCAGCCGACGACCAGGCCCCGCATCGCGCGGCGCGACCCCATGGCGGACGTCACCGAGCAGCTCTCCGCGCCCCTCGCCGATCGCTACCGCATCGCGCGCCGCCTCGGCGCGGGCGGCATGGCCACCGTCTATCTCGCCGAGGACCTGAAGCACGACCGCAAGGTCGCGCTCAAGGTGCTGCGCCCCGAGCTGGCCGCCGTCGTCGGCGCCGACCGCTTCGTCCAGGAGATCCGCACCACCGCCCAGCTCCAGCACCCGCACATCCTGCCGTTGTACGACAGCGGCAGCGCGGCCGCGGCGAATGGCGGCGCGGAGCTCCTCTACTACGTCATGCCGTACATCCACGGCGAGACGCTCCGCGAGAAGCTCGACCGCGAGGTGCAGCTCGGCGTCGACGAGGCGGTGCGCATCGCCACCGAGGTGGCGGACGCGCTGCAGTACGCGCACGAGCAGGGGGTCATCCACCGCGACATCAAGCCCGAGAACATCCTCCTGCACGACGGCCGGGCGATCGTGGCCGACTTCGGGATCGCGCTGGCCGTCAGCGCGGCGGCCGGGCCGCGGATGACCGAGACGGGGCTGTCGCTCGGGACGCCGCACTACATGTCGCCCGAGCAGGCGACGGCCGACAGGCACCTCACCAACCGCTCGGACGTCTACTCGCTCGGCTCGATGCTGTACGAGATGCTCACCGGCGAGCCCCCGCACACCGGCTCGTCGGCGCAGGCGATCATCATGAAGATCGTCACCGACGAGGCCCGGCCGATTCGGGAGCTGCGCAAGTCGGTGCCGCCGCACGTGGCGGCGGCGGTCGCGCGGGCGGTGGAGAAGGTGCCGGCCGACCGCTTCGACAGCGCGCGGGCGTTCGCCGACGCGCTGCACGACCCGTCGCTCGCGCGGGCGACGGCGCGCGCCGGCCCGCCGGTCCGCCGGCGCGTCGTCCTCGCGCTGGCCGCGCTGGTCGTGCTCACCGCCGCGCTCGCGGCGTGGGGCTGGCTCCGGCCGGGCGGCACGCGGTCCGTCGCCCGCTACCAGACGACGCTCGGCGCGGCCGGCACGCCGGACGGCATCGCGTTGCGGGTGGAGACGGCGCTCTCGCCCGACGGCGCCTTCCTCGTGTTCCGCCACCCGCTGAAGGGGCCCGGCCAGCTCTACGTGAAGCGCCGCGACGAGGTGGTCGCGCGCCCGCTGGCCGGCACGGAGGGCGGCTCCGGTCCCTTCTTCTCCCCCGACGGCGCGTGGATCGGGTTCTTCGCGAACGGCCAGATGCGCAGGGTGCCGAGCGGCGGCGGGACCCCGCTCAGGCTCGCGGAGTCCGTCGACCCGACCTACAACCACGGGGCGTGGCTGGCCGACGGCTCGATCTACTTCTACGACATCCGCACCCACACGCTGCGGCGCCTGCGCGCCGACGAGACCGCGCCGCAGGTGGTCGTCGCCCCGCCGCAGCTCGACGGGCGCTACCCGTGGCTGCCGACGCCCCTCCCCGACGCGCGCGGGATCCTGTTCACGGCCCACCTCACCAACTGCGTGGGCCCGGTGAGCTGCCGGCCGAGCCGCGTGTACGCGTACGACGCGCGCGCCGACACGATCCGCGCCCTCTTCGACGACGCGGTCGGCGCCTGGCACGTCCGCACGGGACACGTGCTGTACCTGACCAGCGCGGGCACGCTCATGGCCGTGCCCTGGGACGACGACGCGCTCGCCGCCGCCGGCAAGCCCGTGCCGATCCTCGACGGGATCCAGGCGCCGGGCTTCGTGGTGTCGGACGAGGGAACCGCGATGTACCTCCTGGGACCGCCGGAGTTCGCGCCGGGGCCGACGCCGAACGCGCAGCTCGTGTGGGTCGATCGACGCGGCCAGGCGGCGCCCGTGGACTCCGCGTGGCAGGTGAACACGGGCGGGACCTACACCGGGGCGGACCTTCCGGTGGGCTGGGGGATCGCGCTCTCGCCCGACGGTCGCCGCGTCGCCCTCACGCTCCTCACCGACCTCGGCACCGACGTCTGGATCAAGGCGCTCCCCGCCGGGCCCGTCTCGCGGCTCACGCTGCATCCGGGGGAGGACCGCGCGCCCGCGTGGACGCCCGACGGCCGCGCGATCACCTTCCTCTCCGACCGGCCCGCCCCGACGGGGACGACGCCGCGCGCGGGCGGGCTGGGGCTGTGGGAGCAGCCCGCCGACGGCACGGGCGAGCCCCGGCTCCTCTGGGGCACGGACGCCCCGACCGACGGGTTCGTGAGCGCCGACCGCGGATGGATCGTGCTCGGCGCCGCCGGACCGTCGGGGGCGAAGGACGGGGGCGACATCCTCGCGGCGAAGCCGGGCACGGACGGCGCGGCGCGTCGGATCGTCGCCACGGGCTACGACGAGGGCGGGGCGGCGCTGTCGCCCGACTCCCGCTGGCTGGCGTACGTGTCGAACGAGCAGGGCGCGCCCGAGGTGTTCGTGCGCCCGTTCCCCGACGTGAGCGCCGGCCGCTGGCAGGTCTCGAGCGGCGGCGGCAGCGCCCCGGTCTGGTCGCACGACGGGCGCGAACTGTTCTACGCGAGCGGCACGCACATGTACGCGGTCCGGGTCCGCCCGGGCGCGCCCTTCGCGGCCGAACCGCCCCGCCTCCTGTTCGCGATCCCCGACCGCGTGCGCGCGGGCTCGCCGCTCCGGGGCACCTTCGCGCTCTCCCCCGACGACCAGCGATTCCTCATGGTGCGCGACAACGACTGGGAGGAGATGGCCGGGACGCGGACGCTCGTCGTGGTGGAGCACTTCTTCGAGGAGCTGCGCGCGAAGCTGAGGAAGTGACGAGATTCTCGACACCGCACGCGCGCGCGACCAGGAGGACACCACGCATGCCCATCGACGTCCGCCCCGCCACCGACTTCGACGACGTCCGCACGATGCTCGGCCCCAAGCGCGCCGATGCCAACGTGTGCTGGTGCCTCAGCTACCGCCTCCCGTCCAAGGAGAACGTGGCGCTGCAGGGCCCCGCCCGCGGGAAGAAGGTCGCCGCCTTGATGAAGAATGGCCCGATCGGCGTGCTCGCCTACGACGGCGACGAGGTGGTCGGCTGGGCCGCCGTCGCGCCGCGCGCCGAGACCGCGTTCGCCCGCAGCCGGACGATCCCGCACCTCGACGACGCGGAGGTGTGGGCCGTGTGGTGCATCCGCGTCCGCCCCGGCCACCGCGGCCGGGGCATCGCGCACGCCCTGCTCGAGGGCGCCGTCGACTTCGCGCGCGCGCAGGGCGCGCCGGCCATCGAGGGCTACCCCGTCGACAACGCGGGGAAGGCCGTCGACCAGACGATGGCCTACGTCGGCACGCGCGCGCTGTTCGAGAAGGCCGGCTTCACGAAGGCCGCCGACACGGCGTCGGTGATCAACGGCTTCCCGCGCCTGCTGATGCGGCTGGAGCTTCGGTAGCCGCGTCCCGCGCCGCCTTCGGGAGCGGCGTCTAGCGATCCAGCCGGCGCGCGGCGTACGCGAGGGCGGCCGAGACGTCTTCCCGCTCCAGGTACGGGAACTCGGCCAGGATCTGTTCCGACGTCTCGCCCGCGGCCAGCAGCTCAAGCACGTCCACCACCCGCACGCGCAGCCCGCGGATGCACGCGCGTCCGCCGCACTGCGCGGGGTCGACGGTGATGCGGTCGAGGAGGGAGGCCATCGGCGCAGGATCTCGTTCGGGTGACCCTTCAAGGTACTCCAGCCGACGGACGCCCGCACGAGGCGCCCCATCCCGTCACCCCGCCACGCGCCCCCGCACCGCGTTCGCCGTCGCCGAGATCACGATCCGCCCCTCCGCGTCCGCCGCCGGCAGCCGCTCCCGCAGCGCCGCCCGGACCCCCGCGACCTCGCCGTCCGGGATCGCGCCGAGCAGCCGCCCGAACGCCGGCCCCAGTCGCGCCGTCGCCCAGTAGTCGTCGAACGAGGCGAACGCGCGCGCCACCGTGATCGCGCGCGTCTGCACGTCCACGAGCCCCGCGTCGCGCCACAGCGCCTCCATCGCCTCGACCCGCGACGCCTCGGGGCTCGGCGGCCCCGGCACGTCGACGCCGGTCTCGCGCAGCGCCGCCCCCACCGGCGCGTACGGGAAGCCGCCCCCGTACATGTCCCACGCGTACGCGCTCACCGTGCCCCCCGGCCGCACCACGCGCGCCATCTCCGCCACGCCCGCCGCCGGCCGCGGCACGAAGAAGAGCACCAGCGGCATCACCGCCGCGTCGAACGCGTCGTCGCCGAACGGCAGCGCCATCGCGTCGCCGAGCGCGAAGGCTGCCGACCCCACGTCCGACCGCGTGCGCGCGTGCGCCAGCTGCTCCGGCGACGGGTCGATCCCGTGCACCGCGGCCGGCGCGCACCGCTCGACGATCTTCGCCGTGAACGCGCCGTTCCCGCACCCGACGTCGAGCCAGCGCAGCCCGCGCGCCGGCGCCAGCCAGTCGAGGAAGACGTCGCCGGCGAGCCGGCTCCACGCGCCCATGTAGCGCTCGTACGCCGCGCCGTCGTCGAAGCGGATGTCGGGGCCGGCCATCGGCGTCACGGCGCGGCGCCGGCCGGCGGCGGCCAGAGCGGCGCGCCCTCGGGCACCACGTAGTCCGGCGCCGGGTCCACCGCGAACCGCACCGCCAGCAGCGACGTCTCCCCCGCCAGCCACGCCTTCGCCAGCCGGTGCCCGCCGTCCATCAGCCGCCCGTCGGCCGACAGGATCACCGGGTAGCGCAGGTCGGCGTCCGCGATCCGGCGCGCGTGCCGCGCCACGTTCCGCGGCGTCGGCGGCCGCTCGGCGTCGAACCAGCACACCACGTCGAGCTCCGGGATCGCGTCGAGCGGGACCCGCTCCGCCGGCAGCCCCTCGGCCAGCGCCCACAGCCGCTCGGTGAGCCAGACGGCGCGCCCGCCCGGCACGGCGCGGGAATGCTTCTGCGGCATCCGGTCAGCCGCCCAGCGGCTCGACGCGCACCGCCGTGCCGTAGCACAGCACCTCGGTGACCCCCGACATCATCTCGGTCGCGTCGTAGCGCACGCCGATCACCGCGTCGGCGCCGGCCATCTCGGCCTGCGTCAGCATCGTGTCGAACGCCTGCTGCCGCGTGCGCTCGGCCAGCTCGGTGAACAGCGAGATGTTGCCGCCGACCAGCGACTGCATGCCGGCGCCGATGGTCCCGAACACGGAGCGCGAGCGCACGACGACGCCGCGCACGACGCCCAGCCCCGCGACGACGCGGTAGCCGGGGAGCTCGAACGTGGTGCTCGTCATCCCGTACGGGATGTCGGCGGCCTGCGAGTGGACGATCGAATCCATGGCGCACCTCGGGTCGGGAGTCCGCTCCGTCGGCGGGCGCGCGACGCGGCGCGCCCCGCCCGTCTCACCCCTCGCGCGTGGCGATCCACCACGTGGTGCCGCCCGCGTCGCGCACGCCGCCGCGCCGGTCCTCGTCGCCCTTGCGCACCGGCTCCTGCACCGACTCGGCGCCAGCCGCCAGCGCGCGGCGGTAGGTCGCGTCCACGTCGGCCACGTAGACGTGCACGTGCGCGGGCACCGCCTCCCACCCGGGCGCGCCGTCGGCCAGCATCAGCACCGTGTCGTCGACCCGCACCTCCGCGTGCGCCACGCGCCCGCCCTCGCCGTCGAAGCGGCGCAGCGCGACCGCGTCGAACGCGGCCGCCAGGAAGTCGATCGTGGCCTGCGCCGACGACACGATCAGGTACGGCGCGACGCTGGTGTAGCCGGCCGGCTTGTGCGAGGCGGGGGTGACGGACACGCGAGGCTGGTTGGCGTGGGAGGGCGGCGCCGCTACGGCGCGCCCCGGTCGGGGATGATGGTCATCAGCCGCACGTCGATCACCAGGACCGCGTCGGGCGGCGTGTTGGGAGGATACGACGTGCGGCGGCTCAGCGCCGGGGGCACCACCAGCAGCCGGCGCTCGCCGACCTTCATCCCGGTCACCCCCTCGTCCACGCCGGCGATCACCTGGCCGCCGCCGAGCCGGAAGGTGATCGGCCGGCCGCCCTTGCTGGTGTAGACGACGGTGCCGTCCTGCAGCGCGGTCTCCTCGTGGATGCTCACCAGCTGCCCCTTCCGCGCCGCGCGCCCCTCGCCGCGCGCCAGCACGGTGTACCGCAGCCCGCTCGGCGTGTTCACGGCGCGCGCCCGCGGCGTGCACGCCGCCGCCACCGCGACCATCGCCAGCGCCGCCGCGCCGCGCCTCATACGCGCAGCACCCCGCGGAAGCCGCGCGCGGCGTAGTACGACTGCGCGCCGTTGTGGTACGTGAACACCCGCCCGTAGCGCCGGTCGCCGAACAGCGCGCCGCCGAGCGCGCGCACGTCGGGGGGCGTGGCGATCCAGCTCGACGTCTTCAGGTCGAACTCGCCGACCGCCTGCAGCGCGCGGTAGTCCTCCTCCGTCGTCAGCGCGACGCCCATCGCGGCCGCCGCCTGCATCGCGCTCCCCGCCGGCTTGGCCTCCTTGCGCGCGTCGAGCGCGGCGCCGTCGAAGCACAGGCTCCGCCGCCCGGCCGGGCTCTCCGCCGAGCAGTCGCAGAACACGAGCTGCCCGGCCGCGTCGCGGCCGATCACGTCGGGCTCCCCGCCCGACGCCTCCATCGCCCGCAGCGACCCGAGCGCGGCCGTCGCGCCGTCGAGGCGCGCGGCGACGTCGGCCCACGCGATCCCGGCGTGGCGGCGCGGGTTGGCCTCGAAGCGGGCCTGCAGCGCGCGCAGCAGCGCGTCGCGTTCCTTCGCGGTCATGGACGCTCCACGGTGGGGGGGGCGGCGACGACGGCGCGCCGGCGCGCCGCGTACGGCCGCGCGAACAGGTACAGGCCGCTGAACATCAGCAGCGCGAGCGGGGGGAGCGGCGCGTAGGTGACCCACGGCGACGGCGTCCCGAACGCCATGGCGACGAAGTTCGCCGCCACGGTCGCCGTGAACACGATCGAGATCCAGCGGTGGGCGCCGCGCGTGCGCGTGGCGAGCGTCGCGGCGCTCACGCCGTCCCCCGCCGCGCCTCGATCACCTTCCACCCGTTCCCCGACGGGTCGCGGAAGCTCGCGTCCACGCTCCCGTAGCGCTGCACCGGCTCCTGCGTGAACTCGACGCCGCCCGCGTGCAGCCGGTCGTACGCGGCCCGGCAGTCGTCGACGACCAGCACGAGCGGCGGCATCGCCCCCTTCGCGACCAGCTCGCGCAGCGCGCGCGCGGTCCCCTCGTCCTGCATCGGCGGCCCGGGCGCGAACAGGCCGAGCTGGAAGGACGGCTGCTCCGGGTGCTGCACGGTCAGCCAGCGGTACTCGCCGTTGCGCGCGTCGGTGTGGACGCGGAACCCGAGCTGCCCGACGTAGAACTGGAGGGCCTCGTCCTGATCCCGGACGTACAGCCCGACGACTCCGACTCCCTGGCTCATGGATCCTCCGTGGTGGTGGTGCACCCGAGGATACCCGCGGCCTCCCGCCGCCGCTTCTCCGAAACTGCCATCGTGAGGTGCGGGCGGTGGGCGGCGCTCAGGAAGCAGGGGGGGACGGGGCCGCGCTGGTGCGGCGCGGCCTGCGCCCGCGCGCGCAGCTCGCCCGGGCTCTCCCCGGTGACGTCGCGGAAGGTGCGTCCGAAGGTGCCGAGGCTCTGCCACCCGGTCTCGTACGCGACCTCGATGATCGGGAGGTCGGTGTCGCGCAGCAGCGCCGCCGCGCGCTCGATGCGCCGCGTGAGCAGGTAGCGGTGCGGCGGCACGCCGAAGGCGTCGCGGAACGAGCGCGCGAAGTGCGCCGCCGAGACGCCGCTCACCTCGGCGAGCCGCCGCACGGGCCACTCCTCGTGCGACGCCGCGTCCATGCGGTCCTTCGCGCGCAGCAGGCGGCGCAGCAGCTCGGGGTCCTGGCCGGCGGGCACGGGGACGTCTGGGCGCGTCGGCGCGCGTCAGGGCGCCGCGGCCACGCCGTCGCGCCGCGGGTCGGCCGCGCCGACCATCACGCCGTCGGGGCGCACCCAGAACAGGTGCACCCCCGCGAACTGCAGGTTCGCCACGCGGTTGCTCGGCGCGTACCCGTGCGCGCGCAGCGCGCCGTACACCGGCAGCGCGAACCCCTGCTCGATCTCCAGCGCGCCGCCGACGGCGGTCGGCTGGAAGCGCGGCGCCGCCAGCGCGGCGTACGGCTCCTCCCCCCACCCGGCGACGCGCAGCACCACCTGCCCCACCGCGGTCGGGATGTACGCCGCGCCGCCCGCGCCCGCCGCCAGCCGCACGCGGTCCCCCTCCACCAGGATCGTCGGCGACAGCGCGCTCCCCGGCTTCCGCAGCGGCCGCCGCTCCCCGCGCCCGAACAGGTTGCCGGACGAGTTGAGCCACACCCCCTCCGCGTACACCCCCGACCCGAACAGCACGCCGACGCTCGACGTCAGCGACACCGCGTTCCCCTCCGCGTCGAGCGTCACCAGGTGCGACGTCTGGCTCCCGTGCGCCTCGGCGTCGTACGCGTCGCGTGCGTCGCCCGCCGGCGGCGGACCGGACGCCGGCCGCGCGGTCTGCGGATACGGGTCGAGCGCGGCGCACCGCGCCGCCACCGGCGCGCTCTCGAACGCCCACGCGTCGGCGCGCGGCAGCGGGTCGCGCACCAGCGCCCCGTCCAGCGGCGCGCGCGTCTCCGCGAACCCGGCGCTCGCCACGCCGCGAACCGGCTGCGCCGACCACTCGGGGTGCCCGCGCAGCTGCCCGCGGTCGGCCACGCTCACGCGCACCGCGTCGGCGAAGCGCACCACGGTCTGCGGGTCGCGCGTCGGGTCGCCGCGCGTCGTCAGCCCGGTGCGCTCGGCGACGTTCAGCAGCTCCGCCATCGACGCCCCGGCCACGGGGAGCGGCGCGCCGAGCACGGTGAACTCGCGGAACGCCGAGCACACGGGGCGGCGGAACTCGGGGCGGTAGCGCGCGAAGTCGGCCGCGTCGAGCAGCCCGCCCACGCGCCGCGTCTTCTCGGCCACGCGCCGCGCGAACTCCCCCTGGTAGAACGCCGGCGCCCCGTCGCGCGCGATCGCCTCCAGCAGCTCGGCGAGCCGCGGCTGCACCAGCCGGTCGCCCACCGCCGGCGGCGCGCCGTTGGGGAGGAAGAGCGCCGCCGCCTCGGGGTCGGCCTTCAGCTTGTCGACCGACGCCGCGAACAGGCGGTGGTTGAGCGGCCCGACCACGAACCCCTCGCGCGCCAGCCGGATCGCCGGCGCCAGCACCTGCGCGCGCGACAGCTTCCCGTGCCGCTCGTGCCAGGCGAGGAGCCCGGCCACGAACCCCGGCACCAGCGCGTTGCGCGGCGCGCGCGCGTCGCCGCCGTCGAACACGGCGCCCGACGCCGGCTGCGGGTCGGGGCGCCCCCACGCCGAGTCGGCCCCCGCCTGCCCCATCGCCTCCAGCACCTCGGCGCGCCGGTCCCTCGCCAGCCAGGCGACGCCCACCGCGTACCCGCCGAGCCCCGTCTGCGAGGGGTCGACGACGCCGAGCGCGAACGAGGCGGCCACCGCGGCGTCGATCGCGTTCCCCCCCTCGCGCAGCATCGCCGCCCCGGCCGCCGAGGCGTCGGCGGCGCTGGTGACGACCACGCCCCGGCGCGACTCGACGCGCTTCCCCGCCAGCGGCGGCTCGGCGGCCGCGGGCGGCGCGGCGTACA
>NZ_JARGEK010000370.1 GCF_029211165.1 Roseisolibacter sp. H3M3-2
TGCGCGAGGTGCTCGCCCCCGCGGCCGCGGCGCAGCGCGTGGACGACGTTGAACGCGAACGCTCGGCGCTGGTGCGGCGCCGCTGGGGGCGCGAGCTGCTCGACCCGGCGCACTACGACCTGTGCGTCAACACCGCGCGCCTCGGCCTCGACGCAGCGGCGGCGCTGGTCGCGCGCGCCGCCGCCGAGCGCCTGCCGCGCCCGCGCTAGATCAGCACTCGATCTCGTCGGCGGGCGGGCTCTCGTGCGCGTACCCGGACCCCGGTGGCCGGCGAGCCGAGCGCGGAGCGCCGAGCGCGGCGTCATCCTCGGCGCTCGGCGCCCGGCGCTCACGCCGCGAGCCGCCGGCGCCCGGAGGACCGCGCGGAGGGCCGCCCTCTCACGTGAACTCGACGAGGTCTCGCCGGTCAGTCGGCGGCGGCCGGCGTCGGCTGCCCCAGGCGCGCGACCTCGGGGTGGCGCGCGAACACCCAGAGCGCGTAGGCGAGCATGAGCGCCGCCCCGCCGCCGATCGCCCAGTCGACGCCGAGCGCGCGCGCGACCGCGCCGCCGGCGAAGGCGCCGACCACCTGCGCCATCCCGACCACCACGAACGAGTACGCGGCCATGAGCCGGCCGCGCAGCGCGTCGGGGACGATCGCCTGCAGCAGCGCGTTGGAGAGCGCGCCGTTGAGGATCATCGCGAAGCCGATGGCCAGCAGCAGCGGGAGCGCGAGCCACGCCGCGCGCACGAACGCGAACGCGAAGAGCAGCGCCGAGAAGCCGAACGACGCGGCGACCAGGAGCCGCCCGCGCGGCACCCGCGGCCCCACGGCGGCCAGCGACAGCGCGCCGATCAGCCCCCCGATCCCGACGGCCGCCAGCAGCGTGCCGTAGCCGCCGGCGTCGAGCCCGAGGCGGTCGCGCGCCATGACCGGCATGAGCGTCAGGTACGGCGTGCCGAGGACGCTGAAGACGAGCACCACGCCCATCAGCGTGCGGACCTCGCGCGTCCGCCACATGTAGGCGAACCCCTCGCGCAGCCCCTCGATCGCCGAGCCGGTGGGGGCCGGGCGGTCGCTGGCCGGGAGGCGCACGAGGAACAGCCCCCACAGCACCGCCACGTAGCTCAGCGCGTTGACGCCGAAGCACCACGCGATCCCGAGCTGCGAGATGACCAGCGCGCCGATCGCGGGCCCGACGATGCGCGCCAGGTTGAAGCCGCTGGAGTTGAGTGCGATCGCCTCGGCGAGGTCCTCGCGTCCCACCAGGTCGATGATCAGCGACTGGCGGGCGGGGATCTCGAAGGCGCTGCAGACGCCGTAGACGAAGGCGAGGGCGAGCAGCGCCTGGATGGTGACGTTCCCCGTCACGGTGAGCGCCCAGAGCGTGGCCGCCTCGGCGAGCATCAGCGCCTGCATCAGCTTGACCACGCGCAGCCGGTCGGCGCGGTCGACGTAGACGCCGGCGACGAACGAGAGCAGCAGGATCGGCAGGGAGCCGACCGAGGCCACCAGGCCGACGAGGAAGGCGTTGTTGGTCAGCTCGAGCGCCAGCCACCCCTGGGCCATCGTCTGCATCCAGGTGCCGACGAGCGAGAGCGTCTGCCCGACCCAGAAGAGGCGGAAGTTCCGGTGGCGGACGAGGGTGCGGAACGGGTTCAAGCGGGCGCGGCGGGCGGTGGGACGGCGCCGGGCACCTTCCGGCGCACCTCGGCGGTTCTCATAGTGTACTCGGGGGGAGAACCCTGCCCCGGACCCGCGCCCTCGTCGTCCCGATGCGCTTCCACACGTACACGAAGTACAGCCCCGAGCTGGCCGACGCCGTCGACCTGCAGTCGCTGCTCGACAAGCTCGCCGACTTCCTGCTCGACTCGGGGTTCGCCGGCGGGCCGCACCACCACCCCTTCTGGGGCGACTTCGGCGACGAGCAGGACCGCTCGATGGACGCGCTGCGCCAGGCGATCCTCGACGCGCTGCTCGAGAGCGGGCAGTTCACCCCCGAGATGCTCGAGGCGCTGCGCGGCGACGGCGACGAGGACGCGAACGCCAGGCTCGCCGAGCTCCTCGACCAGATCGTCCAGCGGCTCACTCAGGAGGGCTACCTCTCGACGAGCGCGCCCCCGCAGATGCCGGCCGGCCAGCAGCCGGTGACCGGCAAGGGGTCGCTCGGGCAGGCGGCCAGCAAGGACGTGCAGTTCAACCTGACCGACAAGGGGATCGACTTCCTCGGCTTCAAGACGCTGCGCGGGCTCCTCGGCTCGTTCGGCAAGTCGAGCGTCGGCAGCCACGACACGCCGTACCTCGCCACCGGGATCGAGGCCGACGGGTACACGAAGCCGTACGAGTTCGGCGACGTCCTGAACCTCGACGTCAACGAGACGCTCAAGAACGCGCTCGCCCGCACCGGGTCGCTCGACGTCCCGATGGACATCGACTACCCCGACCTCGCGGTGCGGCAGGCGGAGTACCGGTCGAGCTGCGCGACGGTGCTGATGCTCGACACGTCGCACTCGATGATCCTCTACGGCGAGGACCGCTTCACCCCCGCCAAGAAGGTCGCGCTCGCGCTGACGCACCTGATCCGCACGCAGTTCCCGGGCGACTCGATCCGCGTCGTGCTGTTCCACGACTCGGCGGAGGAGATCCCGATGGCGCGGCTGGCGCACGCGCAGGTGGGCCCGTACCACACGAACACCGCCGAGGGGCTGAAGCTCGCGCGGCGCATCCTGCAGGCGCAGAAGAAGGACATGCGGCAGATCGTCATGATCACCGACGGCAAGCCGAGCGCGCTGACGATGCCGAACGGGCAGATCTACAAGAACTCGATGGGGCTCGACGCGCACGTGCTGGGCGAGACGCTGCGCGAGGTCGCCGACTGCCGGCGCGCCGGGATCATGATCAACACCTTCATGCTGGCGCGCGACCGGGCGCTGGTGGAGTTCGTGAAGCGGGTGAGCGAGATCGCGCGCGGGAAGGCGTACTTCACGAACACGATGTCGCTCGGCCAGTTCGTGCTGATGGACTTCCTGCGCAAGAAGACCCGGCGCGTGAGCTGAGGCGCGGCTAGACTTCGCGCGTGCCCCGCCGCGCCGCCCCCGCCCCGCCTCCGCACGACCTCGACCCCGCGCGCGCCCGGGCCTTCGGGCACCGGCTGCGCGCCTGGTTCCGCCGCCACGGGCGCGACCTGCCCTGGCGGCGGACGCGCGACCCGTACCGCATCCTCGTCTCGGAGCTGATGCTCCAGCAGACGCAGGTCGTGCGGGTGGTCGACTACTACGCGCGCTTCCTCGACCGCTTCCCGACGCTGCGGCACGTCGCCGAGGCGCGCCCCGACGAGGTCACCGACGCCTGGGCGGGGCTCGGCTACTACGCGCGGGCCCGTAACCTCCACGCGCTGGCGCGGCACGTGACGGCCGACGGCGGGCCGGGGGCGATCCCGGCCGACCCGGCGGCGCTGCGGGCGCTCCCGGGGGTGGGGGCGTACACGGCCGGGGCGGTCGCGTCGTTCGCCTACGAGCGGCGAGCGGCGCTGGTGGACACGAACGTCGCGCGGGTGCTGCAGCGCGCGTTCGCGCCGGAGCTGGACCCCAAGCGGCCGCGCGACCTCACCCGGCTCTGGCGGATGGCCGAGGCGCTGGTGCCGCGGACGGGGGCGGCGGCGTGGACGCAGAACCAGGCGCTGATGGAGCTGGGGGCGCTGGTGTGCACGGCGCGGGTGGCGCGGTGCGGGGCGTGCCCGGTGCGCGGCGTCTGCGCCACCTACGCGCGCGGCGCCGCCGGGGGGGCTCCCCTGCCCGTGGAACGGCGGGCGGCCCCGCGGGCCCGGGCGCCCCGGCCCCGCTAGATTCCGCCGCGATGCGCACCCTCCTCATCTGCCACCACGACGCGCGGTTCGACCGCGAGGGGCTCGCCGCGTGGCTGGCCTCGTGGTCCGACCTCGCGGGGGTCGTCGTCCTGCGCGAGACCGCGGAGCGCCAGCGCAAGCGCGTGCGCCGCGAGCTGGAGCGCGTCGGGCCGCTGCGGTTCCTCGACGTGCTGGCGTTCCGGCTCCACTACCGCCTCACGCAGGCGGCCGCCGACACGCGGTGGGAGGACGAGGCGCTCGCCGGGATGGCCGCGCGCTTCGGCCCCGCGCCCGCCGGCACGCCGGTGCTCGAGACGACGAGCCCCAACACGCCCGAGGCGCAGGCGTTCATCGCCCGGTGCGCGCCGACGGTGATGATCGCGCGCTGCAAGACGCTGCTGGCGGAGCGCATCTTCTCGATCCCGACGCACGGGACGTACGTGCTGCACCCGGGCGTCTGCCCCGAGTACCGCAACGCGCACGGGGGCTTCTGGGCGCTCGCCAACGACGACCTCGACAAGGTCGGCGTGTCGCTGCTGCGCATCGACCGGGGCGTCGACACCGGGCCGGTGTTCGGTTACTTCGGCTACGCGTACGACGAGGCGCGCGAGTCGCACATCGTCATCCAGCAGCGCTGCGTGGCCGAGAACCTCGACGCGATCGCGGAGCGGCTGCGGCGCGTCGTGGCCGGCGAGGCGACGCCGGTCGACACGCGCGGGCGGCCGTCGGGCGAGTGGGGGCAGCCGTGGATGACGCGCTGGCTGCGCTGGCGGCGGAAGGCGCGCGCGCGCGCCGCCCGCTCGGCGGCGCCCGTCGGCC
>NZ_JARGEK010000371.1 GCF_029211165.1 Roseisolibacter sp. H3M3-2
CCCCCCCCGCCCCCGCCGCCCGGGCCGTCGCCGCCCACCTCGCGCATCCCGAGGCGCTCCCCCTGCGCCACCACCGCGCCCGCGCGGTCGAGCACGGCCGCGCGCGACGGGAAGCCGCGCCAGCTCGTGAGGTAGGAGAACGGGCGCTCGACCCACCGCGCCAGCACGTGCTTCCCGTCGGGCGACAGCGCGATCGACTCGTACATGCGCGGCTCGCCGAGGCGGCGCGGGGCGCGGCCGGGCGCCAGCTCGACCAGCTGGGCGCGCGTGTAGTGCTCGAACAGCGCCGCGTCGTGCGGGTCGCGCAGCAGGTTGCTGAAGGTGCGCGTCGGCGTCGGCGTCGGGCGCGACAGCCGCACCGACGGGCCGGCCGGCACGCGCGACTCGGCGGGCGCCGCGCCGCGGTCGGCCGGCACGGCGAACGTCAGCAGCGTCCCCTCGGGCGTCCACTGCAGCATGCGCGACGTGCGCTGCTCGACCTCGGGCGAGATGTCGACGTGCGCCTCGGTGCCGAGCGTCGCCAGCACGCGCGCGTCGCTCACGCGCTGCGCGCGCCCGGTGGCCGCGTCGGCCGTCCACACCTCGGTGTGCGACGGCAGGTGCGCGAGGAAGGCGAGGCGCGCCCCGTCGGGCGACCACGTCCAGTCGCTGACGAAGGTGCCGGCCGGCAGCGCGACGTCGCGGAAGCGGCGCTCCTGCAGGTCGTAGATCTGCAGCGCGCGCACCCCGAAGGTGTCGAGGTGCCAGAGCCGGTCGGTCGCCGGGCGCAGCTCCAGCTCGGCCAGCCGCAGCGTGGGGCGCGACATGAGGGCGAGCGACGACAGCTGCGTCGCGCGCGGCACGGCGAAGTACCGCCCACCGGGCGCCGGCGCGTCGAGCACGGCGAAGCTGGCGTCGCGCTTGAAGTACTCGGCGATCGGCGCCGGCGGCTGCGCGTAGCGCGCGTCGGCCTCGGCCTGCGCCACCTGCTCGGCGGAGGCGCGCCCGGCGGCGCGCGGCGCCGGCTGCGCCCGGACGGCGGCGGGGACGAGGAGGGAGAGCGCCAGGGCGGCGCGGCGGGCGGGGACGGGCATGGCGGGGGCTCCGGGGAGGTCCGGGTCGGGGCGTCGGTCCCGGAATGTCCTGTACGCGCGGGCGGGGTCAAGCGCTCGCATCCAGGCTCGCGCGCCGCGTCGGGCGGCCGTAGCGTCCCCGCGTGCTCCCCGCCCCCCTGGAGACCGACTACCTCGTCGTCGGCGCCGGCGCCGCCGCGCTGGCGTTCGTCGACGTGCTGCTCGCCGAGTCCGACGCCCGCGTGGTGCTCGCCGACCGCCGCGACGGCCCCGGCGGGCACTGGCGCGACGCCTACCCGTTCGTGCGGCTGCACCTGCCGACGGCCTGGTACGGCGTCCCCTCCACCCCCATCGCCGCCGCCGACGACCCGACCCCGCTCGACCGCGGCGCCACCGGGGCGGAGGTGCTGGCGTACTTCGAGCGCCTGCTGCACGAGCGGCTGCTCCCCACCGGGCGCGTCACCTGGCTCCCGGGGCACGCGCACGCCCGCGCCGCCGACGGCACGCACCGGCTCACGGGGCCGGACGGCGTCGCGCGGACGGTGCGGGCGCGGCGGGTGGTCGACGCCACCCACGCCCGCACCGAGATCCCGGCCGCGCGCCCGCCGCGCTACGCGGTGGCGCCCGGGGTCGCGTGCGTCGCGCCCAACGCGCTCCCCGCCCGCGCCGACGCGCACGACCGCTTCACCGTGGTGGGCGGCGGGAAGACGGGGATGGACGCCTGCCTCTGGCTGCTGGAGCGCGGCACCCCCGCCGACCGGATCCGCTGGGTGGTGCCGCGCGACCCGTGGCTGCACGACCGCGACAACTTCCGCGCCGGCGTCGCGCACCTCGCCGACACCGGGGCGCGGCTGGCCGCGCAGCTCGACGCGGCCGCGGCGGCGACGTCGGCGCGCGACCTGTTCGCGCGCCTGGAGGCGGCCGGCCTCGCGCTGCGCCTCGACCCCGCCGTCGAGCCGACGACCTGGCGCTGCGCCATCGTGTCGCGCGCCGAGGCGGCGCGGCTGCGCGAGGTCCATGACGTGGTGCGGCTGGGTCGCCTGCGCGCGGTCGAGCCGACGCGCCTCGTGCTCGACGGCGGGACCGTGCCCGCGGCGCCCGACACGCTGTACGTCGACTGCAGCGCCGCCGCCCTCCAGCCGCCGCCGCGCCTGCCGGTGTTCGACGGCGACGCGGTGCACCTGCTGATGGTGAGCTGGTGCCAGCCCGTGTTCAGCGCGTCGGTCGTGGGCGCCGTCGAGGCGCTGGGGGGCGACGACGCCGAGCGCAACGCGCTGTGCGCGCCGGTGGCGTCGCCGGAGGTGCCGGACGACGTCGTGCCGATGTGGGCGGCGTCGTTCGCCAACGGGGCGCGGTGGGCGCGGCACCCGCGCGTCGGGCCGTGGCTGCGCCGCTGCCGCACCTACTCGTCGTCGGTGCTCGCGATGGGCGCCGCCGCCGGCGACCCGCGGCTCGGGGCGCTGCGCGACGCCGCCGCGCGCATCGGCCCCGCGACCGAGAACCTGCGGCGGCTGCTCGCGGCGCGCTGACCCGTCACATGCCCGGCATCCCGGCCATGTCGTCCATGGGCTTCGTCTCGTGCGCCGGCGGCATCCCGCGCGCGACGAGCGCGAGCTCCGGGCGCAGCGCCACCGCCGCCGCCAGCGCGAGCAGCGCGACGCCCACCGCGCGCGCCGTGCGCCCGCCGTGCGGCAGCGCCTTCTCCGCGAACACGACGAGCGTGATCGCCACCACCCACGGGAGGCTCATCGCCCCGGCGGCGACCAGCACGAGCATCAGCCCCCAGCAGCACCCGACGCACCACCCCGCGTGCGCGGCGGCGAGGCGCAGCGTGGCGGCGTACCCCGCGCGCCAGCGGCGCATGAGGAAGCCGAGCGGCGACTCGCAGCGGCGCAGGCAGGCGCGCTTGGCCGCGGTGAGCTGGTAGAGCCCCGCCGCGGCGAGCGTCGCCGCCACCGCGTACGCCGCCAGCGGGTCGAGGCGCGGCCAGCGCGCCAGCGCCGCCGCGACGCCGACGTGCGCCGCGTACACCGGCACGCCCGTCGCCAGCCAGAGCGCGACGTACACGCCCGCGAACGCCCACGGCGGCGCCGCGCGCTCCCCCTGCGCGGCGAGGCGCCCGCGCACGGTGCGGTAGAGGAGGAGCATCGGCAGCGCGCTGGGGAGCATCATCGCCGCCATCATCACCCCCCACTGCAGGGTGAAGCGCGCCCCCTCGGCGGCCGACAGGCGCGGCGCCGGCATCCACATCGCGCGCGCGTCGCGCACCACGAGCAGCCACGCCCACGCCGCGACCGCCAGCAGCGCCCCGCCGAGCAGCAGCGTGCCGCGGTCGGGCGCGGCGCGCGCGGTCACGCGCGCCTCACGGCCCCTGGTACGCGAACGGCGCGGCCGCGGCGTAGCGGCCCGTGTGGTCGAAGCTCACCGGGCCCGAGACGCGGAACGTCGACGACGCGCCGAGGTCCCCCTCCTTGAAGACGAACCCCTCGGGGAGGATGGCGCGCGGGTGCACCGCGACGCCGGTGACCTTGTTGCGCACCGGCTCCAGGTCCAGCGTGACGTACTCGCCCGCGCGCACGCGGCTCGCGAGGCCGGCGACCGACACCTCGATCGGCGCGAACACCGGGCCGTGCACCGCGGCGATGGTCGTGGCGATGATCTTCCACGGGCCGCCCGCCTGCCCCGAGAGCAGCGTGCCGAGCGCCTGCCGCTGCGCGTCGTCGGCACGCTCGTCCAGGACGACGAGCGCCTCCCCGCCCCCCTCGTGAATCGCCCCCGGCCAGTTCACGGCGACGCTGAAGGCGAGCCCCGACAGCGGGACGTCGCCGTAGCGCCCGTCCTCGATGTGCCAGTTCCAGTTCCCCTCGCACTTCCCGGTGGTGGGGAGCCCGTTGAAGTTGCACGGGCAGCCGTAGTCGCAGTTGCAGGCCAGGATCACGTGGCCGCGGAGATGCCAGTCGGGGACGTTCACGGGCGCGGGCTCCGGTGGAGGATGCCCGACGCTGCGCCCGCGGGGCGCCGGCGTCAAGCGCGCGACCGTCGGGCGCGCGCCGCCCTCACCCCCACGCGGCGCCGAGCCAGAGCCCCGCGGCGCTCGCGAGGGCCAGCGCGGCCAGCCCCGCGCCCGCCGGGCGGCGGAACCCCGGGCCGCCCAGCGCCAGCACCAGCGTCAGCTTGAGCAGCGTGTTGGCCAGGATCCCGACCGCGATCGCGCGCGCCGCCAGCGCGACGCCCCCGCCGCCGGCGCCGCCCGCGCCCAGGCGGCTCATCGAGACGGTGAGCGCGTCGACGTCGGTGAGCCCCAGCACCGCGGCCGACGCCAGCACCCCCGCGCTCCCCAGCCACCGCTCGACGGCGGGGATCGCGAGCAGCGCGAGCTGGAAGGCGACCGCCATCTGCACGGCCGGCCACAGGCGGAGCGGGTTCCCCACCTCGCTCGGCGCGCCGGCGGCGCCGTCGGGGTCGCGCTAGCGCAGCGCGGCCGCCGCCAGCGCGGCCGCCACCACGAGCGGCGGCGCGAGGTACGGCACCAGCGCGCGCGTCACCGACCACT
>NZ_JARGEK010000372.1 GCF_029211165.1 Roseisolibacter sp. H3M3-2
GCGGGCGCCGCGGGCGCCACCTCGCCGCCGCCGGCGGCCGTCGTCGTGCTCGCGCCGGCGACCGCGGGGTCGAGCACCGCCACCTCGGGCGGCGTTGCGCCCGGCCGCCGCGCGAGCGCGAGCCCGACGGCGAACAGGGCCAGCAGGGGGAGCAGCCACAGCAGGGGCGAGCGCACCCGCCGCCGCGGCGGCAGCCCCGGGAGCGCCGGCTCGGCGTGCGGGACGGGGTCGTCGGGGAAGGTCGGATCGTGGGGAGTCGTCATCTGGGGCTCCGTGTTCGGGGACGCCGCTCGCGTCCGCCTGCCTACGGGGCAACCCTCGCACCGCCGCGCCGCGCCGCGCATGCTTGCCGCATGAGTCCCCACGCCGAGTTCGTCGCCCGCCTGGCCGCCGCGCGCACCGCGCACCCGCTCCCGCCGCGCGTACGTGCCCGCGCCGAGCAGCTCGGCCGCGGCGCGCTGGCGGCGCTGTTCCCGGCGCTCGCCCCCGACGCCCCGCACTGCGACGCCGCCGACGTCGCCGGCGGGCTCGACGCGGTGCGCGACGCCCTCGCCGCGCTGGCCGCCGACGTCGGCCACCCGCGCCCCGCCGCCGTCGCCGACGCGCTGCTCGACGCGCTCCCCGCCGTCTACGACGCGCTGCTCGACGACGCGCGCGCCACGCACGACGCCGACCCGGCCGCCACCAGCGTCGACGAGGTGATCGCCGCCTACCCCGGCTTCCAGGCCACCGCCTGCCACCGCGTCGCGCACCGCCTGCGCGCGCTCGGCGTGCCGCTGGTGCCGCGCCTCGTGTCGGAGTTCGCGCACCGCGCCACCGGCATCGACATCCACCCCGGCGCGACCATCGGCCGCGCCTTCGCCATCGACCACGGCACCGGGATCGTGATCGGCGAGACGGCGGTGCTCGGCGACCGCGTGCGCCTCTACCAGGGCGTCACCCTCGGCGCCGCCGCGGTGGCCAAGGCGCTCGCCCGCACGCGCCGCCACCCGACGCTCGAGGACGACGTGGTCGTCTACGCCAACGCCACCATCCTCGGCGGCGACACCGTCGTCGGCGCCGGGAGCGTGATCGGCGGCAACGTGTGGCTCACGCACTCCGTCCCGCCGCGCAGCGTGGTTACCCACGCGTCGCAGGTGGCGCGGCGCCCCGCGACGTGGGACGGGGTGGAGGACTTCGCCATCTGAACGGCGGCCATCCAACGGCCGGGATACGGATCCGGCGGATGCACGTCGGATCGAACGGATCGCTCCTCGCGGCGGCAGTCGCCCATCCGCCTGATCCGTCTCGATCGGATGTGATCCGATTCCCCGCAGGTCGAACCGTGACCGGTCGCGACCGCATGCCTCGCGCGTCGCAGGTCGCGAGTCGCAGCTCAGAGCCCGAAGAACGCCACGGCCGAATCCACCGCGTCCACCCGCGCCCGCGCGTCCCACCACGCCATCGGCCGCAGCCGGCGCGGCAGCGCGTGCCCGACGCCGGGGAGGGCGAGCACGCGCGCGCTCCGCATGCCGGCCACCTCCACCAGCCAGCGCGCGCTCTCGCCGGCCGAGCGCACGCGCCCCGCGCCGTGCCCGGTCGGCAGCCGCACCGCGCCGCCGCCGTACGGGTTCACCGGGTCGTCGGTCCCCGCCACCAGCGGCACCGCCAGCCCGCGCGCGCCCGGCGTCGGGGCGCAGGCCAGCGACGCGTCGTCGGGGATCGAGGCGCCGACCGCGACGACGCTCGCCAGCAGCTCCGGCGCCTCGACCGCGACGCGCAGCGCCGCGTGGCCGCCGTTGGAGACGCCGATCGCGTACGCGCGCGCCGGGTCCGCGCCGTGCGCCTCGACCAGCGCCGCCACGAGCGCGCGCGCGAACGCCGGCTCGTCGGCCGCGTCGCGGCGCGCGGCGTAGGGGAGCGGCGCGCGGCAGTCGTTCCACGTGCGCGCGTGCCCGTCGGGGTACGCCACCAGGAAGCCGCGCGCGCCGGCCGCGCGCTCCAGCGCGCCGCCCCCCTGCGCGCGCAGCAGCGCGCCGCGCGCCGCCGCGCCGTGCAGCGTCAGGACCACCGCCGGACGCGCGGCGGGGCGCGGCGGGACGTACAGCAGCGCCGTGCGCCGCGCGCCGGCGACGTCGTCGCGGAGCCGCCGCAGGCCGGGGCCGTTCGGGGGCGCCTCCGCGCCCGGCGCCGCCAGCAGCAGCGGGAGCGCCAGCGGCAGCGCGAGCCACGCGCGGCGCGGCACCAGCGCCGGGACGCGCCACCGGTACACGTCGTACGCCGCGCCGAACGCGCGGCGCAGGTCGCGCTCCTCCAGCCGAACGCCCACCAGCACGCAGAGCGTGAGCGGGAGCGCCAGCGCCAGCCGGCCGACGGTCAGCACCGGCGTCGCCCACAGCGCGAGCAGGATCCCCAGCTGCATGGGGTGGCGCACCACGCGGTACGGCCCCGGCGTGCGGAAGGGGAGCGCCCCCGGCGCGCGCCCGCGCGGCGCCGCCCACGGGCGGTCGAGCCTCGTCGGCTCGGCGTGCGACCGCGCGAACGTCGAGGCGGCGAGCGTCGCCACGCCGAGCCAGAACGCCGCGCGCAGCGCCAGCGCGCCGCCCGGGGACGCGACGCTCCACAGCGCCCCCGGCACCGGGCGCCACGCGACGACGAGCAGCAGCAGGAGCGCCGACGACAGCAGCACGTGCGTCGCGCGCTCCGCCGCCGGCGGGACCACGCGCGCCAGTTGCTTCTTCACGCCGGCGCGTGCCAGCACCGCGTGCGGCACCGCGAACGCCGCCACCAGCAGCAGGTCGACCAGCAACGCCGCCCCCACGGGCGTCACCGCCCCCTGGTCGACGCCGCGCCACCCCGGCAGCGGCGCGAGGAAGCCGACGAAGGCGACCGCCGCCGCCGCGAACGCGGCCCAGCACGCGAGGGCGTAGGCGAGCGGGAGGATCCGGGGGACGACGTGCGAGGGGCGCGAGTCGGGCATGGCGGCGTGGGGAGTGCGGTCCCCTCCCGATGCGTCGCCGCCCGGCGGCGCCCGACACGAGGGTGGCGCCGCGCGGTATCATCCCCCCACGGAGCAGCCCGCGCAGCCCACGCCAGCCGACCCCGACCATGCGCCTCGACTCGATCCTCGCCGCCATCGGCGACACGCCGCACGTCCGCCTCGCGCGCCTCTTCCCCGACCGCGAGGTCTGGATGAAGCTCGAGCGGCAGAACCCCGGCGGCTCGATCAAGGACCGCATCGGCCTCGCGATGATCGAGGACGCCGAGCGGCGCGGCGTGCTCACGCCCGGCATGGTGATCGTCGAGCCCACGAGCGGAAACACGGGCATCGGTCTCGCCATCGTCGCCGCGGTGAAGGGGTACCGCCTGATCCTCGTCATGCCCGAGTCGATGTCGGTCGAGCGCCGCCGCATCATGGCCGCCTACGGCGCGGAGCTCGAGCTGACGCCGCGCGAGGTCGGGATGAAGGGCGCGATCGCGCGCGCGCAGGAGATCATCGCGCAGCACGGCGGCGCCGGCCACGCCTGGATGCCGCAGCAGTTCGAGAACCCGGCCAACATCGACGTGCACGTGCGCACCACGGTCGAGGAGATCGCGCGCGACTTCCCCGAGGGGCTCGACGCGATCATCACCGGCGTCGGCACGGGCGGCCACATCACCGCGTGCGCCGAGCAGCTGAAGACGCGCTGGCCGCGGCTGAAGGTCTACGCGGTGGAGCCGACCAAGAGTCCGGTGATCGGCGGCGGCACGCACACGCCGCACAAGATCCAGGGGATCGGCGCCGGCTTCGTCCCCGCCAACCTGCACGTGCAGGCGCTCGACGGCACCGTCCAGGTGACCGAGGAGGACGCCTTCGCGATGGCGCAGCGCTCCGCGCGCGTCGAGGGGATCTTCGTCGGCATCTCGTCCGGCGCCGCGCTCGCCGCCGTGGCGCAGCAGCTCCCCGCGCTCGACGCCTCGGCGCGCGTGCTCACGTTCTGCTACGACACGGGCGAGCGCTACCTGTCGATCGAAGGGCTGTTCCCGACGTCCTGAGCGTCGCGCGCTGCGGGCTGCGGGCGGCGGTTTTGGAATCCGCAGCCCGCAGCCCGCAGCCCTTACGGGTTCGGCCCCACCTGGCGCGCCGGCTCCCCCCACTTCACCCGCTCCAGCGCCGACGCGAACGCCTCGTTGGCGGCGGCGAGCAGCGCGGCCGCGACCGCGGTCGCGTCGTCGCCCGCGCGCACCGGCGACGGCGCGCGCACCTGCCGCGGGTAGCCGCGCGCGGCGTCGTGCGCGAGCACCAGCAGCTGCGCGGCCGAGTCGCGCCGCATCGAGAGCACGCCGCTCACCACCGCGCCGGCGTGCGTCGCCACCGCGACCGCCGGCACCGGCAGGCCCGCGCGCTGCACCGCGCGCGCGGCCGCCGCGTCGGGCATGTCGAACTCCGGGCGCGCGGCCACCGCGCGGCGCAGCCCCTCCGTCACCGCCGCCGCCGCCTCGCGCAGGTCGGTGCGCCCCGTCCCGTCGGTGAGGTCGAGCACCGTCACGCGCCGCACGCCGGCCTTCGGGCGCGGCACCCGCGCCGCCAGCCGCGCCACCGTCGGGTCCGCGGCGATCGCCGCCGCCGCGGCCGCA
>NZ_JARGEK010000373.1 GCF_029211165.1 Roseisolibacter sp. H3M3-2
CGCGTGAGCGCGCGCCCGCGCGCGGTGCAGGCGGCGCTCGCCGCCGCCGCGCCGCTCAGTGCCCAGCCGCGGCTCCCGGGGCTCCCCGGCGTGCCGGGGGGCGCGGGCGGGCGCGGCGCCGGCGCCCGTCCCGGCGAGGCGGCGCGCCCCGACTCGGCGCTGGTGAAGTTCCTCCAGCCCGACTCGACGATGGCGGCGCTGCTGGAGCGCCCGGGCTTCACGGCGACCCGCTACCAGGGCGACACGGTCCGCTTCCGCGCGGGCGACCGCACCCTCTCGCTCGAGGGGAGGCCGGCGGCGGTGCAGCGCGACCAGACGCTGCTCGTCGGCAGCGCCGTCGAGTACAACGACTCGACGCAGATCATCGTCGCCCGCCCGGACTCGGTCCGCGGGGACACGGTCTTCCTGCGCGATCCGAACCAGGCCGACGTGGCGGTGCGCGGGCGCATCGTCTACTACCTCGCCGAGCGGCGCGGCACCATCGAGCAGTTCCAGACGTCGGTGACGTCAGGGGAGACCTGGTTCGTCGCCGGCGAGCGCGGCGCCCTCGTGAGCGATTCGATCGTCGAGGGGAAGCGCTACGTTTTCGCCCGCGACGGCTCGGTCACGAGCTGCAACGAGACGGTCCCGCATTACCACTTCCAGGCGCGCGACATCAAGATGGTGACGCGCAACCTGCTGGTCGTGCGCCCGGCCGTGCTCTACATCGCCGACGTGCCGGTGATGTGGCTGCCGTTCGTCTTCCAGGACATGCGGAGCGGGCGGCGCAGCGGGCTGCTCACCCCGCGCTTCGGCGTCGCGGAGCTGATCCGCAACAGCCCGTCGTACCGCCGGTCGCTGGAGAACCTGGGGTACTACTTCAACCTCGGCGACTTCGCCGACGCGTCGGCGTGGCTGGACTGGCGCAGCGGTTCGCGCGGCGACGGCTTCGACCCGGGGTGGATCCGCGGCAACGCCGAGGCGCGCTACCGCGTCATCGACCGCTTCCTGCAGGGGCGGCTGTCGGCGTCGTACACGGCCAACCGCACGGGCGACCGCAACCTGGCGATCTCGCTGGGGCACGAGCAGTCGTTCAACCAGCAGCGCCGCCTCTCGGCGAACCTGAACTACGTCCAGAACACCACGGTCCAGCGGCAGAACAGCATCAACCCGGCGGCCGTGCTGGGGACGATCGCGTCGCAGCTGAACTTCCAGGACCGGTTCGGCCCGATGTCGTTCAGCATCGGCGGCTCGCGCAAGCAGTACCCGGGGCGCGACCAGGTCGACCAGGACTTCCCGAACGTCAACCTGACCTCGCGCACCATCGAGGTCGGGGAGAACTTCGCCTGGACGCCGACGCTCTCGCTGTCGAACTCGCAGAACTTCCGCATCGACCAGGGGCAGCAGTTCAACGTCCTGCTGCGCCCGAACGCGTCGGGGCGGATCGACAGCGTCGCGGTGAACGCGGCGCGCCGCAGCACGCAGCTCCGGGTCGAGTCGCCGCTGAAGATCTTCGACTTCAACTGGACGAACTCGTTCTCGTTCTCCGAGACGGTCGAGGACTTCCCGCAGACGCGCACGGTGTTCCGCGACCCGCGTGACACCACCAGCCGCGAGACGCGCGTCTTCCGGCAGACCTTCCAGTCGAACCTGGACTGGAACACGTCGTTCAACCTGCCGCGCTTCCTCCAGGGGACGTGGAACGTCTCGCCCACGGTCAGCCTCTCCAACGTCGAGAGCGACCGCGGGGCGGGGCTCTTCGTGCGCTCGGAGCAGTCCGGCGGGCGGTGGGTCGCGCAGCGCAAGCGCGCCTCGTTCGGCCTCTCGGCGTCGCCGACCTTCTACGCCTTCCCGCCGGGCTTCGGCCGCGTCGAGCGGTTCCGCCACTCGATCAACCCGGTCATCTCGTTCAGCTACTCGCCGACGGCCAAGGTCAGCGACGAGTTCCTGGCCGCCCTCGGACGCGCGTCGCAGGGCTACCTCGGCTCGCTGATGCAGAGCCGCGTGTCGCTCCAGCTGTCGTCGAACCTCGAGGCCAAGCTGCGCGGGCGCCGGCCGAGCGAGCCCGCGTCGGGGCAGCCCACGACGACGGCCCCGGGGGACAGCGCGGGCGCGCCGGCGGACTCGCTGGGCGGCGTCGGCGACACGACGCGCACGCCGCTGCGGACCGACGCCGGCGGGTCGGCCGTCGCCGAGGGGACGAAGGTGCGGCTGCTGTCGCTCAACTTCACGCCGCTCAGCTTCGACTTCGTCCGCGCCGACTCGCTCGGCAAGAGCCTGTTCAGCAAGCGGGGCTTCACCGACCAGACGTTCGGGATCAGCGCGCGCTCCGACCTCATCCCGGGGCTCGACTTCAACACGCGCTACTCGCTGTTCCTGGGCGACCCGGTGACCGACACGGCGGTGTTCAAGCCGTACCGGACCGAGACCGGCGTCACCTTCTCGCTCGACCAGAACTCGCCGATCTTCGGCACGATCGCGCGGCTCTTCGGGCGGCGGACGCAGCCCACGTCGACCACGGGGACGCAGACGCCGACGCAGGGGCGCCCCGGGACCGCGGCGGGGGGCGACGCCTTCTTCTCGCGCCAGGCGGTGGCGCAGCAGGTGGCCGGGCAGGGGGCGCGCAACGCGCAGTTCGACGTGCCGACCGGCCAGGGGTGGCAGGCGTCGGTCTCGTACACGTCGTCGCGGCAGCGCCCCGACATCGTCGGCGGCACGGTGGCGGCCGACCCGACGGTGCAGTGCCGGGCGTTCGTGAACCAGCCGACCTACGTGTACGAGCGCTGCCTCATCAACGCGCAGGCGAACCCGCAGCCCGGCACGCCCCTCGGCCAGACCACGTACGGCGGGCCGGTGTTCCTGACGCCGCCGCAGCAGTCGCTGACGCTCAACACGAGCTTCCCGATCACGCAGAAGTGGGCCGCCCAGTGGTCCACGACCTACGACGCGCAGCGCGGCGGCTTCGCCAGCAACCAGGTCACGCTGCAGCGCGAGCTGCACGACTGGCGCGCGGTGTTCGCCTTCACGCAGTCGCCGAACGGGAACTTCGGGTTCAACTTCTTCGTCGCGCTCAAGGCGCAGCCGGACCTGAAGTTCGACTACAACCGGCAGACCTTCCGCGACCCGAGCGGCTCCGCCTCCTTCCCCTGACCGGGGTCGCGGGTGGACATTCCCCGCATGACCGGGAACGACGGCAGGGACGGCTCCGAAGTGCTCCTCGACGGGCGCGCGCTGACGCTCGCCCGCCTCCGCGCGGTGGCCGACGGCGCGGGCGCGCGGCTCGCCCCGGAGGCGCGCGCGCGGATGGCGGCGACCCGCGCCGTGGTCGAGGACATCGTGGCGCGCGACGCGGTGGTCTACGGCGTCACCACCGGCTTCGGGAAGCTGTCCGAGGTCGCGATCCCCGGCCCCAAGCTGCGGGCGCTGCAGGTGAACCTGGTGCGCAGCCACGCGGCCGGCGTCGGCGCGCCGCTGCCGACGCGCGAGGTGCGCGCGATGCTGCTGCTGCGGGCCAACGTGCTCGCCCGCGGGCACTCGGGCGCCCGGCCGGAGCTGGTCGACCTGCTGCTCGGCATGCTCTCCCGCGGCGTGCACCCGGTGGTCCCCGAGCAGGGGAGCGTCGGCGCCAGCGGCGACCTCGCGCCGCTGTCGCACCTCGCGCTGGTGCTGATCGGCGAGGGGGAGGCGGAGGTCGGCGGCGTCGTGCGGCCGGGGGGCGAGGCGCTGGCGGCCGCCGGGCTCGCGCCGCTGACGCTGGAGCCCAAGGAGGGGCTCGCGCTCATCAACGGGACGCAGGCGCACACCGCGGTCGGCGCGCTCGCGCTGGCCGACGCGCTGGCGCTCTGGCAGACCGCGCACGCCGCCGGCGCCATGACGCTGGAGGCGCTGATGGGCACCCCCGACGCCTTCGACGCGCGCATCCACGACGTGCGCGGGCAGCCGGGGCAGCGCGAGAGCGCGGCGCTGCTGCGCGCGCTGCTGGCCGACAGCGAGATCCGCGAGTCGCACCGCACCGGCGACCCGCGGGTGCAGGACGCCTACGCGCTGCGCTGCATGCCGCAGGTGCACGGCCCCGTGCTCGACGCGCTGCGCTTCGCCGCCGGCTCGCTGGGGCGCGAGCTGAACGCCGCGACCGACAACCCGCTCGTGTTCGACGACGGGACGATGCTCAGCGGCGGCAACTTCCACGGGCAGGCGGGCGCGCTGGCCGCCGACCTGCTGGCGATCGTGCTGACCAACCTCGCGGTCATGAGCGAGCGCCGCACCGACCGGCTGGTGCACCCGGACCTCAGCCACGGGCTCCCGGCGTTCCTCGCCGCCGAGCCGGGGGTCGAGTCGGGGTACATGATGGCCCAGGTGACCGCGGCCGCGCTGGCCAGCGAGTGCAAGACGCTGGCGCACCCGGCGAGCGTGGACACGATCCCGACCGACGGGAGCAAGGAGGACGTCGTGCCGATGGCGATGGGGGCCGCGCTCAAGCTGCGGCGCGTCGTGCACAACGTGCGGCACGTGCTCGCCATCGAGCTGCTGTGCGGCGCGCGCGGGCTCGACCTGCGCGCGCCGCAGCGCCCGGCGCGCGGCGTCCCGGCGACCGACTCGGTGA
>NZ_JARGEK010000374.1 GCF_029211165.1 Roseisolibacter sp. H3M3-2
GTGCGCGCGCGCTGCCACGACATCTCCTCCCACCGCGAGACCGCGATGCGCCGCCACGACTTCTGGAGCGCCCTCGGGCAGGACCTCCGCTACGCCGCCCGCTCCCTGCGCCGCACGCCGGGGTTCAGCGCGGTCGTCCTCCTCACGCTGGCCCTCGGCATCGGCGCGACGACGGCGATGTTCTCGGTGGTGCGCGGCGTCCTGCTGCGCGACCTCCCCTTCCCGCAGGCCGAGCGCGTGGTGCGCCTGTGGCCGTCCAACCCGGGCGCCGACGTGGCACGCGGCGAGATCAGCGCCACCGAGCTGCAGGACTGGGAGCGCGACCTCACGCGCTTCGCCGCGGTCGGCGCGTTCCGCGCGCTCGGCAACGGGATGGTCTTCGGCGAGGCGGGCGCGGAGCCGACCTACGCGCGCACGACCTACGTCTCGGCGGGCTTCTTCCCCGCCCTCGGCACGCCCGCCGCCGTCGGCCACACGCTGCGCGCCGAGGAGCACGTCGTCGGCGCCAACCAGCACGTCGTCGTCAGCCACGGCTTCTGGGAGCGCCAGCTCGGCGCCGACCGCGGCGTGGTGGGGCGGCAGATCCGCCTCGACGGGAAGCCGTTCACGGTGGCCGGCGTGATGCCGCGCGACTTCGCGTACCCCGAGCCCGACGTCGCGGTGTGGGTGCCGGCGTCGCTGCTCGACGAGGACGACGTCGGCGCGGGGCGCGAGGCGCGCTGGCTGACGCCGATCGCGCGGCTGAAGCCGGGCGTGTCGGTCGAGCAGGGGCGGCAGGAGGTCGAGCAGTTCCTGACGCAGCTCGCGGCGCGCTTCCCCGACAGCAACGGCGGCTTCGTCGCGGCGACGGCGGAGCCGGTGCGCGACACGATCGTCGGCCCCGTGCGCCGCGGGCTGCTGGTGATGCTCGGCGCGGTGCTGCTGGTGCTGCTCGTGGTGTGCGCGAACGTCGCCAACCTGTTCCTCGTGCGCGGCACGTCGCGCACCCGCGAGATCGCGCTGCGCGGCGCGCTCGGCGCCAGCCGCGGGCAGGTGGTGCGGCTGCTCGTCGTCGAGAGCCTGCTGCTGTCGCTGGCCGGCGGCGCGCTCGGCGTGCTGACCGCGTGGTGGAGCGTGCGCACGCTGCTCGCGCTGGCCGGCGACTTCCTGCCGCGCGCCGCCGACGTGCGCCTCGACGGCGGCGTGCTCGCGTTCGCGCTCGGCGTGTCGCTGCTCACCGGCGTAGTGGTCGGGCTGTGGCCGGCGCTGCGCGCCTCGCTCGGCACGCGCATGGCGGCGACGCTGCGCGAGGCGGGGCGCGGGAGCGTGGGCGCGGGGTCGTCGGCGCACCGCGCGCGCGCCGTGCTGGTGGCCGCCGAGGTGGCGCTGGCGGTGGTGCTCGTGGCCGGCGCGGGGCTGATGCTGCGCAGCTTCGAGCGGCTGACGACGGTGGACCTCGGCTTCCGCGCCGAGGGCGCGCTGCTGGCGCGGTTCGCGATCCCGACGCTGGAGGACAGCCCCCCGCAGGCGTCGATGGCCAAGCTGCTGGGCGACCGGCAGCGCATCGTCGAGCGCGTGCGCCAGGTGCCGGGCGTGCTCGCCGCCGGCGCGACCAAGAACGCGCCGCTCACGCAGGACCCCGGCGAAGCGGTGCCGTTCACGGTGCCGGGACGCCCCGCGCCGCCGAAGGGGGAGGAGCCGCGCGTGCTGCTGACCCCCGCGACGCCCGGCTACCTCAAGGCGCTCGGCGTGCCGCTGCTCGCCGGCGGCGACGTCGACGCGACGGCCGGCGACAGCACGGCGCCGCCGGCGGCGGTGATCAGCCGCCGCATGGCGGAGCAGACGTGGCCCGGGAAGTCGGCGATCGGCGAGACGTTCCAGTTCCGCGGGATCCCGTTCCGCGTGGTGGGGATCGCCGGCGACGTGCGCAGCGCGCGCCTCGACTCGGCGGGCGCCTTCACGGCCTACGTGCCGGAGACGGTGATGCCCCGCTCGGCGATGGCGCTGGTGGTGCGCACGTCGGGCGACCCGACGCGGCTGGCCGCGCCGGTGCGGGCGGCGATCCGCGAGGTCATGCCCGGGCAGGCGTTCCTCGAGGTGGTGCCGATGCAGGCCAAGGTCGCCGACGCGGCCTCGACGCAGCGCCTGTTCACGGTGCTGGTGACAGTCTTCGGGTCGCTGGCGCTGATGCTGGCGGCGATCGGGCTGTACGGCGTGGTCGCCTACGTGGTGCGCCAGCGCGAGCGCGAGATCGCGGTCCGCCTCGCCCTCGGCGCCCCGCCGACGCGCGTGATGGGGCTGATGCTCCGCCAGGGGATGACGCCGGTCGCGGTCGGGATGGTGGTGGGGCTGGGGGGCGCGCTGGCGGTGACGCGGGTGCTCCAGTCGCTGCTCTACGAGGTGAGCGCCACCGACCCGGTCACCTTCGTCGGCGTGGCGGCGCTCCTCGCCACCGTCGCGTTCGCCGCCAGCTGGCTGCCGTCGCGGCGGGCGACGCGGGTGGCGCCGGCGATCACGCTGCGGGAAGAGTAGACGACCCCGCTGGTCCTGCGACCTGCGACCTGCGACCCACGAGCGCCGTGAGGTCGCAGGTCGCAGGTCTTTGTGCAAGTTTGGTCGGCCCGCGCGTCTCCCTCTGCGATGCCACCCGACTCCGACGTCGAACGCCTGTTCCGCGAGTACCACCCCCCGCTGGTGCGCTACCTGACGCGCCGGCTGGGGGACCGCGACTGGGCCGAGGAGGTGGCGCAGGAGACCTTCCTGCGGGCGCTCCGGCACGGGCCGGTGGCGCAGGAGCGGGCGTGGCTGTTCGCGGTGGCGACCAACCTGGTGCGGGACGAGGCGCGGAAGGACGCGCGCCGCCGGCGTCACCTGGAGCTGCTGCGCGAGACGGAGCCGGCGCACGTCGAGCCCGGCCCGACGTCGATGGAGCGGCAGCACGAGATGGCGCTGGCGCGGCGGGCGGTGGACGCGCTCGCGGAGCGGGACCGGCTCGCGCTGCTGATGCGGGAGGAGGGATTGGACTATCACGAGATCGCGTCGGCGCTGGGGCTGGCGGTGGGCTCGGTCGGCACGACGCTGGCCCGGGCGCGCCGCCGCCTCGCCGAGGCGTGGGAGGCGGTGTCGGCGGAGGAGCGTGGCGTGCCGGCGGGGGGAGCCCCGCTGCCGCTGCGGCCTTCGTCGGCGCCGCGGACGGGAGGGACGCGTGGCTGAGCCGACGACGGCCGGCGGGTGGGAGGGCACCTGGGACGGGGAGCACCTGACCGAGGAGACGGCCCACGCCTGGATCGACGGCGCGCTGACCCCCGAGTCGGCGGCCCGCGCCGAGTCGCACACGGCATCATGCGCCGATTGTGGCGCGCTGGTGGCCGAGGCCCGCGGGCTGGTCGCGGTGGCGTCGCGGGTGCTGACGGCGCTCGACGAGGTCCCGGGCGGTGTGATCCCGCGCCCGGCGGCTCCGGTCGCGCCGATAGCGCCGGTGGCGCCGATAGCGCCGGTGACGCGGGTCGTCGCGCGCCGGCCGTGGTGGGCGGGGGCGCCGGCCCGTGCGGCGGCCGCGCTGCTCCTGGTCGCCGGCGGGTCGGCGGCGGTGCTTCGGCAGACGCGACAGGCTCGCAGCGTCTCTGACGCGTCGCTGGACCGCGCCGAGTCGGCCGTGCCGGCGACCGGAGGGCCGTCGGCCGACGTCGTGTCGGCGCCGGTGGCGGAGCCGCTGCCGCCGGCGGCGCCCGCGCCTGCCCGCCCGCTGCCGACCACGGCCGCGGTGGCGCGGGCGCTGGCGGCCGACCCGGCGGCGGAGGCGTTCGCGCTCGCTCGGCGCGATCAGCTCGCCGATACCGCCGCCTTCGCGCCACCGACGGCGCAGAAGCTCGCCATCACGCCGGCTACCCCTGCCCCGCCGCCTCCGGCCGCCGCGCCGGCGCCCGTGGTGGTCGCCGAGGAGCGTCGGGCGCGGGAGGAGAGCGAGGTCGCGCGCCGCGACTTCTCGGGGCGGATGGCGCGGTCCGCCGCCGCGGGGGCGGACGCGGCGGCCGGCGCCATCCGTGGGCGGGTGACCGACGCCGACGGCCGGCCGCTGGTCTCGACGAGCATCCAGGTGGTCGGGTCGGAGCTGGGCGCCGTCACCGACGACTCGGGGAGCTTCGTGATCGGCGGGGTGCGGGCGGGGGCGGCGCGGGTGCAGGCGCGGCGCGTCGGCTACGCCGCGGGCGAGGCGGGCGCGACGGTGGCGCGCGCCGACACCGCGAACGTCGCGCTCGTGCTCCGTCCGCAGGCGCTGGCGCTGGAGGGGGTCGTGGCGAGCGACGCCGCCCCGGCGCGCGGCTTCGCGGGGGCCGCGGCGTCGGTCGCGGGGTGCTGGGCCGTCCGCCCCGACCCGGCGTGGGAGGGGACGGGCGCCCCCGCCCTCCCGGCGCGGCTGCGTCTGGTGGCCGGCGCCGGCGGCGCGGCGGCGGCGCGGGTCGAGACGACCGACGGGGGCGCGTCGCCCTGGCGCGGCGGGACCTGGACGCTGGACGGCGACACCGTGCGCGTCGCGCTCGCGACCGCCGTCGGCGACGCCGCCCTGCGGCTCGGGCGGGC
>NZ_JARGEK010000375.1 GCF_029211165.1 Roseisolibacter sp. H3M3-2
CCGGCGAACACCCCCCCCCCCCCGTCGAGCCCCGCCCCCCCCGCCTCGGCGGCCGCCGGGCCGTGCCCCAGCCCGTCGACGACCAGCAGCCGCTCGGTCCCCGCCGCCGCGCTCCCCCAGCCCCCCCACCCGTCGCCGCACGCGGTCTCGCCGGCCAGCGGGAGGCACACCGCGCCCAGGTCCGGGTCGTCGGCCGCGGGCGGGCCGCCGGGCGCGGTGGGGCGCAGCCGCAGCACGAGCGCCGTCCCCTGCCCCGGCGGCCCGTAGGCGTCGAAGGCGTCGCTCATGCGGCGCATCGCGCCCAGCCCCTGCCCCGCCGTGCCGCCGGTCGAGTAGCCGTCGGCCATCGCGCGCGCGAGGTCGGGGATCCCGGGGCCGCGGTCGAGCGCCAGCTGCGCGACCCCCGCCGCCGCGCCGCCGGCGCCGGCGAGGGCGCGCGCCACCAGCTCGCCGCCGCCGCCGTGGCGGGCGAGGTTGGTCGCCGCCTCGGTGGCCACCAGCGCCGCGCGCCCGGCGTCCTCCTCGGAGAAGCCGAGGGCGCGGGCGAGCGCGCTCACCTGCCGGCGCGCCTCGCCGACCTGCGACGCGTCGGCCACCTCGACCCGCGTGGACACGGACGCGGGCGGGCGGCGGGCCTCCCCCCACAGGGGGTCGGACGCGAACGGCAGGTACGACGACACGGGGCGGGGGGGTGGCGCCGGCGCGTCAGCGCCAGCGGGCGATGGTGACGCGCGTCCCCTTCCCCGGGGCCGAGTCGAGGTCGAACTCGTTCGAGAGGCGGCGCGCCCCGCTCAGCCCCAGCCCGAGCCCGCCCCCGGTCGTGTAGCCGTCGGTGAGGGCGAGCGCGAGGTCGGGGATCCCGGGGCCCTCGTCGGCGAAGCGCAGCCGCAGCCCGCGGCGCGCCCCGTCCTCCAGCGCCTCCAGCGTGAGCGAGCCGCCGCCGCCGTACACCACGGTGTTGCGCGCGAGCTCGGACGCCGCCGTCACCAGCTTCGTCTGGTCGACGAGGCTGAAGCCGAGCGACGTCGCCCACTGGCGCACCGTCTGCCGGACGACGACCACGTCCGACTCGACGCGCACCGGGACCGTCTCCGCGCGGACGACGCTCACGCGGGGGGCGCGCCGCGCGGGCCCCGCGGTGCGTCGCCGCCCCCGTCGTCCTCCTCGCCGGCCAGCGCGGCGGCGATCGCGTCCGCCCCCGCGTCGGTGCCGGCGCCGTCGGCGCGGCGCACCGCGTCGCGCAGCAGCGCCATCCCGCGCTCCACGTTCAGCGCGGTGCGCACGCCGGGGAGCGACAGCCCCAGCTCCACCAGCGTGATCGCCACGGCCGGCTGCATCCCCACCACCACCGTCTCGGCGTCGAGCACCCGCGCCATCGCGGCGATGTTGCTGATCATGCGCCCGATGAACGAGTCCACGATCTCGAGCGCCGAGATGTCGAGCAGCACGCCGCGCGCGCCGGTGCGGCTGATCATGGACGTCAGGTCGTCCTGCAGCACCATCGCCAGCCGGTCGTGCATGTCCACCTGGATCGTCACCAGGAGGAAGGGGCCCATCTTGAGGATCGGGATCCGCTCCATCGCCCGGCGCCCCCCGCGGTCAGCGCGCGTGGCGCGCCGGCGCGACGGACTGCATCGTCCGCGCGAGCGCCGTGCGGAAGGCGTCGGCCAGCGTCGCCTTGGTCGTCACGTCGGCCAGGTCGACGCCGAGGTGCACGATCGTCTGCGCGATCTGCGGCCGGATCCCGCTGATGATGCAGTCGGCGCCCATGAGGCGCGCCGCCGTCACCGTCTTGAGCAGGTGCTGCGCGGTCAGCGTGTCGACCGTCGGCACCCCCGTGATGTCGATGATCGCCACCTCGGCGCCCGTCTCGACGATGCGCTGCAGCAGCGTCTCCATCACCACCTGCGTGCGCGCCGAGTCGAGGGTGCCGATCATCGGCAGCGCCAAGATCCCGTCCCACAGCTTCACGACCGGGGTGCTCAGCTCCAGCATGTCCTGCTGCTGGCGCGCGATGACCTCCTCGCGCCCGCGCTGGTACGCCTCGGTGGTCAGCAGCCCGAGGCGGTCCACCAGCTCGGTGGCCACCCACAGCTCGTCGGCCAGCCGGTCGGCGTCGGCCGCCTCGCGGCGCAGCAGCACGAACAGCGGGCGCTTGAGCGAGAAGACGAACATCGCCGTCTCGGAGGGCGTCGCCCCCTCGGCCGCCCGCTGGCGCGACAGCGCGCCGAGGAACTCGCGCACCCGCGCGAAGGGCGCGCCGTGCACCGCCGTCAGGTCGCCGACCCCCGACGTCTCGGCGGTCGCCTGCTGGAGCAGGCGGAGGAACTCGGTGCTGCGCGCGCGCAGGTCGCCGGCGGCGCCGCGCGTCAGCCCCGCCGTCGTCTGCTCCTGCGTCCAGACGTCCAGCAGCTCGGCGGCGTGTCGCTCGAGGACGGCCGGGACGATCGTGGCGCGGGCTTGGGAGGGAGAGGTCACGCGCGGGGGGGTGGGGGAAACGGACGGGGGCCGGGCGGTCCAAAGATGACCGCCCGGCCCCCGCTGCGCCACGCCGGCCGCGCCAGCGGCCGACCGTCAGCGGCGCTGCTGGGACGCCTGGTAGCTCCGCCGCGCCGTGTTGCAGGTCGGCCAGCGGCGCGGCTGGCCGTTCTGCCCGATCAGCACCGCCTGCTCGCGCCCCGTCGTCGTCGGGTCCTCGCTCGCCGCGTAGGCCATCATCGCCGCCGTCGTCGCGTTCTGCCGCAGGTCGTCGAACACGATCTTGTCGTACGTGTCGCGGTTGGTGTGCCAGGTGTACTGGCGGTACTCCGCGTACGGCGACTGCAGGCGGAACGCCGGCGCCGGCCGGCAGACGAACGACGTGTGGTCGCTCCCCGTGTTGGCCTGGGGCCCCGGCAGCTGCAGCCGCAGGCTGTCCCCGATCTCGGCGGGGAGCTGCGCCACCCACCGCGCGAGGTTCGGCGCCGCGCCCGCGAACCCCTGCCCCTCCAAGATCTCGAACCGCCACGTGCCGTTGTCCTGGTTGAACACGGCCTGCAGCCCCTTGACCACCTCCGGGTGGTCCTCGGCGAACGCCAGCGACCCGATCGTCCCCTGCTCCTCCCCGCCCCAGTGCCCGACGAGGATGGTGCGCTTCGGGTTGGGGTAGGCGGCCTTCAGGATGCGCATCGCCTCCAGCATCGTGATCGTGCCGGTCCCGTTGTCGGTCGCGCCGGTCGCCGAGGCCCAGCTGTCGAGGTGCGCCGAGAGCAGCACGTACTCGTCGGGCTTCTCGCGCCCCTTCAGCTCCGCGACGACGTTGAACATCGGCACCTCGGCGCCCCCGCGCTCGGCGGTCGCGGTGAGGCGCGCGCGCGGCCCCTGGCCGTTCGTCGCCAGGCGGTGCAGCAGCCCGTAGTCCTCGCACGACACGTCGAGCGACGGCACGCGCTCGGCCGTCGCCGCGAAGACCTTGTTGACGCCCCACCCGTTCGACCAGAGCGACGTCAGGATCCCGGCCACGCCGGCCGAGTCGAGGCGCGCGTGCAGCGCGCCGCCGCCGAGCAGCTCGACGCGGCGCGCGTGCTCGCGGGCCAGCTCGGTGCGGCGCGCGGCGACGCGCTGCACGGTGGCGGGGCGCGCGTTGCGCTCCAGCTCCTGCGGCGCGCGGCACATCGGCTCGGGCGCCGACGCGAGCACGAACTTCCCGCGCACGGTGCGCAGCCACGCGGTGGCCGCCGCGGCGTCGGCGAGCGCCGGGATCGCCACCACCTCGCCGTCGGTCGGGCGCCCGCCGTTCCCCGGGCTCCACGCCAGGAAGCGCGCCTCCATCGAGCGCACGTGCGGCGCCAGCAGGTCGAGGTGCACCGGGCCGGCGCGCCACGGGCGCCAGGTGCCGTAGCGCTCGCGCCGCGCGGGGACGCCCATCCCCTGGTACGTCCGCTCCAGCCACTCGACCGCCGAGGTGAAGTTGGCGGTCCCCGAGAGCCGCGGGCCGATGGAGTCGATGAGCACCTGCGCCAGCCGCTCGGTCTGCGACGAGTCCATCCCGAGCTGCCAGATCCGGCGCATCACCGGGTCGTCGGAGCGGAACGTCTGCGCCGCGGCGACGGCCGGGGCGCAGGCGAGGGCGAGAGCGGCGAGCGAGCGGACGGGGAGACGCATGGGCGCGTGGGGACGCGGGACGGATGGGGCCTGGAGGGTCGGCCCCGCAAACGTACTGGATGGCGCCGCGGACGGCACGCCGGAGGCCCTCCGTGTCCGCCGTGTCGTCGCGCTATCGCAGCGCCGGCACCGCCGCCGCCAGCCGCGCCCCCAGCACCGGCGCCTGCGCGCGCGCGAAGCTCGCCGTCAGGTGGTCGTCGTCGGTGAACGCCACCACGCCGCCCACCACCACGCCGCAGCGCGCCGCCGCGCACACGCGGTCGTTGAGGTCGACCACCGGGATCGGCAGCCCGCGCAGCGCCGCGTCCTGCCCGGCGCGCGCCACGCGGCGCGCCGCGCGCGCGCGCGCGTACGTGCAGTCGCCCGCCAGCGGCAGCAAGTCG
>NZ_JARGEK010000376.1 GCF_029211165.1 Roseisolibacter sp. H3M3-2
TCGATCTCCTGCTCGCCCAGAGCCTCCGCGCGCTACCAAATCTTTGACAATCGCCTCGTCCTGATCCGTCTCATCCGTTCTCCTGGTAGTTGGAAAGCAACGGCACGAGGAAGGGACGCCCGCCGCGGTACGCCTCGTACGCGTCCCCGTGCCGCTGCAGGAGCCGCTGCTCCTCGCGCACCGATCCGACCAGCAGGTAGATCGTCGACACCGCGCTGACCGCGGCCAGGTTCACCGTCATGCGCGGGCTGCACCAGAGGACGACCGCGAACGCCGTGTTGAGCGGGTGCCGCACGCGCGCGAAGGCGCCGCCGGTGCGGAGCACGCCGTCGTCGCGGTCGGTCGGCCCCTGCGCCTCCATCGGCGGGCGCACGGGGGCGCCGCGCACCCAGTCCCACGCGCCCGGGACGCCGGCGAAGCGCGCGACGCCCGCCTCGCGCAGCGCGGAGGCGCCGAGGGCGAGCCCGGCGAGCTGCCCCACGCGCAGCAGCGCGCGCAGCGGCCCGCGCGTCGCGTAGAGCGTCCGGTCCGGCTGCCGCCACGCCCACGCGGCCAGCGCCGCCGTCGCCACGACCGCCTGCGCGTTGAACAGCGGCCGGTACCACGCGTCGCGCGCGCGCGTCCCGAACCGCCGCGCGAACGCCTCCTTCGCGCGCCGGTCGGCCAGCGCGCTGTGCAGCACCGCATACGCGAGCGTCGCCCCGGCAAGCTTCCACCCCGATGACATGCTGACGGCACTTGCAAGATCCAGAGCAGACAGGATTGACAGGAAACCGGGGGAGAGACTCGAGCCTGCAGTCTTTCCCCCGGCTTCCTGTCAATCCTGTCGAATGCTCTTACTCAGCGCACGCGCAGCCCCACGCGATGCGCGTCCTTCCCGGCGAACGGCTCGTACGCGTAGTCGAGCGAGATGCGGTCGCGCGTGAAGCCGAGCCCCGCGGTGCCCGCCCGCTCCCCCGGCTCGAGCGTGCGCCGGGCGCCGGCGCGCAGCGCGATCGAGTAGCCCTGCAGCGGCACGATCGACAGCTCGGCGCCGCCGGCCGCGGTCACGTCGCCGCCGCGCAGCACCGAGACCGCGGCGGACGCGCCGAGGTCGATCCACGGCGTCAGCGGATAGTTGGCGCCGGACGCGCCGAGGGTGACGCGGGTCGGGAGCGGGGCGCGCGCGCCGTCGAGGCGGAGCCCCTCGCCGAGGTGCTGCGCCGCGAGGCCGACGATCAGCTGGTCGAACAGGAAGCCCTTGGCCACGCCGACGTCGGCCGAGACGGTGCCGTCGCGCGCCGCGCCGAGGCGCTCCTCGGCGTAGCGCACCGTCGCGCCGAGCCGCACGCCCATGAACGGGCGCGCGTAGCCGACCGCCGCCGAGAGGCTCGACGCCGTGACCGGGCCGCGCGTGGGGAGGGCGCCGACGGCGGCGCGCGCGGCGTCGCGCAGCGCGGGCGACGCCGCGCCGTAGTCGAGGAACTGCACCGCGAGCCCGGTCGTCCCGCCGAGCGTCTGGAGCGCGCTGGCGAGCGCGCCGAGCGTGCCGGCGCCGCCGTAGCGCTGCCCCTGCACGCTCGCGCCGCGCGACCACGCGAGCAGCCCGGGGTTGGCGAGCATCGCCTCGGCGTCCTGCGCGAGCGGCTGCGCGCCGCCCATCGCGAGGGCGCGGGCGCTGACGGGGAGGCGGAGGACGAGGGGCGCGGTGGGCGACTGCGCGCGCGCGGCGGGGACGCACAGCGCCAGCAGGGCGGCCGCGCGGAGCGTGGAGGGGGCGGGCATGGCCGGTAGGATGCGCGCCCGCGCGCCGGGGCGCTACCGCGCGACCGCTTCCGCGCGATCGCTACCGCGTCGGGACCACCGCGCCGCCGCGCTTCTGCCAGGCGCGCCACCCGCGCCACGCGAACAGCGCCGCGAACACCGCCGCGAAGAGCAGCGGGTCGGTGACGTCCTTCTTCTGGCTCCAGAAGTAGTGCAGCATCCCCAGCCCCACCACGACGTAGGTCAGCTGGTGCAGCCGGTTCCACCGCTTGCCGCCGAGCCGCCGGATGGACGCCGTGGTGCTGGTGAGGACGAGCGGGAGCAGCAGCAGCCACGCGACGAAGCCCACCGTGATGTACGGGCGCTTCACGATCTCGGTCGCGACCTCGCCCAGGTTCCCCTCGAGGTCGAGCGCGTAGAACGTCGCCAGGTGCGTCGTGGCGTAGAACGCCATCCACAGCCCCAGCTGCCGGCGGAACGGGGCGAGCCAGTTCCACCCCGTGAGCTGCCGCAGCGGCGTCACCGCGAGCGTGAGGACGAGGAAGCGGATCGCCGTCTCGCCGGTGGCGTGCTCCAGCCCCTTGACCGGGTCCTTGCCGAGGTCACTGGGGAGGTAGTTCCAGGCGCGCCAGAACTGCCAGCCCAGGTAGAGCGCGGGGACCGACGAGGCGGCGAAGAGGAGCGCGGCGAGGACCCGCTTGCGCGCCTTGGGGGTGAGCGTCGAGCGGGGAGCGTCGAGCGTCGAGGGGCGCGCTCGACGCTCGACGCTCGACGCTCCGCGATCGGGCGGTCCGACCGGCGTCGGCGCTGCCACCTCAGTAGTTCGCCTTGAGATCCATCCCCGCGTACAGCGACGCCACCTGGTCCGCGTAGCCGTTGAACGGGAGCGTCGGCCGGCGACGGAACTCGCCGATGCGGCGCTCGCGCGCCTGCGACCAGCGCGGGTGGTCGACGGCCGGGTTCACGTTCGCGTAGAAGCCGTACTCGTTGGCCGCCGCGTCGTTCCACGTCGTGCGCGGCTGCCGCTCGGTGAGCCGGATGCGCACGATCGACTTGACCCCCTTGAAGCCGTACTTCCACGGCACCACGAGGCGCAGCGGCGCGCCGTTCTGGTTGGGGAGCGTCTTGCCGTACATCCCGGTCGCCAGGAGCGTCAGCGGGTGGCGCGCCTCGTCGAGGCGCAGCCCCTCCTTGTACGGCCACTCGAGCACCGCGGTGCGCTGCCCGGGCATCTGCCGCGGGTCGAGCAGCGTCGTGAACTCGACGAAGCGCGCCGACGGGAGCGGCTCGACCTTGGCGAGCACGTCGCGCAGCGGGACGCCCATCCACGGGATCACCATCGACCACGCCTCGACGCAGCGCATGCGGTACGTGCGCTCGACGACGCCGACGCCGCGCAGCAGGTCCTCGAGGGTGTAGGTCGCCGGCTTCTTCACCAGCCCCTCGACCACCACCGACCACGGCCTGGTGCGGAAGGCGCCGGCGTTGGCGGCCGGGTCCTCCTTGTCGGTGCCGAACTCGTAGAAGTTGTTGTAGGTCGTCGCCGTCTCGTACGGCGTCGGCTCGTCGGGGAGCGCCGGCTGGCCGCGCTCGACCTCGCCGTTCGCCTCCCCCGTCTCGCCGGGGGCGCAGGCCAGCGCGGCGGGGGCGATGAGCCCGGAGGCGAGCCCGAGCCCCAGCGTGCCGGCCGCGCCGAGGAATCGGCGCCGGTCGCGATAGACGCCCTCCGGGGTGATCTCGGAGGCCGGGATGTCGTCGGGGCGGCGGATCAGCATGGCGCGGGCGGTGGAAGGACGTGGACGACGCGCGACCGGACGTACCGGACGTACCGGGCCGACCTCCGGCGGGTTCCCGGGGCCGAACGGCGGCCCCCTCGGCGCCCACGAGAAAGTACGCACGGACGCGCCGCCGCGAACGGCGGCCGGAACGCGACCGCGCCCGGCGGACCCTCCGCCGGGCGCGGCCTGGACCGGCGACGCCGGTGCGGGCGGGATCAGCGCCGCAGGTCCGATGGCGGCAGGTCGTCGTAGCGGCGGTAGCGCACCTCGTGCCGCTCGCCCGGCAGGCGGTCGGCCGGGAGCCGATCGGCCGGGAGCCGGTCGTCGACGTACCGCTCGTCGGTGGCGGCGCGGCGCTCCAGCGTGCGGTCGCCGGCGTCGTCGAGGCGGCGCGAGGCGTCGGCCGGGTCGACGTCCGACGGGTCGAGGTCGGCCGAGCGCGGGTGGCGGGACACGACGCGGTCCATCCCGATCCGCCCCGAGCCGTACTCCGGCCCGTAGCGCTCGTCCGGACGCCCGTAGCCGCCGGTCGGCGCCGCGCCCTCGTAGAGAACGCCGCCCACCGGCGCGCGGTCGTCGACCGTCGCCCCCTCGTCGATGCGCACCCGCCCGTCGAGCTCGCGCGGGTCGATGGCGCCGCGCGGGTGCAGCGCGCTGGCGTCGTCGACCGACAGCAGCCGGCGCTCCTCGTCGCGCGCGTCCACGCCGACGTCGTCGCGGACCTCGGCGCGCATCGCGTCGCGGTCGCGCAGCTCGCGCTCGCGCTGCTCGCGGTCGCGCACGTCGTGGTCGGCCGGGTCGAGGAGGCGGCGCGGGGCGTCGTGGTCGGCGTGCCGGTCGGCCGGGCGCGCCGTCGGGCTCCCCTCCATGATGTCGTCGATGCGGCGCGACTCCTCGAAGTACGGCCCGGGGGCGGCGCCCCCCGCGCCCGCCCCCGCCGCGCCGACGGCCGGCAGCGCGCGGTCGTCGC
>NZ_JARGEK010000377.1 GCF_029211165.1 Roseisolibacter sp. H3M3-2
TAGCTGCGCGCCGCCACCGCCTGCGCCGGCCTCGCGCAGCTCCGCCCGATCGGCGGCGCCCCCGAGACGCGCGACCGCGCGCTCTTCATGCGCGCCGCCACCTGGCCCGACGTGGTGCGCGACCGCCGCCAGGCCGAGCGCGCGCGGCGCTACCACCGCTCGTCCTGGCACTTCAGCGACACCTTCTGGCGCGCCGACGCGGCCGGGCGCCCGGTGCGGGTGCCCGAGCTGAAGCCCGGCCCCGAGCACGCGCTGGAGCGCATCGCGGTCTTCTCGGCGACGGTGCGCGACGCGCGCCGCCCGGCGCCCGAGCGCGCGGTGGCGCTGGCGTGGCTCCTCCACCTGGTGGGGGACATCCACCAGCCGCTGCACGCGGCGTCGCGCGTGACGCCGGCGTCGCCGCGCGGGGACCGCGGCGGCAACGACGTGCGCGTGGGGAGCGGGACGCTGCACTCCGTCTGGGACAACGCGCTCGACCGGTCGCCGGGGCGACGGCAGGGGGGCGGGCGGCGCCAGGGGGAGGACGCCCGGCTCGCCCGCGCCGACGAGTGGGCCGCGCAGCTGCCGCGGCGCTACCCGGCCGAGCGGTGGGCGCGCTGGGTGGCCGACACGCTCCCCGCGCACTGGGCGGGGGAGAGCCTGACGCTGGCGCAGCGCGACGTCTACCGCGACGTGGCCGACGGCATGCCGCTGACCCCCGCGTACCAGGCGTGGGTGCGGCAGGTGAGCGACCCGCAGGCGACGCTGGCCGGCTACCGGCTGGCCGTGCTGCTCGAGCGCCTGCTCGGCGCCCCGTGACGTGCCGGGGGACCGCGGGGTAGAGGAGGCATGCGACCGCTCCTGCTCCTCTCGATCCTGACCCTGGCCGCCTGCGACGACGGGGTCGTCACGCCCGGCGGCGAGCCGCTCCCGAACGTCGACGGCATCTGGGCCGGCAACGTCGCCGTCGCCCCCGCGCCCGGGGGGGTGGTGCTCGGCAACAACACCACGCGCCCCGTCGGCTACTTCGTCATCGAGCGCGAGCTGGCCACGCGCGCGCTGTGGGGGCCGTGCACCGCGCGCACCGGCTGCCCGACGGTGGCCGTGGGGGAGCGGAAGACGGTCCCCGCCTCGCAGATCTCGGGGGTCGAGGCCGGGAAGCGCGACGTCCTCGTCTACTGGTGGCACCTGGTCGAGGGGCGCGACGGCGCGCTGCGCCCCGACAGCATCCGCGCGGTCCCCGCCCGCGTGGGCGACTGACGGGTCCGGCCGGGGGGCGGTAGCTTCCCGCCATGCTGCTCCAGCGCTTCTACGACGTCCCGCTCGCCCAGGCGAGCTGGCTGGTCGGGTGCCAGGCGACGGGGGAGGCGCTCGTCGTCGACCCCGCGCGCGACCCGGCGCCCTACCTCGCCGCGGCGGCCGCCGCCGGGCTCCGCGTCACGCACGTGACCGAGACGCACATCCACGCCGACTTCGTGAGCGGCGCGCGCGAGCTGGCCCGGCGCGCCGGCGCGCGGCTCTTCCTGTCGGCGGAGGGCGGCCCGGACTGGCAGTACGCGTACGCGGCCGCCGACGGCGCGACGCTGCTGCGCGACGGCGACGAGATCGTCGTCGGCAACGTGCGCGTGCGCGCGATGCACACGCCGGGGCACACGCCCGAGCACCTGACCTTCCTGGTCACCGACGGCGCGGCGGCCGACGCGCCGATGGGCGCGTGCACGGGCGACTTCGTGTTCGTCGGCGACGTCGGGCGCCCCGACCTGCTGGAGCGCGCGGCCGGCCACGCGGGGACGATGGAGGCGGGGGCGCGCACGCTGTTCGCCTCGCTGCGGCGCTTCAAGCAGCTCCCCGACTGGCTCCAGCTCTGGCCGGGCCACGGCGCGGGCTCGGCGTGCGGCAAGGCGCTCGGCGCGGTGCCGACGTCGACGCTCGGCTACGAGCGGCGCTACAACTGGGCGCTGCAGGAGGCCGACGAGGGCGCGTTCGTACGCGCGGTGCTGGAGGGGCAGCCCGACCCGCCGCGCTACTTCGCGCGCATGAAGGCGGTGAACCGCGACGGCCCGCCGGTGCTCGGCGCCCCGCCATCGGCGCCGCGCCTCGAGCCGGCGCGCGCGCTGGCCCAGGTGGGCGGCGGCGCGACGGTGGTGGACGTGCGCCCGGCGGCGGCGTTCGCGCGGGCGCACGTGCCGGGGACGCTCAACGTGCCGCGCGGCGGGAGCTTCCTGACGTGGGCGGGGTGGCTGCTCCCGTACGACGCCGACGTCGTGCTGCTGGCGGCTGGCGAGGACGACGCGCGCGCCGCGGTCGCCGAGCTGTCGCGCATCGGGATCGACCGCGTGGCCGGGTGGTGCGCGGCCGACGACGCGCTCGCCGAGTGGACCGCGTCGGGGCGCGCGCCGGGGAGCGTGCCGCAGACCGACGTGCGCGCGCTGGCCGAGGACCTGCGCGCCGGCGCCGCGGCGGTGGTGGACGTGCGCGCCGCCCACGAGTGGGACGCCGGGCACCTCCCCGGGGCGACGCACGTGCCGCTCGGGCACCTCGCCGAGCATCTTGCCGAGCTGCCGCGCGACCGGCCGGTCGTGCTGCAGTGCCAGGGCGGCTCGCGGTCGGCGATCGGCGCGAGCCTGCTGCGGGCGCACGGGTTCACGAACGTGGTGAACCTCGCCGGCGGGTACTCGGCGTGGCGCGACGCGGGGCTGCCGATCGAGCGCGACGTGCCCGTGACCGTTTGAGACACGGAGGGACACGGAAACCGGGGGAGAGACGTCAGGCTCGAGTCTCTCCCCCGGTTTCCTGTTAATCCTGTCTACTTCTTCCCGGTCCGCTTCACGCTGAACGTGATCGTGCGCGCCGTCCCCGCGGCACCCGTCGCGCCGGCTCCAGCGAACGGGGTGGCGGTGAGCGTGTGCGACCCGTTCGCGGGCGTCCACGCGGCGTAGTTGCCGTTCGTGTCACCCGCCAGCGCGTAGGGCGCGGCGTCGTCGGTGCGGAAGTTCGCCACCCCGTCGAGCGCGAAGCGGACGCTTCCCACGGTCGCCGGCGTCGTGTTGGCGCGCACGTTCAGGTTGCGCGTCGGGAGCGCGTTGAGGTTGAGCGACGCGCCGTTCGCGATCGGGTCGTAGCCGGCGATCGGCTGGTCGGTGTCGGCGTCGATCAGCGTGAACGACGTCACCGCCTGCGCGGGCGGGGGCGGCGCCTCGGAGTACGCGAAGCGGTAGATCGTCCCGGTCGCGTCGTCGCTCACGTAGAGCGCGCCGTCGGGCGCCGCCGCGACGTCGACCGGGCGCCCCCACGACGACGTGCCGACGAGCCACCCCGCGAACAGGTCCTGCTGCGCGCCCGGGCGCTGCGCCGCCGCGTCCCACGGGAAGTACGCGACCTTGTAGCCGGTGGGCGTGCTGCGGTTCCACGAGCCGTGCAGCGCGACCGCCGCCCCCTCGCGCCACGCCATGGGCGCCGCGGTCCCCTGCAGGAACGTCAGGCCGAGCGGCGCCGAGTGCGCCTGGATCCCCTTGCTGACGCGCGTCGCCGTCGCGCAGTCGAGGCGCGAGCCGTCGGCGTTGGTCTGCACGTCGCGGTCGAACGGCATGTCGTCGAGCCCCGCCGGCGTGTCGGGGTTCGGGTTGCAGTACGGCCACCCGTAGTTGCCGCCGTCGACGACGCGCGTGAACTCCTCGGGCGGGTGGTCGTCGACGTAGGCCGTGAGGATCTTGCCGTAGTCGTCGGTGCCGTCGCCGGTGAAGTCCTGGTGGAACGGGTAGCCGATGTTGTCTCGGTTGTTCACCGCCGCCCACAGCGCCGACGTCCCCGGCACGAACGCCAGCCCCTCGGCGTTGCGCAGCCCGCGCGCGTACACGCGCATCGCGCCGCCGCTGGCCGTGTACTGCCAGATCGCGGCGCGCGGCGGGCTCGCGAGCACGTCGGCCGGGTCGGCGTTGGAGATCGACGCCACCGACACGTACAGCTCGTGCGCCGGCGACAGCGCGATGTTCTTCAGCTCGTGCCCGTACGAGCCGCCCAACTCGGGCGACCGCGCGCTCGGCAGCCCGGTGACCAGCACCTCGCGCCCCTGCCCGACGCTGTCGCCGGGCGTGTAGCGGTAGCGCGCGACCTTGTCCCCCTCGGCGACGTAGACCCACGTCTGCCCGTCGATCGCGTGGAAGACGACGTCGTGCGGGCGGTAGAGCCCCGACGCCCACGCGGTGACCGTGGGGTCGCCGCCGGCGCGCGCGCGCACGAGCCACACGGTCCCCGCGCCGGGGTTGGAGACGAGCAGGTCGCCGTTGGGCGCGACGGCCATGAAGCGCGCGCCGCCGACGCGGGCGTACACGCTCGCCGCCCAGCCGGGGGGGACGCGCAGCGTGCGCGTCGTGTTGAACGGCGCGGTGCGCATCGACGCCGGCACCTGCACGGTGACGCTCGTCGTGGCCGCGGGGGGCGCGGCCAGCGCGGCGCGGAAGCCGGCCGACGCGGCGGGCGGCGACGCCAGGGTCGCGGCGTCGCGCGCGTC
>NZ_JARGEK010000378.1 GCF_029211165.1 Roseisolibacter sp. H3M3-2
GGTCGTCGGTGGCCGCCGCGCGCGCGCGGGGGGCGGGACGGGCCGCGGCGAGTCGGTCGCGGAGCCCGGTCACGCGGTCGCGCACCTGGCTGGCGGCGGGGCGCGGGGCGGGCGCCGGGGCGGGGGTCGAACGGCTGGCCATCGAGGGGTCACTCCTGCGCGCGAATCGTGGTAAGGAAATTGCCGTGCTCGTCGGCAGCGCTGCGTCCGGCTCTCTCGTACTGGGGGGAGTCGCGTCGGGCGGCCCGCGGTGGCGCGAGGGATGCGACTGCTCCGGTCCGACCGAGCGACCCGGCGCGCCTGTCGTGGGCGACGTCACGTGCTTAGTTACACGCCCCGCCACCACCGCCCGCCCGCCCGACCGAGGGACACATGAGCGCGACCGGCAAGACCGTCCTCCTCGTGGAAGACAACGAGGACAACCGCATCGTCTATTCCACGATCCTGCGGCACTTCGGCTACACGGTGACCGAGGCGCTCAACGGCGAGGAAGGGATCGCCAAGGCGAAGTCGGAGAAGCCGGACCTGATCCTGATGGACATCTCCATCCCGATCATCGACGGCTGGGAGGCGACGCAGGTGCTGAAGCACGACCCGGAGACGCGCAGCATCCCGATCATCGCGCTCACGGCGCACGCCCTGGCGAGCGACCGCGAGAAGGCGATGGAGGTCGGCTGCGACGGGTACCTGGCCAAGCCGTGCGAGCCGCGCGCGGTGGTCGCCGAGGTGCAGCGGTTCCTCGGGAAGGGGGAGCCGGCGGCCACGCGGGCCTGAGCCGCGGGGGCGCGCATTCCGGAGTCCGCCGTGACCCGCATCCTGGTGGTCGACGACCACGAGGACAACGTCGAGCTGCTCCGCGCCCGCCTGGCGGCGCGCGGCTACGAGATCGAGACCGCCCGCGACGGGCTGGAGGCGCTGGAGCGCGTGCACGCGCGCGCCCCCGACCTCATCCTGCTCGACGTCATGATGCCGAAGCTCGACGGCATCGAGGTGGTGCGCCGGCTCAAGGGGAACCCCGAGCTGCCGTTCATCCCCATCATCATGCAGACGGCGCTCGAGACCACCGAGGACAAGGTGGAGGGGCTCGACGCGGGCGCCGACGACTACATCACGAAGCCGATCGACTTCGCCGAGCTCGAGGCGCGGGTGAAGTCGCTGCTGCGCATCAAGGCGCTGCAGGAGGAGCTGGCGACCGCCAACGCCGCGCTCCGCCGGATGTCGCAGACCGACGGCCTCACCGGCATCGACAACCGCCGGCACATCGAGGAGCGGCTGACCGAGATGTTCGAGCACTCGGCGCGCCTCAACGAGCCGCTGGCGGTCGTGATGTGCGACGTGGACCACTTCAAGAGCGTCAACGACACCCTCGGCCACCAGGCCGGCGACGCGGTGCTGCGGCAGGTGGCGGACGTGCTGCGCCACACCGCGCGCGAGATCGACCGCGTCGGGCGCTACGGCGGCGAGGAGTTCATCGTGCTGCTGCCGGGGGCGAACCTCGACGACGCGATGGCGTTCGCGGAGCGGGTGCGCGAGCGGGTCGCGGGGCGCGCCTTCGCGTACGACGGCGGCGAGGTGCGGCGCACGCTGAGCGCCGGCGCGGCGGCGTGGCCGCACCCCGAGATCCGGCACCAGGAGGCGCTCGTGCACGCGGCCGACCAGGCGCTGTACGTGGCCAAGGAGACGGGGCGCAACCGCGTGGTCGCCTACGACTCGCCGACGTTCCGCGCGCACGTGCGCCCCGAGGCCGCGGACGGCGCGGCGGCCGCCGCGCGGTAAGCCCGCGGCAGCGGCGGGGCGGGCGGGGGCGCGCTATGTTTGCCGCCATGACCGCTTCCGCCCCCCGCCCCGGCGCCCCGCCCGCGGAGCTGTCCGCGCGCGCGGCCGCCCTGCGCGAGCAGCTCGAGCGCGCGTCGCACGAGTACCACGTCCTCGACCGCCCGACCATCTCGGACGCCGAGTACGACCGGCTGTTCCGCGAGCTGCAGGCGCTGGAGGCCGAGCACCCGACGCTCCGCACCCCCGACTCGCCGACGCAGCGCGTGGGGGCCGAGCCGCAGTCGGCGCTCCCCAAGCACCGCCACCTGGTGCCGATGCTGTCGCTCGGCAACGCCTTCACCGACGAGGAGCTGGCGGCGTGGGAGGAGCGCGCGGTGCGCCTCGCCGGCGCCGCGGTGCGCGCCGCCGGCTACAGCGCGGAGCTCAAGATCGACGGCGCGGCGGTGAGCCTCACCTACGAGGGCGGCGTGCTCGCCGTCGGCGCGACGCGCGGCAACGGCACCGTCGGCGAGGTGGTGACGCCCAACCTGCGCACCATCCGCGACGTCCCGCTCCGCCTGCGCGCCGACGGGAAGGTGAAGCCGCCCGCCGGCGTGATCGAGATCCGCGGCGAGGTCTACATGAACTTCAGCCGCTTCGAGCAGATGAACGCCGAGCGGGTGAAGGCCGGCGAGCCGGTGTTCGCCAACCCGCGCAACTCGGCGGCGGGCGCGCTGCGGCAGCTCGACCCGCGCATCACCGCCCAGCGCCCGCTCCGCTTCTTCGGGTACGCGGTCGCCCGCCCCGACGGCGCCCCCGCCCTCCCCTTCCGCACGCAGACCGAGCTGCTGGAGGCGCTGGCCGCCTGGGGGGTCCCGGTCGCGCCGCACCGCCGCCGCTGCGAGACGCTGGCCGAGGTGCACGAGTGGGCGCACGAGGTCGAGCGCACGACGCGCGCGCAGCTCGACTTCGCGATCGACGGCGGCGTGGTGAAGGTCGACGCGCTGGCGCTGCAGGCCGAGCTGGGCGACGTGGGGCGCGAGCCGCGGTGGGCGGTGGCGCGCAAGTTCGCCCCCGACATCGCCGAGTCGACGCTGCTCGACATCCAGGTGAACGTCGGGCGCACCGGCTCGATCAACCCGTTCGCGATGCTGGAGCCGGTCGAGATCGGGGGCGCGACCGTGAAGCTGGCGACGCTGCACAACTTCGCCCTCATCGCCGACAAGGACCTCCGGGTCGGCGACCGCGTGCAGGTCAAGCGCGCCGGCGAGGTGATCCCGCAGGTCATCGGCCCGATCCCCGAGAAGCGCGACCCGGCGCACCCGCCGGCGCCGTACGCGCCGCCGACGGCATGCCCGTCGTGCGGCACCGCGCTGGTGGCCGGCGAGGACCGGGGGATGCTCTACTGCCCCAACTTCCAGTGCCCGGCGCGGCAGCTGGAGGCGCTGGTGCACTTCGCGTCGCGCGCGGCGATGGACATCCGCGGGCTGTCGTACGCGCGCATCGAGCAGCTGCTGCAGGCGGGGCTGGTGCGCGACGCGGCCTCGCTCTACGACCTGACGGCGGCGCAGCTCACGGCGCTGGAGCGGTTCGCCGACAAGAGCGCCGAGAACCTGGTGCAGGCGATCGCCGACTCGCGCGCGCAGCCGCTGTCGCGCCTGATCTTCGCGCTCGGCATCGACTACGTGGGGGAGATCGCGGCGCGGCTGCTGGCGCGGCACTTCGGCACGATGGACCGCCTGGCCGCGGCGACCGAGGCCGACATCCTGGCCGTGCGCGGGATCGGCGACGTCATCGCCCACTCGGCGTTCCGCTGGTTCTCCGACCCGCAGGCGCAGATCCTGATCGAGCGGCTGCGCGAGCGCGGGCTGACGCTGGAGGAGCCGCACGCGGCGTCGGGGACGACCTTCGCCGGGATGACCTTCGTGATCACGGGGACGCTGCCGACGCTGTCGCGCGACCAGGCCACGGCGCTCGTCGAGCAGCACGGCGGGCGCGTGACGAGCAGCGTCTCCAAGAAGACGAGCGTCGTGGTGGCCGGCGAGGAGGCGGGAGGGAAGCTCGAGCGCGCGCGCGAGCTGGGCGTGCTCGTGATCGACGAGGCGGAGCTGCGCCGCCGCGCCGAGGGGGGCGCGCCGTGACGGCGCCCGCGCGGCGCGGGGTCGGGCTCCCCGGGACGCTGGTGCAGGCGCTGCGCGGCGCCGCGCTGGCCGCGGAGGGGGGCGAGGCGCGCCTGCGCGACGCCGGCTACGACGCGGGGCGCGCGCTCTACGACGACTTCGCGGCCTGGATGGCCGACCGCGCCGGCGTCGAGGACCCGTCGCGCGCCTCGCTGGCGACCTTCGGCGAGTCGCTCGGCGCGTACGCGGCGGCGCACGGGTGGGGAACGCTGGAGCTGGAGCCCGAGGCGCCGGGCGCGAAGGGGCTGCCGACGCTGCGCGCCGCGGGGTGGTTCGAGGTCGAGCCGGAGGGGGCGGCCCCCTACCCCGCCTGCCAGTTCACGACCGGGCTGCTCGCCGGCTTCCTCGGCCGCCTCGCGGGACAGCCGCTGGCCGTGCTGGAGCTGTCGTGCGCGTCGTGCGGCGAGCCCGCGTGCCGCTTCGTGATCGGCAGCGCGGCGGCGCTGGCGCAGGTGTACGCGGCGCGGTACGGGAACTGACGACCTGCGACCTGCGACCTGCGACCTGCGACCTGCGACCTGCGACCTGCGACC
>NZ_JARGEK010000379.1 GCF_029211165.1 Roseisolibacter sp. H3M3-2
GGTCGCGGCGCCGAGCAGCGCCGCGAGCCCGCCGCCGCCCCCGCCGCCCTGCTGGCCGCCGCCGCCGCCACCGCCGCCGAAGCCCCCGAACCCGCCGAAGCCGCCGCCCTGGCCGTAGACGTAGCGCGCCTGGATGCCGACCTGGAACGTCTGCCGGAAGGCCGACGCCTGCTGGCGGGTGGAGCCGAAGCGCTCGTTGACCTCGTACACGTAGCGGCGGTTGGCCGCGTCGAAGCCGCGCACGGCGAGCAGCGTCGCGTCGGGACGCGCGAACTGCCCCCACCCGCGCAGGTCGTCGGCGCCGTGCACCAGCTGGTCGATGCCGGCCAGCGGGTTCACGAACATCGTGCTGATCGTGAGCCGGCGCTTGAGGCCGAAGTGGTCGGGCTTGTAGTTGAGCTGCAGGTCGAGCGACGGCGTCCACGGGCCGCGGCAGCTGTTGCGCGACGCCACGCGCCCCATCTGCGACAGGAGGCACTCGCGCGCCGCCTCGGGCGTGGTGGCGAGCACGCGCTGGAGCCCTGCCTGCAGCGCGGGGTCGTTCGCCAGCTGCGCCGGGTCGAACACGAACGCGGCGTCGTTGCGCGAGCCGTCGCCGTTCACGTCGCCCGACACGGTGGGGGTGTACGGGCGCCCCGACGTGGCGCGCGCGACGGCCGTGACCTCGAACGACGGGTGCAGCGGGTAGGTGACGGTGCCGATCAGGTTGTGGCGCACGTCCTGATCGGACGTGGAGAGCGTGCGCACGTTCGGGTCGCCGGCGGTCGGCGTCTGGCCGAAGGCGCCCGCCGGGTTGCCGAAGCCGGTCGACGCCTGGTCGCGCGTGCGCGCCAGCGTGTACGACAGGTTGAAGTTCATCCCGCGGCTGGTGACGCCGTTCAGCGCCGCCGTCGCCTGCGCGTTGCGCGAGCGGAAGCGCGAGCCGACCTCGAACACCTGCGCGAAGCGCGGGTCGACGCGGCTGGCCGTGATCACCGACGCGCCGGTCGCCGGCACGATGGCCGCCGCCGGCACCCACACCGGGCGCCCGCCCTCGGCGGCGAGCGCGAACTCGGGCGCGCTCGTGTCGAGGTTCAGGTCGCGCACCGCGTACTGCGCCTGCCCCATCGTGTACGAGGCGTCGAGCGACGCGGTGAAGCGCTCCCAGAAGCGGCGCGTCACGCCGAGGTTCGCGCGCCAGGTGCGCGGCGCGCGGAAGTCGTCGGCGATCGCCGTCACCGCGGGCGACGCCTGCACCGACGCCGCGGGCGTCTGCGCCCCCTCGACCGGGAGGCACTGCGTCGGGATGGCGCCGGTGCCCTGCGCCACGTACGCGCCGTAGTCCGGCACCGGCACCGCCGCGCCCGCGCAAACCAGCTGCGACTCGGCGCCCGCGAGCCCCGAGCCCTGCTGCGCCGCCGAGAAGAGCGACGACGACGCGCGGCCGCGGAACTCGCCGATGCCGCCGCGCACGAACAGCGTCGGGCCGCCGCGCAGGAAGGGCGCCGGCTGCCCGGTGCGTCCGCGCCCGCCGCCCTGCCCCTGCCCCTGCGCCTGCCGACGCCCGCCGCCGCGCCCGGTGTCGGGGAAGAAGGTGTAGCTGAAGCCGACGCGCGGGCTCACGCGCACCTCGCCCGGGAAGCGGTTCGTCTCGAGCCCGAAGCGCTCCCGGACCGCCGGGTTGAGGGCCGGCGCGCCGGAGTACGTCGAACCCTCGACGCGCGCGCCGTAGGTGAGCTGGAACGAGCGGCTCTGCCGCCAGGTGTCGCCGAGGTAGCCGGCGGCGTTGATGGCGCCGCCCTCGTTGGTCCGCGGCTGCAGCGAGCGCGTGAACAGCGCCGGGCGCCCGCCGAGGAAGTCCTCGAGCGAGTTGAAGGTGTAGGTGCCGTACGGGTTGAACGCGGTGCGCTGGTCGTAGCGGCTGGCGTTGAGCAGCCCGCCCATCTTCACGCGGTGGCCGCCCCCCGCCGACGCCCACGAGACCTCCTCGGTCGCCTCGACGTAGTTGGTCTGGTCGTCGTTGTTGAGCCCCGGGTTGCCGCCGAACGACAGCGTCGAGAGCCCGGTGGTGCCGTCGCCGAGGTCGCTCGTGACGCGCACGCGGCTGGCGGGGAGGTCGACGTACGGCGCCGCGCGGCGCTCCTCGCCGGTGGCGTAGACCTTGGCCTCGTTGATGACGGTGCCGCCGAGGATCTCGCGGTCGAGGCGCGACGACAGGGTGAGCATCACGCCGCCGCCGCGGGTGCGCGTGTCGCCGCCGAAGGTCGGCACGGCGAGCGCGCCGATGCGCGTCGCGTCCTGCTCGCTCACGCGGTAGTCGCCGCGCAGCGACAGCGTGTGCTGCTCGGTGACGTTGAGGTCGAGCCGCGCGATGGCGTTGACGTTGTCGTTCAGCTGGCTGCCGGGGATCCCGCTCTGCGTGGCGCCGACGCCCAGCGCCTGGAGCTCCGACAGGAAGCGGCTCACCGAGTCCGACGACGCGCCGATGAGGCGGAGCGCCTCGGGGTCGGCGCCGACGAGGCTCTGGAGCGGGTTGCTGCGGCGCTGCACGGAGCCCGACACGAACCAGAACGCCCTGTCGCGCACGAACGGCCCGCCGACGCCGAGCGACAGCGAGTTCTGCGTGAACCCCTGGCCGAAGGCGCCCTCGAAGCCGGGGCGCCACTGCAGGCGCGGCTCGCGCAGGTTGTAGGTGCCGCCGACGTACAGGTTGTTCGTGCCGCCGCGCGTGGTGCTCGCCACCTGGCCGCCGCTGAACTGCCCGCGGGCGACGTCGAAGGTGTTGGTGATGACGCGCGTCGAGCGGACGGCCTCCTGCGGGAAGGCGCCGCCGCCGAAGCTCACGCCGTCGAGCGTGGTGTTGTTCTGCGCCGCGCTCTGGCCGGCGACGTTGAACCCGGTCTGCGTCGAGTCGCCGCCGGGGGTCAGCACGACGCCGGCGGTGAGCGCGGCGAGGGCGGTCGGGTCGCTGGCGTCGACCGGGAGGCGGAGCGCCTGGTCGGTGCTGATGTTGCGCTCGGTGTTGCCGGGCTCGGGGCGCTGCCCGCCCGGCGGGCCGGCGGGGGCGCGGCTGGCCTGCACGCGCACCGCGGTGAGCTGCGTCGGCGCGGCGCCGAGGGTGACGTTGGCGACCAGGCGGTCCTCGTCGGACTCGCGCTGCACGTTGACCGTCTGCGGCAGCTGCCCGATGGCGCGCACGGTGATGCGGTACCGCCCCCCGCCGTCGGGGAAGAGCACGGTGTACTGCCCGCGCGCGTTGGTGGCGCGGGTGCGGCTCACCCCCGTCTCGACCGAAGTGACGGTGACCTGGGCGCCCTCGACGGGCTGCCCCGCGGCGCCGAGGACGCGGCCGGTCACGATGTCGGTCGTGCTGCCGACCTGCGCGCCGGCCGTCGCGGGGGCGGCGAGCAGGGCGCCGACGGCGACGGCCGGGAGGGCGGGGAGCACGGGGACGGCGGCGCCGACCACCGCGCGCGCGAGGACGCGCGCGGCGGCGCGGCGTGGAGCGGGGGGCATATGAACTCGGGGGGGGAGCGTCGGGAGGGAGGGCGCGACCGGTCGGCGCGCCGCATCGGCTACGCGTGCCGGCAGGCCAATGCTGGCCGTCCGGTCAGGGATCCCGGCGCGGAGCGTGCCGGTTCACTTGGGCGATGACGTCGCCCACAGACGCTCGACCCCCCGCCCCCGTTAACGACGCCGAGCTGGCGGTCGCCCGCGCCGTCGCCCGGCGGCTGGGGCGCCCGGTGTTCGCGGTGGTCGGCCCGACGGGGCGCCACCTCCTCCCCGACCCGCCCGACGACCCGTCGCTGGTGGCCTACGCGGTCGACCCGCGCGGGCGGGTCCAGTTCGGGCGCGGCGGGCGCCCCGCCCCGCCCGCCCCCGGGGCGTCACTGGTCCGCGAGGCGGCCGCGATCCCGCCGGTGGAGCTGGCGGCGGCGCGCTACCTGGCGCTGGCCGCCGGCGCCACGGTGTTCGTGGCCGCCCCGACGCCGGGCGACCCGGACGCCGGGGCGCGCTACGAGCTGGCCCCGCCCCGCGACGGCACCCTCCGATTCGCCGTCCGCCCCGGCGGCGCCCTCCTGCTCGGCGACGCCGCCCGCGAGGAGCCGCCGCGCCGGGTGCGCGACACCGGCTGGGTGACCCGCACCGGGCCGGCCGTGCGCGCCCTCCACCGCCTCGCCGAGCGCGGGGAGGGGCTGGCGGCGCTGGCGGTGGTGACGCCGGGCGATTGGGGGCGGATGGAGCGGCTGGTCCCGCGCACTGAGCGGGACGCGCTGCACCCGAAGCGCATGGTCGGGCTCACCGGCCGGGCCGCGGCGGCCGAGGTGGCGGCGGCGGTCGAGCGCGAGTTCGAGCGGCTGCGCGAGCTGGCGGAGTCGCTGCTGGACTGAGCAACTGCCAGGAGAACGGATGAGACGGATCAGATCTGGGCGATTGTCAAAGATTTGGTAGCGCGCGGAGGCTCTGGGCGAGCAGGAGATCG
>NZ_JARGEK010000038.1 GCF_029211165.1 Roseisolibacter sp. H3M3-2
GCCGTCGGCGCGCCCGCGCTCCCCGCGCTGCCGGCGCTGCCCACGCCGACCGCGGTCCCCGACGTCATCCCGCCGCCGGGCCCGCCCACGATCCCCGACGACTTCGCGACGCGCCGCGGCCTCGGGCTCGACCGCCCGACGGCGCCGGAGGGCACGGGCGCCGGCGACGGCGCGCCCCTCGCGCCCGACGGGGTCTGGAGCGCGCACGTCGTCGAGCGCGCGGTCCTCCCACTCGGCAACGCGGCGCCACGCTACCCCGAGGCGCTGCGCGCGGCCGGCGCGTCGGGCGAGGTCGTCGCCGAGTTCGTCGTCGACACCACGGGACGCGTGGAGCCGTCGAGCGTGGCCGTCGTCGCCAGCACGCACGCGCTGTTCGAGCACTCGGTGCGCGACGCGCTGCGCCGCATGCGCTTCCGCCCCGCCGAGGCGGGAGGACGCAAGGTGCGACAGCTCGTACGGCAGCCGTTCACGTTCAGTCTCACGCCGTGAGCCTGTGGGCTGCGACCTGTGATCCCGTCGCGCCCAACATCCGGTCGCGACCGCTCACGCTTCAAACAGCAGGGAGAACGGATCGGCCCGGATCAGGACGGATCCGGCGGATGGGCGTTCGGAGCTGAGAGGAGCGATCCGTCGAATCCTCCATGCATCCGTTCGATCCGTTCTCCCTGCTGTTGAAGAGTCGCAGCCCGCAGCCCGCAGCCCGCAGCGCCGTTCAGATCCTCACCTCGTACACCGTGTTGAACGGCGTGTCCGCCGCCCGCCGGATGCGCGAGAACCCGGCCTCCTGCAGCACCGGCCGGATCCCCGCCTCGCCGGCCTGCGCGCCGAGCGCGGGGCCGCCCTGGTCGAGCGCGTTCGGCGTGCAGAGGAGCGTCGACGCGGCGTAGTACTGCCGGCCGACGGGGTTGAGGTTCTCCTCCACGCGGTCGCCCGCGCGCGGCTCGACGATCATGAGCGTCCCGCCGGGCGCGAGCGCGGCGCGGGCGCGCGACGCCGCGGCCACCGGGTCGCCGAGGTCGTGCAGCGCGTCGAAGAACGCGATCAGGTCGTACCCGTCGCCGGGGAACGTCGTCGCCGACGCCGTCTCGAAGCGCACGTTGCCGAGCCCCGCGGCGGCGGCGCGCCGGCGCGCGGCGTCGATCGAGCCGTCGTGGTAGTCGAACCCCGCGAACTCGGCGTCGGGGAACGCGCGCGCCATCAGCAGCGTCGACGCGCCGTGCCCGCAGCCGACGTCGGCCACGCGCGCGCCGGGCGTGCGCAGCCGCGCCTCCACGCCGTCGAGCGCCGGGAGCCACGCGGCCAGCAGGTTGGCCGTGTAGCTCGTCTCGAAGAAGCGCGCGCACCCGGAGAAGACGCCGTGGTCGTGCTCGTGCCAGCCGATCCCGGCGCCGGTGCGGAACGCGTCCTCCAGCCGCCCGCCCATGCGCGTCGCCGCCAGCGCCAGCTCGAAGCCGCCGAGGAGGAACGCGGGGCTCCCCTCGTCGGCGAACAGCATCGCCTGCTCGGGCGACAGCGCGTAGCGGTCGGCCGCCGGGTCGTACGTCACGTAGCCGCCGGCCGCCTGCGCGCGCACCCACTCGCGCGCGTAGCGCTCCGCCGTCCCCGTGCGCGCCGCCAGCTCCGCCGTCGTCAGCGCCTCCGCGGCCAGCGCCCGGAACAGCCCGAGCCGCTCGCCGATCAGCACGAGGGGGGCCGAGGTGATCGCGCCGAGGTCCACGAGGGCGCGGGCGAGGAGGGAGTTCAACGCGTCGTGATCTATGGTCTGCATGGGAGGAGTTCCTCGTGTGGGAGAGTGTCGTGTGTCCTGCGACCTGCGCCCTGCGACCTGCGACGGTTTCGGCGCACCCTGTCATCCCGAGCGCAGCGAGGGATCTGGAAGGGTGGGCCTCTCAGGTCCCTCGCGTCGCTCGGGACGACACCCGGTCGCAGGTCGCAGGTCGCAGGGCGCAGGGCGCAGGGCGCAGGTCGCGGGTCGCAGGGTGGTTCAGAACCGCGACGCGTGCGGCAGCACGTCCGCCGAGCGCCACGCGGCCGCCAGCCGGGTCGCCACGGCGCGCGACTCGGCGTCGCGGCCCTGCGCCGCCAGCGCCTGCTGCAGCCCGCGCAGCGCCCAGCCGTTCTCGGGGTGGCGGCGCAGGTCCTCGCGGTACGCCTTCTCCGCCTCCGCGGGGCGCCGGGCGTCGAGCAGGACGGCGCCGAGCTGGTGGCGCACGGGGAGGTGCCAGGTGGGCGGCTCGTCGTACGTGAGCCGGTCCTCGAGCGCGACGCCCGCGCGCAGCGCGGCGATCGCCGCCGCGTGGTCGCCGCGGCGGGCGGCCAGCTCGCCCTTCGTCGCCGCGATGGCGATGTCGAGCAGCGCGTCGGCGCGGTTGAGGTCCCAGATCAGCAGCCCGCCGAGCGCCGGGTCCGCGCGCGCCGCCTCCAGCGCCGTCAGCTCGCGCGCCGCGCCGGCCGAGTCGCCGGTGGCCGACAGCGCCAGCGCGCGCGCGTAGCGCCACACGCCGGTGGGGTACGGCAGGTCGGCCGGCGGCGCCGGCTCGGCGAGCACGCCCTGCCAGTCGCCGAAGCGCACCATCGCGTACAGCGGCGTCACGAGGTAGTGCTGCAGCGCCGCCATCCCCGGCGCGCGCAGCAGCTCGCGGTTGGTCGCCGCGGCCGTCTGCCGCGCGGCGTCGAGCGCCTGCGCGCGGCGCCCCGCCATCGTCGCCGCGAACCAGAGGAAGTGGTGGTTGTGCGGGTGGTACGCCAGCCGGTACGCGCCGTCGGGGGCGAAGTCGCCCAGGTGCTGCTGGTCGGCGTGCACCGCGTGCACGTTCAGCCCGATCGCGTCCGCCCACCGCCCGACGCGCACGTACACGTGCGCCGGCATGTGCACGATGTGCCCGGCGTTCGGCATCAGCGACGGCAGCCGGTCGGCGCACGGGACCGCGCGCTTCGGGTACGCCGCCTCCACCGCGTGGATGAAGAAGTGGCAGGCGCCCGGGTGCCGCGGGCTGCGCGCGATCACGCGCTCCAGCGCGGCCAGCATCGGGCGCGTGGTCGCCTTCGGCGCGTACGTCCCCTCGACCTTCCCCGGCCGCCAGTAGTCCCACGGGCTCAGGTCCATCAGCGCCTCGGCGTGCAGCACCTGCGCGTCGTCGTCGGCCGGGAAGCGGCGCGCGGCCTCGCCCATGGCGCGCGCGTAGGCGCTGTCGAGCGCCTTGCGCCCCGGCGTCCCGGGCGCGTCGTAGCCCTCGCGGTGGCGCCGCGCGAGCGCGTCGATGAGCGCCCGCTCCCCCGCCGTCGCGCCGGGCGCCAGCGCGCGGGCGCGCGAGACCGCGACGAACGCCTGCGCGTTGGACGCCGAGTCGAGCGTGGCGTTGATGTTCGGCCCGAGGGCGAGCGCCTCCCCCCACGCGCACATCGCGCAGGTGGAGTCGAGCCGCTGCGCCTCGCGGAACGACCGCACCGCCTCGCCGTGGTTGAACGCGTAGGTGAGCCGCAGCCCCTGGTCGAAGTAGCGCTGCGCGAGCGCGACCTTCGTGGTGACCGGGTGGCGCAGGTCGCCCAGCCCGTCGTACAGCGGCACGCCGCCGGCGGCGGGGGCGTGCGCGCCGTGCGAGTGCGCGTCGGCCGCGGCCGGCTCGGCGGCCGCCTCGGGGGCGGGCGCCGTCGCGCGCGGCGCCGGCTGCGCGTCGAGGAAGCCGAGCAGGTCGCGGGCGAAGCGCTCCGGCTCCTCCCAGTGCAGCGCGTGCCCCGTCCCCGCGTACACGACCAGCGACGACGGCCGCCACGTGCGCAGCAGCGCGTCCTGCTCGGCGCGCGGGAAGATCGCGTCGCGGTCGCCCCAGACGACCAGCGTCGGGACGCGCGGCGTGGCGAGCGGCGGGATCGGGCGCATGGCGACGATCCCGGCCAGCACCTGCTTCCACTGCGCCGCGGGCAGCCGCAGGCTCTCGGCGACCGCGCGGTCCATGAAGGCGGGGGGCACCGGGCGCGCGGCCGTGGAGAGCTGGAAGTCGCGCGCGAACGCGGTCGGCACCGGGTCGGCGAGCTTCGCGACCTCGCGCTCCATCTCGAAGACGGGGGCGAGGCGGGCGTGCGTCGCGCCGCCGACCAGCACGAGGCGCGACACGCGGTCGGGGGCGCGGCGCGCCACCTGCTGCGCGACCAGCGACCCCATCGAGTGGCCGACCACGGCGGCCTTCCGCACGCCGCGCGCGTCGAGCAGCGCGACCACGTCGTCGGCGAGGTCGGTCATCGCGTAGCCGCGCGCCGGGCGGTCGGACGCGCCGTGGCCGCGCTGGTCGGGGACGAGCACGCGGTAGCGCGTGGCCAGCGCCGGGACGACGCGGCTCCACGAGAACCAGGAGTCGGTGTAGCCGTGCAGGAGCACGACCGCGGGGGCGTCGGCCGGGCCGGCCTCGGCGACCCGCAGGCGCACCCCGGACGGGAGGCGGACGTCGGTGAAGCGCGGCTCCTCGGGCGCGGGCGGCGGCGCGGCGGCCGGGGCCGCGGCGGTCGTCAGGGCCAGGGCGAGCGCGCCGATCAGGCGCAGCAGCATGTATCCTCCTCCGCCGGACGGCGGGTGGGTGGGGAAGTCGTCGTATCCCCCGATACGGCGGTCGCGCGGAACACCCGCCACTCCCATATTGGGACCGCCCGCCACCCCCCCCGGCCCATGACCGCCCCCCACGCCCCCGCCGGCGACGTCACCCGGCTGCTGCACGACGCCAGCGGCGGCGACCGCGCGGCGTACGACCGGCTGTTCGCGCTGGCGCACGAGGAGCTGCGAGGGGTGGCCGAGCGGCAGCTGCGCCGCTCCGACGCGCGCCGGGCGCTCGACCCGGGCGAGCTGGTGAGCGAGCTGTATCTCAAGCTGCGCGACCAGCTGCGCGGCGAGTGGCAGGGGCGGGCGCACTTCTACGGCGTGGCCGCGCGCGCGATGCGGCAGATCCTCGTCGACCTGGCGCGGCGCGACCGGGCGGTCAAGCGCGGCGGCGGCGACTGGTCCCCGACCACGCTCACCGGCAAGCAGCTCCCGGCCGACGTCGCGCTCGACGACGTGCTGGCGCTCGACGCGGCGCTCGACGGGCTCGACGCGCGGCAGCGGCAGGTGGTCGAGCTGCGCTTCTTCGCCGGCGCGTCGGAGCAGGAGATCGCCGACGCGCTCGGCCTCTCCACGCGCACCGTGCAGCGCGAGTGGGTGAAAGCGCGCGCGTGGCTGTACCGCGCGCTGTACCCGACGGGCGACGGGCACGCCGATGGCGACGCCGGCGGCGCCTGACCGCGCGCGCGTCGAGGCGCTGTTCGACGCGCTGCTCGACCGCGAGCCCGGGGACTGGCGCGGCTGGCTCACCGAGCAGTGCGGGGACCCGGCCGTGCGCGCCGAGGTCGCCGCGCTGATGCGCGCCCACGAGCGCGCCGAGGGGGTGCTCGACGCGCCGGCCGGCGACGCGCTGTCGCGGCTCGACGCGCGGCTGGAGGAGCGGCTGGCCGCCGTGGGCCCGTACCGCATCGTGCGCGAGATCGGGCGCGGCGGGATGGGCACCGTGTACCTCGCGCACCGCGACGACGGGCAGTTCGCGCGCGCGGTGGCGGTGAAGGTGCTGCGCCGCGGCCTCGACGCCGAGGACGTGGTGCGCCGCTTCCTCGCCGAGCGGCAGATCCTGGCGTCGCTGGAGCACCCGAACATCGCGCGCCTGCTCGACGGCGGCGTGGCCCCCGACGGGCGGCCGTACATCGTCATGGAGCACGTCGACGGCGCGCCGATCGACGCCTGGTGCGACGAGCGGCGGGCGCCGGTGGCGGTGCGCGTGCGGCTGGTGCGCGACGTCGCCCGCGCCGTGCACGCGGCGCACCGCGCGCTGGTGGTCCACCGCGACCTGAAGCCGTCGAACATCCTGGTGACGGACGACGGCACGGTGAAGCTGATGGACTTCGGCATCGCCAAGTCGCTCGACCCGCTGGCGGGCGCGCACACGGCGCCGCTCACGCGCACCGGGCTGCGCGTCATGACGCCGGAGTACGCGGCCCCCGAGCAGGTGCTCGGCCTCCCCGTCACGACGGCCACCGACGTGTACGGGCTGGGGCTCGTGCTGTACGAGCTGCTGGTGGGGCGGCGCCCGCAGCGCCCGCGCGACCGGTCGCTGCACGCGATCGAGCGCGCGGTGTGCGAGACCGAGCCGCCGCGCCCGAGCGCCGCCGCGGTGCGCGACGACCTGGCGCGCGGCGAGCCGACGGCGGCGCAGCTCGCGCTGCGGTGCGGCACCACGGCGTCGCGCCTCGGCCGCCAGCTCGGCGGGGACCTCGACCGGATCGTCGCGCGCGCGCTGCACAAGGCGCCCGACCGCCGCTACCCGTCGGCCGAGGGGCTGGCGCTCGACCTGGAGCGGCACCTCGACGGGCGCCCGGTGGCGGCGCGCGGCGACTCGATGGCGTACCGCGCGCGCAAGTTCGTCGTGCGGCACCGCTGGGCGGTCGCGGCGGCGGCGGTGATCGTCGTCCTGCTCGCGGGCTACGCGGCGACGGTCACGGTGCAGGCGAGCCGCGTGCGCCGCGCCCTCGCGCAGGCGCTACTGGAGGCGGAGAAGGCGGAGCAGGTCACCGACTTCACCCTCGGCCTGTTCGAGGCGGTGGACGGCGACGCGGCGGCGCGCGGCGGGCTCACGGTGCGCGAGCTGCTCGCCCGCGGCGCCGCGCGCGCCGAGCGGCTGGACGCACAGCCGGGGGCGCAGGCGCAGATGCTCGACGTCGTGGGGCGCGTGCACCAGCGGCTCGGCGACTACGCGGCGGCGGCGCCGTACCTCGAACGCGCGCTGTCGCTGCGGCGGCAGACGTTCGGCGCCGCGCACGACGCGACGGCGGAGAGCATGTACCACCTCGCGGTGCTGCAGGCCGCGCGCGGGCGCTACCGCCCCGCCGAGGCGCTCTACCGCGAGGCGCTGGCGGCGCAGGTGGCGCTGCACGGCGAGGGGCACCCGCGCGTCGCGCGCACGCGCGACGGGCTCGGGCAGCTGCTGCAGGACCGCGGCGACTACGCGGGCGCGGAGCGGCTCACGCGCGCCGCCCTCGCCGCGCGCCGCGCGCACCACGGCCCCGTGCACCCCGACGTCGCCGCGAGCCTGGTCCACCTGTCGTACCAGCTGCAGCTGCAGGGGCGCATCGCCGCCGCCGAGGCGCCGACGCTGGAGGCGCTGGCGATGCGCCGCCGCCTGTTCGGCGAGTCGCACGCCGACGTCGCCAGCTCGACCACCGCGCTCGGGCTGCTGCGCACCCAACAGGGGCGGCTCGCCGAGGCGGAGTCGCTGCAGACGGTGGCGCTGGCGCTCCGCCGCCGCCTGCAGGGCGCCGAGCACCCGGAGGTCGCGCAGACGCTCGGCCTGATCGCCGCGGTGCAGCGGCGGCAGCGGCGGCTCGCGCAGGCCGAGTCGACGTACCACGCGGCGATCGCGCTCACGCGCCGCGCGCTCGGCGACGAGCACCCGGACGTCGCGCACGCGACCAACGGGCTCGCGCTCACGCTGCGCGACCAGGGGCGGCTGGCGGAGGCGGACTCGGTGCAGCGCGTCGTGCTGGCGCTGCGCCGCCGCATCCTCGGCGACGACCACCCGGCGGTGGCGATGACGCTCCACCAGCTCGGCGTCCTGCAGCAGCGGCGCGGGCGCCCCGACGCGGGCGTCCCGCTGCTGGAGCGCGCGCTGACGATCCGCCGCGGGGTGCTCGGCGTCACGCACCCGCTGACGCTCGAGTCGGCGCGGGAACTCGCGGCGCTGAAGCGGGTCGCAGGCGGGGGATGAGACCTCTCGTGGTGATGGCGCTGCTGGCCCTGCCGGCGGCGTGCGGCGGCGGGGCGGCCGAGGACGACGCGGGCGGGATCGTGACGCCGCCCCCGCCCCCGGCCGGCGGGGACACGGTCGCGGTGCGCGTGCGCACCCTCGTGAGCGGGCTCGACACGCCGTGGGACCTGGCGTGGGGCCCGGACGGGCGGCTGTGGGTGGCGGAGCGCGGCGGGCGCATCTCGCGCGTCGACCCGGCGACCGGCGCGCGCGAGACGGCGGGGACGCTCGCGGTCACGGAGACCGGCGAGAGCGGGCTGCTCGGCGTCGCCTTCCATCCCGACGCGGCGACGACGCAGCCGTTCCTGTACGCGTTCCACTCGTACGGCGCCGGCGGCGGGATCCGGAACCGGCTGGTGCGGATGCGGGTCACGAACGGCACGCTCGGCGCGCCCGAGCCGCTGCTGCAGGACGTCCCGGGCGGCACGATCCACGACGGGGCGCGGCTGGCGGTGGGGCCGGACCGGCTGCTGTACGTGACGACGGGCGACGCGGGGAACGAGTCGCTGGCGCAGCAGCGCGCGTCGCTCGCCGGGAAGGTGCTGCGCCTGACGCTCGACGGCGCGCCGGCGCCGGGCAACCCGTTCGGCACCGCGGTGTGGACGACGGGGCACCGCAACGCGCAGGGGCTCGCGTTCCACCCGCGCACGGGCGTGCCGTACGCGAGCGAGCACGGGCCGGGCGACAACGACGAGGTGAACCTGCTGCGCGCCGGCGCGAACTACGGGTGGCCGACGGTGCGCGGCCGCTGCGACGGCGACGCGGGGGCGGCCGAGACGGCGTTCTGCCAGGCGAACGCGGTCGCCGAGCCGCTGACCACGTGGACGCCGACGGTCGCGCCGGCGGCGCTCGTCGTCTACGACGCGGCGGCGATCCCGCAGTGGCGTGGGAGCCTGCTGCTGGCGACGCTCAAGGACGCGACGCTGTACCGGCTGTCGCTGTCGGCCGACGGCGCGACGGTGACGGGGCGCGAGGCGCTGTACCGCGGGCGCTGGGGGCGGCTGCGGGCGCTCTTGGTCGGGCCGCGCGGCGAGGTGTACCTCGGCACGAGCAACCGCGACGGGCGCGGGTCGCCGACGGGCGAGGACGATCGGATCCTCGTGCTCGAACCCTGACGGCGGGGCCTGCGACCTGCGACCTGCGACCGGGTGCTCTCGCAGGTCGCAGGTCGCAGGTCGCAGGTCGTATCCCTCCCCCGCCACGATGACCGACCGCCGCGTCCAGATCGCGCTCGCGCTGCTCCGGATCTCCTCGGGCGTGCTGTTCTTCCAGCATGCCTTCCCCCACCTCTTCGGGACGCTCGGCGGGTACCAGGGGACGCCGGGGAGGACGGCGGAGGCGTTCTCCCGCTCGTGGGTGGCGGGGGTGCTCGAGCTGGTGGGGGGGCCGCTGCTCGTGCTGGGGCTGTTCACCCGGCCGGTGGCGTTCGTCCTCTCGGGGACGATGGCGTTCGCCTACTTCCTCGTGCACGCCCCGCGCGGGCCCTTCCCGATCGTGAACCGCGGGGAGCCGCCGGCGCTCTACGCCTTCATCTTCCTCTTCCTGGCGGCGGCGGGGGCCGGGGCGTGGAGCGTGGACGGGTGGCTGGCGCGGCGGCGCGCGGGTTCGGGGGCGGCGGCGGGGGCGGCGGCGGGCGCGGCCTCGTAGAGCCGCCGGCGGCGCGCGTCGTCGTCCGCGGCGAGGCGCGCGCCGACCAGGACGTCGCCCCGTCGGGCGGCGCGGATCAGGAGGGCGCCGACCGGCTCGGGGTCGGCCGCCGGGAGCCCGTCGGCGGGCGGTGACGCAACGCGGTCGTCCACGTCCAGAACCTTGCGATCCTGCAAGGTTTCCGCAAGACGCTACGCCGCCTCGTACCGCTCGTCGTCGTCGTCGCGCGGGGCCGCGTCGGCGCGGGCGACGATCGGGAAGGGGATCGCCCGTTCGGCGGTGCTGGAGGTCTCGAACTCCCCGGTGCTCTGCAGGCGGACGCCCAGCTGGTGGTCGGCCTGGCGCGCGGCGCGGGCCATGGCGACGAAGAGGGCGTCCGGATCGAGCGGCTCTCGCGGCGTCTCGGGACTCATGACGGCTCCGGTGGAGGGAGCGCCCGCGTCGGCCCCGGGGTCGGGGCGCTGGCGGAGGGGCGTCGTTCGTGACGCAGTCCGCCCTGCATACGTCGGGCCCGAGTCCGAGGGAACGCGGGTTTCCCCGTAGTCGTGCGGACCGGCGGGGGCACCGCCTCCGCACCACTCCGAATGGCCCCGATCCCGGGGGAGGGTAGGTTGGGGCTCATGCGCAGACCCAGCGACGTGCCCGGCCCGGACCGACCGGCCCGGCACGTCCTCGTCGTCGGTGGGGGGATCAGTGGACTGGCGGCCGCCGAGTCGCTGATCCGGGGCGACGCGCGGGTGCGGGTGACCGTGGTCGAGGCCACGCACCGGCTGGGGGGGATCGTCGGGACCGAGCGCGCCGACGGCTTCGTGATGGAGCGGGGCCCCGACGTCGTGGTGGCGGCCAAGCCCGCGACGCGGGCGCTCGCCGAGCGGGTGGGCGTGGCCGACCGGCTGACGGCCACGAGCGTGCGGGGCGCCTACGTCTATCGTGGCGGGACGCTGCGGCGGCTGCCGGCCGGGCTGTCCGGGCTGATGCCGACGCGGCTGCGCCCGCTGGCGACCTCGCGCCTGCTGTCGGCGAAGGGGTTGCTGCGGGTCGCGTCGGAACCGTGGCGCGGCAGTGGCGCGATGCGAGACGGACACGACGAGTCGCTGGAGGCGTTCGTCGTGCGGCGGATGGGGCGGGAGGCGTACGACCGGCTGGTCGAGCCGCTGCTCACCGGGATCTACGCCGGGGACGGGGCGCGGCTGAGCCTGGCCGCGACGTTCCCGCAGCTCCGCGACCTGGAGCGGGAGCACGGGAGCCTGCTGCGCGGGATCCGGGCGCGGAGCGCCGCCGCGCCGGCCGGGGCCGCCGACCAGTCGCCGTTCCTCTCCTTCAAGGAAGGGATGGAGGAGCTGGTGGAGGGGGTGGCGCGGCACCTCGCGGCCAGCGGGCGGGTGGCGTTCCGGACGGGGGCGGCCGCGCGGTCGCTGCGGGCGCCGGGGGTCGGCGGTCCGGCGCTCACCCTGGCCGACGGGACCACGCTGGCCGGAGACGCAGTGGTACTGGCGCTACCCGCGCGCGCGACTGCCGCCCTGCTGGCGCCGATCGACGCCGACCTCGCGCGGGAGCTGCGGGCGATCCCGCACGGCTCGACCGCCACCGTGACGCTGGCGGTGCCGGCCGCCGACGTGCCGCGGACGCTCGACGCGACCGGCTACGTCGTACCGCGTGCCGAGTCGCGGGCGGTGCTGGCGTGCACGTGGGCGTCGAGCAAGCTGGCCGGGCGGGCGCCGGCCGGGATGGCGCTCTTCCGGCTGTTCTTCGGCGGGGCGCGGCGGCCGGAGCTGGCGGTGCGCGACGACGACCACCTGGTCGGGCTGGCGCGCGCGGAGCTGCGCGAGGTGCTCGGGGTGACGGCGGCGCCGCGGCTGTCGCGGGTGACGCGGTGGCTGGACGCGATGCCGCAGTACGAGTTGGGGCACGCGGCGCGGGTGGCGGCGGTCGAGCAGCGGGCGGGGGCGCTCCCCTGGCTGGCGCTGGCCGGCAACGCGTACCACGGGGTCGGCGTCCCGGACTGCATCCGGTCGGGGGAGCAGGCGGCGGCGCGGGTGCGGGCGCACCTCGCGGTGGCGCCCGCCGAGTCGTACCTCCACGGCCTGGCGCAGGGGGCGTGATGGGGCACTGCACGCGCTGCGACCCCGGCGCTCCCGGCTCGGTAGTGGTCCGGATGCCCCAGTCGTCGCTGAGACAGTACGCTACGCGCAGCGCGTCCGGCCCCCGTTCCGGGAGGCCGGGGGCGCCGTCCGCGTCCGTGACGCTCGCGTTCCCCGACCCCGACCCCGCGCCCGTGCACGTCCTCGTCGTCGGCCTGCATGCCCGCCTCGCCCCGCTCGCGCTGCGCGAGCGGGTGGCGTTCGTGCCGGGCGACCAGGCGGCGACGCAGGCGGCGCGGGCGGCGGGGGTCCCCGAGGCGCTGGTGCTGAGCACCTGCAACCGGGTCGAGGTGTACGTCGCCGGCCCGCGGGCGGCGCTCGACGGGGCGGCCGACCGGCTGCTGGCGTTCCTCGCCGAGCGGGCGGGGGTCGAGGCGGACCGGCTGCGGGCGCACGCCTTCGTGCAGACCGGGGCGGCGGCGGCGCGGCACCTCTGCCGGGTGTCGGCCGGGCTCGACTCGGTGATGCTGGGCGAGACGCAGATCGTCGGGCAGCTCAAGCGGGCGGCGGCCGAGGCGCGCGAGGAGCGCACGCTGGGCGGGACGCTGCAGCGGCTCGTCTGCACCGCGCTGGCCGCCGGGCGCCGCGCCGGGGCGCCCCTCGCCCCGGCCGCCGGGCCGACGTCGGTGGCGCAGGACGCGGTGCGCGCGGTCCCCGGCGCGGGGGCGGTGGCCGGGCGCGTGGTGGTCGTCCTCGGGGCCGGCGAGACCGCCGCCGAGGTGCTGCGGCTGATCGAGCAGGGGGGGGCGAAGCGGGTGGTCGTCGTGAACCGCTCGTCGGCGCGCGGGAGCGCGCTGGCCTGGCGCCACGGCGCCGACTCCGAGGCGTGGGAGGCGCGGGCGGTCGTGCTGGCGACGGCCGACGTCGTGTTCGCCTGCACCGCCGCGCCGTCGCCGGTGGTGACGCGGGCGCACCTGGCCCCCGACGTGGCGGGGCCGCCGCGCGGGCCGCGGCTGGTGGTCGACCTCGGGGTGCCGCGCAACGTCGAGCCCGACGTCGCCGCGCTCCCCGGGGTGGCGCTGTGGGACGTGGACGCGCTGGCCGGGAGCCCGGGGGCCGCGCGCGACGCCGAGGAGGCGGAGGCCGAGGCGGCCCGCTGGGCGGCGCGCTACGAGCGGTGGCTGGCCGCGCGCCCGACGGTGGTGCCGACGATCGCCCGCCTGCGCGAGAGCGCCGACCGGGTGCGCGACCGCGAGCTGCAGCGCGCGCTGGCGCGGCTGGAGGGGCTCGGGGAGCGCGAGCAGGCGGTGGTGCGCGAGCTGGCGACGCGCCTCGTGAACAAGCTGCTCCACCCGCCGATGGTCGCGCTGGCGACCGCCCCCGAGTCGGCCGAGCTGACGGAGACGGCGCACCGGCTGTTCGGGTTCGCGCCCGAGCCGGCCCTCGAGATCGTCGAGGCGGCGGGGCCGTCGCGCTCGGCCTGAACCACCCTGCGACTTGCGACCTGCGACCTGCGAGGGCACCCGGTCGCAGGTCGCAGGTCGCAGGTCGGTCCCCATATTGAGATCGTGACCGCCACTCCTGCCTCGGAGCCCTCCGGGCTCTTCCTCCGCGCCGCGCGCCGGCTCCCCGTCGAGCGCACCCCGCTGTGGTTCATGCGCCAGGCCGGGCGCACCCTCCCCGAGTACCGGAAGCTGCGCGAGCGGTGGACGCTGCTCGAGATGTGCGCCGAGCCGTCGCTGTGCGCGGAGGTGACGCTGCAGCCGATGCGCCGCCTGCCGCTGGACGCGGCGGTGATGTTCGGCGACATCATGCTCCCGCTGGTCGGCGTCGGGATCGACCTCGACATCGTCGAGGGGGTGGGGCCGGTGATCGCGACGCCGATCCGCGACCTGGCGGGGGTGGCGCGGCTGCGCGACCTGGACGCCGAGGCCGACCTGCCGGCGGCGATCGAGGCGGTGCGGCTGGTGCGCGCGGCGCTCGAGCCGACGCGCGCGGTGCTCGGCTTCGCCGGCGCGCCGTTCACGCTGGCGGCGTACCTCGTGGAGGGGAAGCCGACGCGCGACTTCGCCAAGACCAAGGCGCTGATGCTGGGCGCGCCCGACGTGTGGGCGGCGCTGATGGAGCGGCTGTCGGTGATCGTCGTGCAGTTCCTGCGGGCGAACGCGGCGGCCGGGGCCGACGCGCTGCAGCTGTTCGACAGCTGGGTCGGGGCGCTGAGCGTGACCGACTACGACCGGCACGTGCGCCCGTGGACGCAGCGCGTGTTCGCGGGGCTCCAGGATCTGAACGTGCCGCTCGTGCATTTCGGTACCGGGTGCCCGCACCTGCTGCCGCTGATGAAGGACGACGGCGCGTCCGTGATGGGGCTCGACTGGCGGCTGCCGCTGGACGAGGCCTGGGCGCTGGTCGGCCACGACATGGGCGTGCAGGGGAACCTCGACCCGGCCGCGCTGTCGGCGCCGCCGGACGTGGTGGCGGCGGCCGCGCGCGAGGTGCTCGACCGCGCCGGCGGGCGCCCGGGGCACGTCTTCAACCTCGGGCACGGGATGCTGCCGCACACGCCGCTCGCGTCGATCGAGCGGGTGGTGGAGGTGGTGCACACCTACACGCCGGCCCACCGGCCGGCGCCCGTCCCCGCCTGACCCTGCAGAGTTCCGAGCGAGAGTTGCGAGCATGAGCGACACCACGGGCCGCACCGGCCTCCTGCTGCTGGCCTACGGCACCCCCGAGACGCCGGAGCGCGTCGAGGAGTACTTCACGCACATCCGCGGCGGACGCGCGCCGTCGCCCGAGTCGGTCGCGCACCTGCGCCACCGCTACGAGGCGGTGGGCGGGCGCACGCCGCTGACCGCGCTCACCGAGGCGGTGCGCGACGGCGTGGCGCGCGGGCTCGCGGCGCGCGGGCACGACGTGCCGGTGTACGTCGGGATGAAGCACTGGGAGCCGTGGATCGCCGACGTCGTGAAGCGGATGGCCGACGACGGGATCGCCCGCGTGGTGTGCGTGGTGCTGGCGCCGCACTACTCGCGCTTCTCGGTCGGCGGCTACCAGCGCTACCTGTTCGAGGGGATGCACACGCACGGCGTGACGATGGACGTCGACTTCGTCGAGCAGTGGCACGACGACCCGGGGTTCGTCGACGTGATCGCGACGCTCGTGAACGAGGAGCTGGCGCACTGGCCGGCCGGGAAGCGCGACGACGTGACGGTGATCTTCAGCGCGCACTCGCTCCCCGAGCGCATCCGCACCTGGGGCGACCCGTACGAGGCGCAGCTGGAGACGAGCGCGCGGCTGATCGCCGAGAAGGCGGGGCTGAACGGCTACCGCCGCGCGTGGCAGAGCGCGGGCAACACGGGCGAGCCGTGGATCGGCCCCGACATCCTCGACTTCCTGCCGCAGCTGGCGGACGAGGGGGTGACGGACGTGCTGCAGTGTGCGGTCGGCTTCGTGTGCGACCACCTGGAGATCCTGTACGACCTCGACATCGAGGCGCAGCAGAAGGCCGGGGAGCTCGGGATCACGTACCGCCGCACGCGGCTGCCGAACGCGCGCCCCGACTTCGTGGCGGCGCTCACCGACATCTGCGAGCGCGCGGTGCGCGGGGAGAACGTGGTGCGCGTCGACACGCCGCCGCCGACCACGCGCCGCCGCGACGAGCTGGCGGAGGGGGCGAGCCCGATCCACGCCGAGGGGCGCCCGGCGGGCGCGGCGCACTGAGTTGGCGACGCCGGTGGGGACGCACGCGCCGCACGGCGGCGCCTGGCGCCTCGGCACCCGCGGCTCGGCGCTCGCGCTGACGCAGGCGCGGCTGGTGGCGGCGGCGCTCGCCGGCGCGCACCCCGGCGTGGAGGTCGAGATCGTGACGATCACCACGAAGGGGGACGTGCGCACCGACGTGCCGCTGTCGGCGATCGGCGGCGTGGGCGTGTTCGCCGCCGAGCTGGAGGCGGCGCTGCGCGCGGGGGAGGTGGACTTCGCGGTGCACAGCGCGAAGGACCTGCCGTCGACGGCGCCGGCCGACATGGCGCTGGCGGCGTTCCTGGAGCGCGAGGACCCGCGCGACGTGCTGGTGTCGGGCGTCGCGGGCGCCGGGACGCTGCGCGCGCTGCCGCACGGCGCGCGCGTGGGCACCAGCAGCCCGCGCCGCGCCTGCCAGCTGCGCGCGGCGCGCCCCGACCTCGACCTGCGCGACATCCGCGGCAACGTCGACACGCGGCTGCGGAAGCTCGACGCGGGCGAGTACGACGCGATCGTGCTGGCGGCGGCGGGGCTGCGGCGGCTCGGGCTGATCGGCCGCGCGACCGAGCACCTGGACCCGGCGGACATGCTGCCGCAGGTGGGGCAGGGGGCGATCGCGATCGAGGTGCGCGCCGACGACGCGGCGACGGCGGCGCTGGTGGCGCTGGTCGACCACGCGCGCACGCGCGCGGCGGTGGAGGCGGAGCGCGCCTTCCTCGCGCGACTCGGCGCGGGGTGCACGGCGCCCGCGGGCGCGCACGCGGCGCTGCGGCCCGACGGCACGCTCGTGGTCGAGGGGATGGTCGGGCACGCCGACGGACGCGGGGTGCGGCGGCGGCTCGCCGGGCCGGTCGCGGACGCGAAGCTGCTGGGGGCGGCGGTGGCGGAGGCGCTGATCGGGGAGGGCGGCGACGTGCTCCTTCGCGAGGCGGGCGTCCGATCGACGGCGGCAGTCGCGACGACGGGAGTCGACACCGCGGGAGTGGATAGGGCGTGACCGCGCTCCTGTCCGGCCGTCGGGTGGCGGTGACGCGGCCGCGCGAGCGGATGGCCGGGCTGGTGGCGGCGCTGGAGGCGCTCGGCGCGGAGGTGCTGGCGGCGCCGGCGGTCGAGATCGCGCCGCCGGAGAGCTGGGCCGCGCTCGACGACGCGCTGGCGCGGGTGGCGACGTTCGACTGGGTGGCGCTGACGTCGGTGGCGGCGGTCGAGGCGGTGGCCGATCGGCTCGGGCGGACGCTCCCGTACGGCGTGCGGGTGGCGGCGGTGGGGGCGGCGACGGCGCGCGCGGCGCGCGAGCGGCTGGGGCGGGTCGACCTGGTGCCGGCGACGCAGACGGCCGACGAGCTGGCCGAGGCGGTGCCGGGGGCGCGCGGGGCGCGGGTCCTGTTCCCGGCCGCCGACCGGGCGCGCGACGCGCTGCCGGCCGTGCTCAAGGCGCGCGGCGCCCTGGTGGAGCGGGTGGTCGCCTACCGCACCCTCCCCGCGTCCCCCGACGCGCTGACCGCCGCCGCCCCGGCCGACGCCGCCGGGACGCTCGACGCGGTGGTGCTGGCCAGCCCCAGCGCGGCGCAGGCGGTGGCGCGGGCGTGCGGCGCCCCGCTGCGGGAACCGCGCGGGCCGCGCATCGTATGCATCGGCCCCGCGACCGCGCAGGCGTGCGCGCAGCTGGGGCTGGCCGTGTCCGCCGTGGCCGCGTCGCCGAGCGACGACGCGCTGGTGGGCGCGCTGTGCGGGTGCTTCTCCGACTAGGATCATGGAAACCTTCGAGACCACGACGGCGCTGCCGCCGGCCGCGCGCGTCGGGCGGCTGCGGCGGCACGCGACCGCGCGCCGCATGCTCGCCGAGACGCTGCTGCGCCCCGAGCACCTGATCCTGCCGCTGTTCGTGAAGGACGGCGCCGACGAGGTGCGCCCGATCGCGTCGCTCGCCGGCCACGCGCAGTGGACGGTCGACCGGCTCGACGCCGAGATCGACGAGGTCGTCGCGCTCGGCGTCCCGGCGGTCCTGCTGTTCGGGATCCCGGACGCGAAGGACGACGACGGGACCGGCGCGTGGGCCGAGCGCGGGCCGGTGCCGCGCGCGATCGCGCGCATCAAGCAGCGCGCGCCGCAGCTGCTCGTGATGGCCGACGTCTGCCTGTGCGAGTACACGGCGCACGGGCACTGCGGGACGCTCGACGCGCGCGGCGGGGTGGACCTCGCGGCGACGCTGCCGTCGCTGGCGCGCACCGCGGTGGCGTACGCCGAGGCGGGGGCCGACGTGGTGGCGCCGAGCGCGATGCTCGACGGGATGGTGGCGGCGATCCGCGCGGGGCTCGACGCGGCGGGGCACGAGGACGTCGCGATCCTCTCGTACTCGACCAAGTACGCGTCGGCGATGTACGGGCCGTTCCGCGAGGCGGTGGCGTCGGCGCCGGCCTTCGGCGACCGGCAGGGGCACCAGCTGCCGGCGGCGAGCGCGCGCGAGGCGGTGCGCGAGGCGGTGCGCGACGAGGCCGAGGGGGCCGACATGCTGATGGTGAAGCCGGCCGGCGCGTACCTCGACGTGATCCAGCGCATCCGCCGCAAGAGCGCGCTGCCGCTGGCGGCCTACCAGGTGAGCGGCGAGTACGCGATGATCGAGGCGGCGTCGCGGCTCGGGTGGCTCGACCGGCGCGCCGCCGCGCTCGAGACGCTGGTCGCCATCCGCCGCGCGGGCGCGGACCTGATCATCACCTACTTCGCCAAGGACGCCGCGCGCTGGCTGCGCGAGGGAGACGCCCGATGACCGCCACCACCCAGCCCGCCGCGGTCGACCTGACCGACGTCACCCGCTCGGCGGAGATCCTCGCGATGGCGCGGCGCGTGATCCCCGGCGGCGTGAGCAGCCCCGTGCGCGCCTTCCGCGGCGTCGGCGGCACCCCGCGCGTGATGGCGAGCGGGCGCGGCGCGCACGTGACGGACGCCGACGGCTCGGCGTACGTGGACTACGTGCTGTCGTGGGGCGCGCTGGCGCTCGGGCACGCGCACCCGGACGTCGTGCGCGCGATCGCCGAGCAGGCGGCGCGCGGCACGAGCTTCGGCGCGCCGATCGAGCAGGAGGCGGAGCTGGCCGCGATGCTCGTGGACGCGGTGCCGAGCGTGGAGCTGGTGCGCTTCGTCAACTCGGGCTCCGAGGCGACGATGAGCGCGCTGCGCGTGGCGCGCGCGGCGACGGGGCGCGCGAAGATCCTCAAGTTCGACGGGTGCTACCACGGGCACGCCGACGCGCTGCTGGTGCAGGCGGGGAGCGGCGTGGCGACGCTCGGCCTCCCCGACAGCCCGGGGGTGACGCCGGGCGCGACGCAGGACACGCTGGTGGCGCCGTTCAACGACCTGGCGGCCGCCGAGGCGGTGATGGACGCGAACCGCGGCCAGGTGGCGGCGATCATCGTCGAGCCGGTGGCCGGCAACATGGGGCTCGTGCCGCCGCGCCAGGGCTACCTCGAGGGGCTGCGCCGGCTGGCGAGCGTGCACGGCGCGGTGCTGATCTTCGACGAGGTGATGACGGGCTTCCGCGTGGCGTACGGCGGCGCGCAGGCGCGCTTCGGCGTGCAGCCGGACATGACCTGCCTCGGCAAGGTGATCGGCGGCGGGCTGCCGGTGGCGGCATACGGCGGGCGCGCGGAGCTGATGCGCCTCGTGGCGCCGGTGGGCCCGGTGTACCAGGCGGGGACGCTGAGCGGCAACCCGCTCGGCATGGCCGCGGGGATCGCGACGCTGAAGCACCTGCAGGCGCCCGACGCGTACGTGCGACTCGGCGGGATGTCGGCGGCGCTCGCCGACGCGGCGCGCGACGCGGCGGCGCGCCACGGCGTGCCGGTGCGGACGGCGGCGGTGGGCGGGATGTGGGGCTTCTACCTCAGCGACGCGCCGGTGCACGACTACGCGGGCGCGCGGCGGAGCGACACGGCGGGGTTCGCGCGCCTGTTCCACGCGATGCTGGCGGCGGGCGTGTACCTCGCGCCGTCGGCGTACGAGGCGAACTTCGTGTCGCTGGCGCACGACGAGCACACGCTGGCGGTCACGCGGGCGGCGCTGGACGCGGGGTTCGCGGCGGTGGCGCGGGGCTGAGCACCTGCGACCTGCGACCTGCGACCTGAAGGCCGCTGCTGGGTCGCAGGTCGTAGGTCGCAGGATCGTTTGCCTGGCCCACCCGTTGCACTCCCCCGCGCCGACATCCACGCCACGGAGGCGCGATGCGGCGGTTCTGGCGGAGCAACGGGCTGTCGGTGGTGCTGCTGGCGCTGTTCGTCGTGACGCTCGTGGGGCAGACGTTCGCGGGGTGGCGGCACGACAACGAGGAGCGGCGCGCGCACGGGCGCGCGGAGCAGCCGCTGGCGGCGTACGTCGCGGGGCCCGGGTTCCTCGAGGCCACGATGGAGAACTGGGAGAGCGAGTTCCTCCAGATGGCGTGCTACGTCGTGCTGACGGCGGCGCTCTTCCAGAAGGGGAGCGCGGAGTCGAAGGACCCGGACGGGGACGACGAGCCGACGGACCGCGAGCCGGACCCGACGCGCGCGGGGGCGCCGGGGCCCGTGCGGAAGGGCGGGCTCGCGCTGGCGCTCTACAAGCACTCGCTGTCGCTGACGTTCGGCGCGCTGTTCCTGGCGACGGCCGCGCTGCACGCGGTGGGCGGCGCGGGGGAGTACAACGCCGAGCAGGCCGAGCACGGGGAGCCGGGGCGCGTGACGGCGCTGCAGTACCTCGGGACGTCGCGCTTCTGGTTCGAGTCGCTCCAGAACTGGCAGAGCGAGTTCCTGTCGCTGGCGGGGATGGTGCTGCTGTCGATCTGGCTGCGGGAGCACGGGTCGCCCGAGTCGAAGCCGGTGGACGCGGCGCACGCGGAAACCGGAAGTCACTAAGGGCGAAGACTCTTCAACGGCCAGGAGAACGGATCGAACGGATGTGTCGGATCCGTTGCATCCGAAGCATCCGTTCTCCCGGTAGTTCGAAGAGCCGGCGGCCGTCGAAGACTCGGCTCGGCGCTCAGCGTGCGTCGAGAAAGTTCGCGATGGCGCCGAGGACCTCGTCGGGGCGCTCGACGTGGGGCCAGTGGCCGGCGCGGACGCGGAGGAGGCGCGCGTTGGGGGCGGCGGCCCATTCGTCGCCGGCGGCCTGCGGGACGAAGTCGTGCGTGCCCTGCACGACGAGCGTCGGCACGCGGCGCGCGGCGATGGCGGGACGCCAGTCGTAGGCGCCGAGCTTCGCGAAGGTCGCCATGACGACGGCGCCGAGCGAGTCGGGCCACTCGTTCGGGTGCGCGCACGGGTCGCTGCGGCGGCGCGACCAGGCGGCCATGTCGGCGACCGCGTCGGCGGCGTCGAGGCGCGACGCGAGGCGGCAGAAGGCGGCGGGGTCGGACGCGGGGGCGCCGTCGCGGCGCATGGCGGCGACGCGGCGCGCGAGCGCGGTGTCGGGG
>NZ_JARGEK010000380.1 GCF_029211165.1 Roseisolibacter sp. H3M3-2
GGCGCCGTAGCCGGCGCGGCGGCGCGCGCCGCGCCGGCGCCGGGGGACGCATCCCGGCGCCCGCCGCACGCGGCGGGGCCGACGACGGCGGGCACGACCAGCGCCGCCACGCACGCACGGCGCCTCCATGAACGGAAGCGGGGACCCGCAGCTCGCATCGCCACCCGTCGGGTTGGGTTCGCGCCCGACGAGCGCAGGAACCGTTCCGATGCGACAGACGTTCGCGTCGCCCCCCGCCGCGGGCGGGCCGCCTCAGCCGACGTCGGCCCGCGGCAGCAGCACCGTGAAGCGGCTCCCCGCGCCCGGCGCGCTCTCCGCCACGAGCTCGCCCCCCATCCCGCGCGCGAGCTGGCGGCTGATGGCGAGCCCGAGCCCGGTCCCCTCGCCCGGGTTGCTCAGCGAGCGCCCGACCTGCACGAACGGCTCGAAGATCGCCTCCAGCTGCCCGGCGGGGATGCCGATCCCCGAGTCCTCGACCACCAGCGCCGCGGTGCCGTCGTCGGCCGTCGCGCGGATCGCCACCCGCCCGCCCGGGGCGGTGAACTTCGCGGCGTTCGACAGCAGGTTGACGAGGATGCGCGCCAGCTTGTCGCGGTCCGCGCACACCGACGGCGCGTCGTCGCCGACCGCCACGTCGAGCGTCAGGCGCCGCGCCGCGAACTGCGGCGCCAGCAGCTGCACCACGTCGCGCGCCAGCGCCCCGGTGTGCACGGCGCGCACGTCGTACTCGGCGCGCCCGCTCTCGATGCGCGCGAAGTCGAGCACGTCGGTGATGAGCCCGAGCAGGTAGCGCCCGCTGACGCGTACCCGCGCCAGGTAGGCGCGCTGCTGCTCGGTGATGTCGCCCGCCACCCCCGCGTCGAGCAGGTCGGCGTAGCCGAGGATCGCGTTGAGCGGCGTGCGCAGCTCGTGGCTCATCGTGGCCAGGAAGTCGTCCTTCGCCCGGTTGGCGCGCTCCGCCTCGGCGCGCGCCGCGTCGGCCGCCGCGTACAGCCGCTGCACCTCCTGCGCGCGGGCGAGGCGCGCGCGCAGCTCGCGGTCGACCGCCGTGCCGGCGAGGGCGAGGGCGAGGATCAGCCCCGTCGTCCCGGTGACCGCCCACCCCAGCCCCTGCGTCGCCAGCACGGCGTCGGCGGGGACGGCGAGCGCGCCGCCGGCGGGGCCGAAGCGCGCCGCGCTCATCGCCGTGTAGTGCATGCCGGCGATCGCCACGCCGATCAGCAGCGCCGCCGCGCCGCGCCGCCGCATCCCCGACGCCCCCTCGGCGGCGCGCAGCCGGTACGCCAGCCAGAGCGCCGCCGACGACGCGGCGACCGCGATCGCCAGCGACGCGGCCACCCGCGGCGGGTCGTGGTGCAGCCGGCTCGACACGCGCAGCCCCGCCATGCCGATGTAGTGCATCCCGGCGATGGCCGCGCCCATCGCCACGCTGGCCGCCGCGAGCCGCACCGCCGGGAGCCGCTCGCGCCCCGCCACCGCCAGCGCCAGGAACGACGCCGCCACCGCCACCAGCACCGACAGCACCAGGTGCGGCACGTCGTACGTCATCGGCAGCGCGGCGCCGCGGTCGCGCAGCCGGAACGCGAGCATGCCGATGAAGTGCATGCTCCAGATCCCGGTCCCCATCGCCAGCGCGCCGGCGCCGATCCACAGGCGCCGCGCCGCGCCGCGGGCGACGTTCACCCGCCCCGCGAGGTCCAGCGCGACGTAGCCCGCCACCGCCGCCACCAGCAGCGAGAGGCCGACGAGCCAGGGGTCGTAGTGGCGTTCCACGTCTGACGAGGGGTGCGGGGGCGGCGCGCGTTCCCGCAATAGTACCCCCGCTCAGCGCGCCGGCGGCACCTCCACCGGACGCCCCGTGCGCGCCGCCTCGTAGATGCGCTGCATGATACGCACGTCATGAAGCCCCTCGGGCCCCGTCCCGCGCCGCGGCTCGCGGTTCTCGCGGATCGCCGACGCGAACTCGTCGAGCTCCCCGACGAACTGCAGCGACGACTCGCCGAGCTTGGGCTCCTCGCGCCCGCGCTCGCGCGTCACGATCAGCCGGTTCCCCTCGTACTCGGTGGCCGGGTCGAGCGCGAGCGACGCCCGCTCGGCCATCACCTGGATGCGCTTCACGTTCTGGAAGTCGTACCCCGACGTGCAGTGCGCCACCGCGCCGCCCGGGAAGCGCATCGTCCAGGCGATCCCCTGCTCCACGTCGATCGGGCGGCCGCCGGGGCCGGGGCTCCCGGGCGGCTTGCGGTACGTCGCCCGCACCTCGACCGGGTCCTCCCCCGTCAGGTAGCGCGCGCCGTTCAGCGAGTAGATCCCGATGTCGTAGAGCGAGCCGCCGCCGGCCAGCGCGGCCTCGGCGCGCCACCGGTCGGCCGGCTTCTCGGGGTCGAGCGGGCGCCCGTGGTCGGCGACGATCTCGCGGATCGCCCCCGCCTCGCCGGCGCGCAGCATCCGGATCGCTTCGGCGTTGTGCGGCTCGAACGGCGCGCGGTAGGCGATCATCAGCCGCCTCCCGGCGCGCGCGCAGGCGTCGATCATCCGCCGGCACTCGGCCTCGGTGACCGCCATGGGCTTCTCGCAGAAGACGTGCTTCCCGGCGCGCGCCGCGCGCTCCGTCCACGCCGCGTGCAGCGCGTTGGGGAGCACCACGTACACGACGTCCACCGTCCGGTCGTCGCGGATCCGGTCGAAATCGTCGTACGAGTAGACGCCGCTCGCGGGAACGCCGTACGCCGCGGCCACGGCGCGCGCCTTCTCCGCGTTGCCGCTCACCACCGCCGTCAGCCGGCAGTGCCGCGTGCGGCCGAGCGCCGGCAGCATGTGGTTGAGCGCGAAGTCGCCGAGCCCCACCACCGCCCAGCCGAGCCGGCGCTCGGGCGAGTCGGCCAGCGGGCGCTCCAGCTCGGGCATCGGCCGCCCGGCGGCGCGCGGCGCCGGCGGCAGCGCGCCCCCGGCGGCTTCTCCCGACGCGGCGGCGCGCGCGGCGCTGCCGGCGAACGCTCCGACGCCCGCGACCGCGGCGCCGGCCGACACCCCCGTCGCCACGAAGGCGCGGCGGCTCACGGTCCCTCCCATCGTCCCCTCCCCTCCCGGTGTGGAGCCGCGGCAGGCGCACGACGCAGGCCGCGGGCGCGCAGCCGCCGCCATTCCTCGCGCGCCCCGCCGGCCAGCGCGCGCGCCAGCAGCGCCTCGGGCGCGCCGTGGCTGAAGGCGCCGGCGACCGCGCGCAGCAGCCCCGGCCCGAAGCGCGTCCCCTGCGCGATCGCGAACACCGGCTCCCACGCGTCGGGGCGCAGCGACCCCTTGAAGTGCTCCAGCCCGCGGAAGTCGTAGAAGCGGCGCCCGTGCGCGCGCAGCCACGCGAACAGCGGGCGCAGCCACGCCGGCGGCGCGCCCGCCGCGGGGTCGCCGTGCGCCGCCAGCGGCGCGAGCCCCAGCGTCACGTACGGCGCGCCGACGGCGGCGAGCGCGCGCACCGCCGCGTCCACCAGCAGGTGCGTGGTGCCGTTGGGCGCGGCGCGCGCGCGCGGCCACTGCTCCACCAGCCATCCCGCGCGCGCCGGCACCGGCGTCGCCACGAGGAACGCCAGCGCCTCGCCCCCGCGCCCGGCCACGAACACGCGCCGGTCGCGCACGTCGCCCAGCAGGTCGGGGGTCACGAGGAAGCCGAGCGGCGGCAGCCCGCGCGTCGCCAGCCAGTCGGCGAGCACGGCGCGCAGCGCGGGAGCCTCGCGCGCGCGCTCCGGCGCCCACTCGGTCACCGCGACGCCCTTGTTGCGCGCGCGGTGCAGCTGCGCGCGCAGCGACGCCTTGCCCCGCACGATCGCGTCCCACCCCGCCGGGTCCCACGCCGGCTGCGCGCCGAGGCGCACCAGCACGTGGTCGCGGCGCCCCGCGTAGGTGCGCTCCAGCCGCGCGCCGGCGCCGAAGAACAGCACGCGCTCGCCGCGCGCGTTCGCGTCGCGCTCCAGCTCCGCCGCCACCTCGGCCAGCCGGCCGGCCGCGCACACCGGCGCCCCCGCGACCACGCGCACCCCGCCGAACGACGCGTAGCCCGCCACCGCGTCGCCGGCGGCGGCGAACCAGCGGCGCATCCCCGGGTTGAGGATCTGGTACGCGACCGCGTTCCAGCCGTGGCGCAGCACCAGCGCGCGCGCCGCCTCCCGCTCGTCGGCGGCCGACGGGGGGACGGGCCGCATCGCCCCGATCGCGTCCGTCAGCCGTCGCGCAGCCACCCCTCGTCGACGGCGAACCGCACGAGCGCGGCCCGGCTCCCGACGCCGAGCTTCGCCATCCCGTTCGCCTTGTGCGTCTCGACCGTCTTGACGCTGATCTCGAGCGCGGCGGCGATCTCCTTGTTGCTGTGGCCGCGGGCGACGAGCCGCAGCACCACCGCCTCGCGCGCCGCGGCGTCGGCGCCGTCGCCGGCGCGCGCGGCGTCGCC
>NZ_JARGEK010000381.1 GCF_029211165.1 Roseisolibacter sp. H3M3-2
TCCGCCGCCGGCCGCACCTCGGCGCCCGGCAGCGCGGCCGCGACGGCGGCCAGCCGCCCCGCGTCGCGCCCCGACAGGATCACCGGCGTGCCGCGCCACGCCAGCTCGGCGACGACGAAGCGGCCGGTGTGCCCGGCCGCCCCGTACACCACCACGGCGTCGCGCACGCCGCGCCGCGCCCCCACTACGCCGCCCCGGCGAGCGCGTCCGACCGCGGCGCCGGCGGCGCCTCGCCCGCGAGCCGCGCGTACACCGCCAGCTGCCCGTAGTGCTCCGCCGCGTGCGCCAGGTTCGCGACCACCGCCTCGGCGTCCGCGTCGCGCGACGCCGCGATCGCGTCCGCCACGCCGCCGACGCTCGCGCGCAGCGCCGCCAGCACCGACGCGCGGTCGGGGTACGCTTCGGCCGGCAGCGCGTTCGCCGAGCCGTCGGGGGCGTGGCCGCGCAGCGTCTCGCGCGCGTGCTCGTTCCAGAACGCCAGGTGCCGCAGCGCCTCGGCGAACGTGCGGGCGCCGGGGGCGGTGGGCGCGTCGTACGCCGCCGCGGGCACCGCCTCCGCCAGCTCCACCGTCTTGTCGCCGACCTCGCGCCACCGCGCCAGCAGGACCTCTCGCATGGGACCTCGTCGTGAAGGGTGCGGCCCGCCGGACGCTCCGGCGGACACGCGCCCACGCTACGACGTCACCCGCGCGCCGCGCTTGCGGATCCTTGCGGAAGTCCGGCGCGTCCGGCGCGGCGCCACACCGGGTCCGACAGCGCGGCGCGGATGGCGGCGCGCTGCGGCGCGCGCGCGAACGCCGCCGGCGTCACGCCGAAGCGGCGCCGGAACGTCGTCACGAAGTGGCTCAGCGACGCGAACCCCACGGCCAGCGCCGTGTCGGTCACCGCCGCCCCCTGCGCCAGCCGGTGCGCCGCCGCGCGCAGCCGCACCGCGGTGACCTCGGGGAGCGGCGGCACGCCGGCGAGCGGCGCGAACGTGCGCGCGAAGTGGTACGGGCTCATCCCCGCGGCCGCCGCCAGCGCGGCCAGCGCCAGCGCGGCCGCGTGCTCGGCGTCGGCCAGGCGCCCCGCCGGCGCGACGCGGCGCATCACCTCGGGCGACTCGCCGCGCGCCTCCGGCCCCGCGTCGAACAGCGACTCGTACAGCGCCCCCGCCAGCACCGCGGCGCGCAGCGCGTCGTCGACGACGGCGCGCCCCCGCGCACCGCCCCCGCCCGCAGCGCCGGCAGCCCCGCGGTGCGCAGGTCGTCCACGCCCGCGGGGGTGTAGGCGACCGACAGGCACCGGTCCCCCGGGCATTCCTCGCCGTGCCGGCAGCGGAACGCGAGCCCGCGCGCCGACACGAACAGCAGCCCCGGCGCGAACTCCCACGCCTCCGCCGCGCCGTGCGGGCGGATGGCGAACGTCCCCGCCTCCACGAATGCGATCGCGTCCATCCCCGCCACCTCCTCGGCGGGGTCGACGTGCGCCTCGTCGGGCGGGTGGTCGAACACGGCGACCCGGGCCGACGGCGTCTGCAGCAGGACCTGGACGCGGTTCATGCGCGGACGCTACCGCCCCCCGGCGCGCCGCGATAGGCGCAAGAATTCGCAACCCGCCGCCCCGCTCAGGGCGTGCGCTCGACCTCCACCGCGTTGTCCTCCCCCTCGTCGTCGAGGAGCAGGCGCCGCGGATCGACCAGCGCGCGCGCCGGCGCGCCGCGCACCGTCACCACCACGCGCTGCGCCCCCGAGCGGATCCGGTGCGTCCCGCGGTACAGCGCCGGCGCGGCCGCGTCGGCCCCGCCCGCCGCCGCGCCGTCCACGCCCAGCTCGACGCGCTCGTCCATCGGCACCTCGCGCTCCACGCCGAGCGTGTCGACCACCAGCTTGCGCGCGCGCACGTCGAGCGCGACCCGCCACGCGCCGCCGCCGGCCGGCGCCGCCTCGGCGCGCCGCACCTCGAGCTTCCAGTACGTGTTGCGCTCGAACAGGTCGGCCAGCAGCCCGCGCATCGAGTCGGGCGTCGCCGCGCGCAGCTCGCGGTACAGGTCGCGCGACGTGGGGAGCGGCCGCGCCCCCTCGGGGTGCGCGTCGAGCAGGCGCCGCAGCGCGCCGGTGACCGCGGCCTCGCCGGCGAGCTCGCGCAGCGTCCACAGCGCGAACGGCCCCTTCCGGTACGCCTGCAGCCAGTCGCGCGCCTGCAGCAGCGGCGGGGCCGCGCGGGCGTGCGGCTGGAGGTACGCCTCGCGCATCACGCCGAGCAGCCGCTCGACGTGCGCGCGCCCGTACTCGGCCTCGACGGTGCCGAGCGCCGAGTACCAGGCGAGGCTCTCGCTCAGCAGCGCCGCGCCGTCGCCGTCGGCGGCCGTGAGGCGGTTCCCCCACCACTGGTGCGCGACCTCGTGCGCCACGATGCCGAAGGGGAAGTCCACGCGGCGCGGGTCGCGCGACGGCGCCATCAGCGCGAAGTCCTCGCGGAACGACACGTTGATCGGGAAGGCGTGCAGCGACTGCCCGCTCCCCGGGTGCCCGACGAGCCGCAGGTCGGCGTACGGGTACGCGCCGAAGCGCGCCGCGTGGTAGTCGAGCGCGGCGCGCATGGCGCGCAGCATCCCGTCGACGTTCCCCCCGCGGCGCGGGTGGTGCAGCACGGCCAGCCGCACCGCGCGCCCGGCGGAGTCGCGCCAGCTCCCCTCGCGCACGGCGTAGCGCGACGAGAACACCGCCCAGTCGTCGCGGATCGGCGCGTCGGTGGCGTAGGCGTGGTACGCGCGCCCGCCGGCCGTCCAGCGGCGGCGCAGCGCCCCCGGCGCCACCGCCAGCTCGTCGGCGGCGGTCCCCACCTCGGCCTCCACCATCACGCGCGCGCCGCGCACGTCGTCGGGCGTCGGCCGCTCGACGCGCGGCGGGAGCCCGCGCAGCCGGCGCTCCGCGGCGTCGGCCAGCTCGCGCGCCGGCTCGTAGCCGACGCGCGGCAGCCACGCGCTGGTGAGGAAGGTCCCGCCGGGCGCCACCGACGCGTCGGGCCCCGCGTTCGTGAACCCGCGCGGGCGGTGGCGCACCACGAACGACAGCCGCACGCTGTCGCCCGGCGCGAGCGGCGTCGCGAGCGTCCACGCGTGGTGGCCGAGCGCGGCGTCGTCCACCAGCCGCGTCGCCGGGCGGTCGAGGGCCAGCGAGTCGGTCGCGACCTCCCACGCGGTCGCCACGTGCACCGCGCCGAGCGGCGCGCCGGTGCGGTTCACCAGCAGGTGCGTCCCGCGCAGCTCCGCCGCCCCCTCGGCGGGGAACAGCTCCACGCGCACGCGCGTCGCGGCCAGCGCGGGGCGCGGCGCGTCGGCGTGGCGCGCGTACGCCCGCTCGTACGCCACGCGGCGCGCCTCCGCCTCCCCCTCGGCGCGGTACGCGTGCAGGACGTTCGTGTTGTAGAACACGAAGCCGCCGAGGCCGACGGTCGCCGCCGCCGGCGCGGCGCTCGCCCCGGCCACGCGCGGCGTGAGCCGCCGGCGCGCCAGCCGCAGCCGCGCGACGTCGCCGCGCTCGGTGCCGCGCGCCCACAGCACGCGCGACGCCACCGCCAGCAGCACCGCCCACGCGCCCCAGTACGCCTTGAGCCAGAGCACCGGCCCCAGGAACGGCCCGAAGCCGCGCATGTCCGAGTAGCTCCACCCCGGGTCGCCGCCGTAGGTCAGCAGCTGGTGGCGGATCCCCAGCTCCCCGCCGAACGCGGTGAGCACGTATGCCACCACCAGCACGAGGTGCCCGACCTGCTTGTGGTTCACGGTCGCGTGCACCGCCACCGCCAGCGCGGCGAACAGCAGGTAGTCGGCGAGCTGCAGCCCGAGGAGCACGCGCGCGTACAGCCCGAGCTCGAGGTCGCGGTGGCCGAGGCGCAGCTGCACCACGACCGCCGAGGCGAGCACCGCGACCTGCAGCACCGCCAGCACGCCGGCCAGCCCCAGGAACTTGCCGGCGGGCGGCACCCAGTCGGGTGCCGGCGCGGCGTCGGCGATCTCGCCGAGCCCCGCGTCGCGCTCGCGCCACGCCAGCTCGCCGGCGTAGAACGCGGTCATCAGCGGGATCGTCATCCAGAACGCCTCGCCGCCGGTCGTGGTCAGCCACGTCGTCAGCTGCTCGGTGGTCGGCACCAGCGGGATCCCGATGTGCTGCAGCGCGCCGGGGCCGAGCAGCACCAGCACCGCGCAGGTGAAGGCGATCACCACGCCCCCCCCACCCGGTCGCCACCTCGCGGAACGACGACCCGGCGACGCCGAGCACCTGGCGCGCCCGCGCCGCGCGGCCGAACGCCTGCGACGCGCTCGGCGCGTGCGCCGGCGCCGTGGCCGCCGCGTCCTCCTCGCGCG
>NZ_JARGEK010000382.1 GCF_029211165.1 Roseisolibacter sp. H3M3-2
GACCGCCGCCCGCGTCCGCGCCGCCGGCGCCGAGCTGGCGGGCGCCCGGGCCGCCGCGTCGGGCGTCGAGGCGACGGCGCGCGACCTCACCCTCCTCGCCCCCGTCGACGGCACGGTCCTGGTCCGCGCCGCCGAGCCGGGCGAGGTGCTGGCCGCCGGCGTCCCCGCGCTGACGCTCGGCGAGCCGCGGCGGCCGTGGGTGCGGGTGTACGTCGCGGAGGGCGCGCTCGCCCGCGTGCGCCTGGGCGCGGCGACGTCGCTCGCCGCCGACGGGCTCGCGCGCGCGGTGCCGGGGCGCGTGGTGGCGATCCGCGACCGCGCCGAGTTCACGCCGCGCGCGGCGCTCACCGAGGAGGAGCGGGCCGACCTCGTGTTCGGGGTGAAGGTCGCCATCGCTGACACGTCGGGGGCGCTCAAGGCCGGCATGCCGGTGACGGTCACGATCGCGCCGGCGGCGCCGTGACCGGGGCCGCGGTCGAGACGCGCGGGCTGCGGCGCGCCTTCGGGGCGCTGGTGGCGGTGGCGGGGCTCGACCTCACGGTGCGCCGCGGCGAGGTGTTCGGCCTCCTCGGCCCCAACGGCTCGGGGAAGACGACGACGATCCGCATGCTGTGCGGGCTGCTCGCGCCGAGCGCGGGGACGGCGACGGTGGTCGGCCACGACGTCGTGCGCGAGCCGGAGGCGGTGAAGCGGGCCATCGGCTACATGTCGCAGAAGTTCGGGCTGTACGACGACCTGACCGTCGCCGAGAACCTCGACTTCTACGCCAGCGTGTACGGGCTGCGCGGCGCGGCGCGCGCGGCGCGGGTGGCGGAGCTGCTCGACGGGCTGGGGCTCGCCGCGCGCGCGGGGCAGCTGGCGGGGACGCTGAGCGGCGGGTGGAAGCAGCGCCTCGCCCTCGCCTGCGCGACCGCACACCGCCCGCGGCTCCTCTTCCTCGACGAGCCGACGGCGGGGGTGGACCCGGCGGCGCGGCGGCGCTTCTGGGCCGCGATCCGCGCGCTGGCCGCCGAGGGGACGACCGTGCTGGTGACGACGCACTACATGGACGAGGCGGCGCGCTGCGACCGGCTGGCGTTCATGGCGCGCGGGGCGCTGATCGCGGTCGGGACGAGCGCGGAGATCACCGCGCAGTTCGGGCTGCCGACGGTGGAGGACGTGTTCGTGCACCTGCAGGAGACCGAGGCGGTGGGGGCGTGAGCGTCGCGTCCGGCCCGCTCGCGCGCCTGCGCGCCTCGGCGTTCTGGCCGATGCTGCGCAAGGAGTTCGTGCAGATGCGGCGCGACCGGCTGACGCTGGGGATGATGGTCGTGCTCCCGGCGCTGCAGCTGGCGCTGTTCGGCTACGCGATCCGCACCGAGGTGCGCCACCTCCCGACCGTGGTGCTCGACGAGTCGCGCACGCAGCAGAGCCGCGCGCTGGTCGAGGCGCTGGCCGAGAGCGGGACGTTCGACGTGACGCGCGCCGCCGCCAGCCGGGCCGACGTGGCGGCGGCGATCGGGGCGGGGGAGGCGCGGGCGGCGATCGTGGTGCCGCCCGACTACGCGCGCGCGCTGAAGCGCGGGCGCCCGGCGCGCGTGCAGGTCCTCGTCGACGCCGCCGAGCCGTCGGGGTCGAGCGCGGCGATCGCGGCGGCGGCGCAGGTGGGCGCGGCGCACGGCGCCGAGCTGGCGGCAGAGCGCGCGGGGCGCCCCGCGGCGTGGACGCTCGACGTGCGCGTGCGGCCGTGGTACAACCCCGGGCTGCGCAGCGCGGTCTACATCGCGCCGGGGCTGGTGGGGGTGCTCCTGTCGCTGACGATGCTGCTCATCATGAGCATGGCGATCGTGCGCGAGCGCGAGCGCGGCACGCTGGAGCAGCTGATCGTGACGCCGATCGGGAAGGGGAGCCTGATGCTCGGCAAGGTCGCCCCGTTCGTCGTCGTCGGCTACGTGCAGATGTCGGTCGTCCTGCTGCTCGGCCGCCTCCTGTTCGGCGTGCCGGCGCGCGGGTCGCTGCCGCTGCTCTACGCGCTCACGTTCGGCTTCATCCTCGCCAACCTCGGGCTGGGGCTGCTGGTGTCGACGCTGGCGCGGACGCAGGCGCAGGCGATGCAGGTCGGCTTCTTCTTCCTGCTCCCGAACATCCTGCTGTCGGGCTTCATGTTCCCGCGCGAGGCGATGCCGGCGGCGGCGCGGTGGGTCGGGCTGGCGCTCCCGCTGACCTACTACCTGCGCGTGCTGCGCGGCGTGCTGCTGCGCGGGGTCGGGCTCGCCTCCCTGTGGCGCGAGGCCGTCGTCCTGCTAGTGTTCGCGGTCGCGATCCTCGCCGTCAGCGTGCGGCGGTTCAGCAAGACGCTGGACTGAGGCGCTGGCCCAGACCACCAACAGGAGAGTTCGACGATGCCCACGCGTCACGCCTCGGCCACCTGGACCGGCGACCTGCGCAGCGGGAAGGGGGAGTTTGCCGGGGAGAGCGGCGCCATCACCGGGGCCTACTCGTTCGGCACGCGCTTCGGCGACGTGTCCGGGACGAACCCCGAGGAGCTGCTGGCCGCCGCCGACGCGGCCTGCTTCAGCATGGCGCTCAGTCTCGCGCTCACGCAGGCCGGCATGACGCCGGAGAAGATCGAGACCAAGGCCGCCTGCACGATCGAGAAGGTCGGCGACGGCTTCAAGATCACGCGCATGAAGCTCGACTGCACCGCCCGCGTCCCCGGCGCCGACCGCGACGCGTTCAAGGACGTCGCCGAGGCCACCAAGAGCAGCTGCCCGGTGTCGACGGCGCTGATGGGGAACGTCGAGATCGAGCTGGACGCGAAGCTCGACGAGTCCTGAGTCGGCGCGGCGTGTAGGCGACGTCAGGCGACGGCCGCGGCCGTCGCCTCCGTCTCCGCGTCGGGGCCCCCCTTCACGACCACCGACCGCGTCGGCACCGCCAGCCGGACCCCGGCGGCCGACAGCCGGCGGAGCAGCGCGAGGTTGATGCGCTGCTGGATCTCGACGTGCACGGCGTGGTTCGCGTCGAGCACGAAGTACACCGCCTCGACCGCCAGCGCCTGGTCGGTGATGGCCGCGAAGTGCACGCGGTCGAGCCGCACCGGCGAGTTCTCGAGGATCGTCTCGCGCACCAGCGGCGGCACCCGCTCGATCGCGTCGGGGGGCGTCTCGAGCGGGAAGAGCAGGGTGAAGGCGACGCGGCGCTCGGTCTGCCGCTGGTAGTTGCGGATGCGCGCCTTCAGCAGCTCGGCGTTCGCCACGATGATCTGCTCGCCGGTGAGCGAGCGGATGCGCGTCGTCTTGAGCCCGATCTCCTCGACCGTCCCCTGGAACGCGTCGACGACGATGTAGTCGCCGATCACGAACGGCTTGTCGAGCGCGATCGACAGCGACGCCAGGACGTCGCCGAGGACGTTCTGCACCGCCAGCGCGACCGCCACGCCGGCGATGCCGAGGCCGGTGATGAGCGCGGTCACGTCGACGCCGAACGACTGCAGCGCCAGCAGGAAGAGCAGCGCCCACAGGACCACGCGCGCGACGACGGCGATGACGTTGAGGGTCGTCAGGCTCGCCCGGTCGCTCGCCTGCCGCTCGCGCGTCATGCGCAGCAGCCAGAAGGCGATGGCGCCGGTCCCCCAGCTGGCCAGCTGCACCAGCGCGACCACGGTCGCCAGCTTCTCGATCAGCGTGCGGCGCGACTCGGGGATCTCGAGCGCCAGCGACGCGGCGACCAGCGCCAGCGCGAACAGGAACGACTTGCGCGTGCGCCGCAGCCCGTCGAGGAACACGTCGTCGGCCATCGTCGACGAGGCGGGCGCGGTGCGCTCGAGGCGGCGGACGAGCAGCCGGCGGACGACGACGAGCGCCGCGAACACGCCGGCGAGGATGCCGGCGGCGGCGGCCCAGGCGGCGAGCGGGTTGCCGAGGAACTCGCGGGCGAGGATGTCGCGGAAGGTCATGCGGGACGGGTCGGCGCGGTCGCGCGGGCACGCGGTCGCGCGTCGCGCCGAGCGGCGCCGCGTCGCGCGCGTGGTGGCCTGCGGGGGCCCCGGCCGGATGCTGGTGGCGCAGCGCGGCCGTCGTCCCCGCGGTGGGGACGGGGCGGCTGCACCCCGTCACCCGGAGGCCCAGATGTCAGGGAGAGATAGCGGACCGACCCCCGCCCGAACACCGGCGCGCACCGCCGCGCTCGCGAACGCCGCCCTCGCGCTGCACGCGGCGCCGCTCGGCGCGTGCACGCCCGACCGGCTCACCCCGCCCCCGGCGACCGCGCGACGCGTGGCGCCCCCGCCGTCGGCGGCAAGTCGGATCGTAGCCATGTCGTTCTGTGAGCCAA
>NZ_JARGEK010000383.1 GCF_029211165.1 Roseisolibacter sp. H3M3-2
CCCCCTCGGCGCGGCGGGCCGCGACCTCGAACGGCGCGCCGTCGGGCGCGTCGGCGCCGACGGTGAGCTCCAGCGCGTCCCCCGGCAGCGCGCCGTCGGCGTCGAGGCGGAAGCGCAGGCGCATCCGGCCGGCGCGCACCGCGAGGTACAGCGCGTGGGCGTACGTCTCCGACGGCTCGGCGGCGTCGACGAGGACCGGCACCGGGTGCCCGGCCCGCGCACGCGCGTCGGGCGTCCGCGCGAAGCCGTAGGCCGGCGGCATCTGCCGCAGCCGCTCCACCGCGGCCAGCAGGCGCGCGGGCGCCGTCTCCCACCACGGCCGGGCGAGCGCGAGGAGTCGCGCGGCGCTCGGGGGCGGCGGCGCGCCGGCCGCCCCCTGCTCGAGGCGCCAGCGCAGCAGCCGGGCGACGGGGAGTTCGCGGGACATGCTCCCCCGTACGCCGGCCGGACGCGACCTGAAAGTCGCCCGGCCGCGCCGCTCAGGGCGCGGTCTCGGCGGCCGCCTCGAGGATGACCTTCGCGACCTCGTGCGGGCGCGAGGCGAGGGGGAGGTGGCTCGTCCCCAGCTCCGTGGTGCGCGCCTGCATGCGCCGCGCGAGGAAGCGCTCGAGGTCGGGGTGGATGGTGCGGTCGTCGCGCGCCACGACGTACCAGGCGGGGACCGTCCGCCACGCCGGCGCGACGGGGAGCGGGTCGACGAGCGTCGCGAAGGCCGCGGGCTTCTGCGTGACGGCCATGACGCGCGTGCGCGGCTCGGGGACGTCGCCGGCGAACACGTCGCGGTAGCGCGCCGCGTCGATGTAGACGAAGCCGGCCGCGTCGGGGGCGACCGCGTGCGCCAGCGGCGTCTCGGGGAACCGCGCGTTCAGCGCCTGCACGCTCTCCCCCGCGTCGGGGGCGTACGCGGCGACGTAGACGAGCGCGCGCACCTTCGGGTTGCCGGCCGCCGCGCCGCTGATCGCGACGCCGCCGTACGAGTGCCCGACGGCGATCACCGCGCCCGGCTGCGCGTCGATGACGCGCTTCGTGCTCGCCACGTCGGCGCCGACGGAGGTGAGCGGGTTCTGCACCGCGATCACCGGGTAGCCGGCGCGCTGCAGGATCGGGATGACGTCCTGCCACCCGGTGGCGTCGGCGAACGCGCCGTGCACGAGCACGATGGTCGGGCGCGCCCCCGCGGGCGACGCGCGGCGCGCGTGCGCGTGGGTGGGCGCGGCGACGGTGGCGCGCGGCGCGAGCGGCTCGGGCGCGTCGCACGCGAGCACGCCGACGGCGGCGAGCGCGCGCACGACGCGGGAGGCGCGGGGGGAAGGGCGGAGCGGCATGGCGGACTCCTCGAGCGGGGGAAGAGTGGCGTGCGCCTCCCCGTACGCCCGTCCGCGCGGTCGATGAAAGCGCGGCGCGCGCGACGCGCGCGGCTTGCCGCGCCGTGGCGCGACGATAGAATCGGGCGCATGTCCCTCACGCGCGCGTGCGCCGTCGCCCTGGCGTTGCTCGCCGCGTCCGCGCACGCGCAGCCGCCGCGCTGGCCGGCGCAGCCGCTGGCGCACGTCCATCACACGACGTGGACGGAGGCCGACGGGCTCCCCTCCGGCGGCGTGACCGGGGGGATCCAGCGCACGCCCGACGGCTACCTCTGGCTCGGCGCCGAGGACGCGGTGGTGCGCTTCGACGGCGTGCGCTTCACGCGCTTCGACAGCACCACCACGCCGGCGCTGCGGAGCGCGCGCGGCGGCACGTTCCGCCTGCTGCTGGTGGACCGCGCCGGCACGCTGTGGGTCAGCCGCCGCGACGGCGGGCTCGTGGCGTACCGCGGCGGCGCGTTCCGCGTGGTCGTGCCGCCGGGGGCGCACGCCGACCTGACCGCGCAGCTGGAGCGCGCGGACGGCGAATACTGGCTGCTGAGCGGCGACGACCGGCTGTACAGCCTGCGCGGCGGCCGCCTCGGCCGCCCCGCGCTGCCGGCGGGGGTGCCCGACACCGGGATGCTGGGGCTCATCCCCGACACGGGCGCCGGCGTGTGGATGGGGAGCCGCGCGCACGGGCTGTGGCACGTGTCCGGGGACCGCGCGCGCCACCACCCGGTGCCGCCGGGGGCCACCGACGTGAGCCAGCGGCCGCTCGTGCAGGACCGGGACGGGACGCTGGTCGTCTTCGCGTCGCGCGACGGCCTCGTCATGCTGCGCGGCGAGCGACGCACGCAGATCCGCCCGCCGGGGCGCGACAGCGGGAAGGTGACCGGGCCGCGCGCGGTGCGCGGGCCCGACGGCGCGCTGTGGGTCGCGACCCGCGGGGAGGGGATGCTCCGCCTGCGCGGCGGCGTGGTCGAGCAGTTCACGGAGCGCGACGGCCTGTCGGACGCGGTGGTGCGCGCCGTCCTCGCCGACGAGGAGGGGAGCGTGTGGGTCGCCACCGAGATGGGGCTCGACCGCCTGCGCCACGCCCCGTTCGCGATGGTGAGCCGCCGGAACGGGCTGCCGTTCGACGCGCCCATCAACGTCCTCCCCGACGCGGGCGGCGCGCTGTGGACGGTGCAGTACGGCCAGTCCCTCATCCACCGCCTCGACGGCGGGATCGTCCGCGGGGAGCCGGGCCCGGTCGCGGTGCGCGAGATCCGCCCCGGCGCGCACGGCGGGTTCTGGCCGCTCGGGCTGGCCCGCGGCGGCGGCCTGTTCGTGTACGACGAGGACGACCGCGTGGTGCGCCTCGACGGCACGCGCGCGACGGTCGTGACGCCGCGCCTCCCGCGCCGCGCGCTGCACGCCCGCGAGGACGGCGGCGGCACGCTCTGGCTCTACCTGATGCCGCCGCTCCTCGGCCGGTGGACGGCCGCCGGCTTCGCGCCGCTCGACACCGCGTCGATCGGCCCGGGCGCGTCGACGTCGAACCTCAGCGTCACGTCGCTCGGCGGGGACGCGCGCGGGCACGTGTGGGTCGCGGTCGGCGACCCGGCGGTCGTCCTCGAGCTGGCCGACGGGCGCGTCGTCCGACGCGTGGGCGCGCGCGAGGGGCTGACGCGCGCCGTCTACGGCCTGACGCCCGCGGGCGCCGACACGCTGTGGGGGAACGCGCGCGACGGCACTCTCGTGCGGATCGCCGCCGGCGCCGCGCGCACGGTCGCGGTGCCCGAGGTCGTGCCGATCGCGCGCGACCAGTTCGCGCGCGTGGTGGCGCACGCGGGGGCGCTGTGGGTCGCCGGCGGGGGCGGGGTCGCGCGGATCCCGCTCGACGCGCTGAACGCCCGCGCGGAGGGGCGCGCCGCGCGCGTGCCGGTGCGCCTCTTCGGCGCGCCCGACGGGCTGGCCGCGGGGCGGGGGAACCGGCTCGACCGCGACCCGGTCGCCGTCGCGCCCGACGGGCGGCTGTGGTTCGCCACGCCGACGGGGCTCGCCGTGCTCGACCCGCGCGTCGCGTCCACGAACCCCATCGCCCCCCGCGTGCACGTCGAGGAGGTCGCGGTCGACGGGACGCCGCTCCCCGCGGACGCGCGGGAGCGGATCGGGCCCAACCCCGGCGCGGTGGACGTCCGCTTCACCGCGACGGCGCTCCGCATGCCCGAGCGCGCGCGGGTGGAGTACCGGATGGACGGCGTCGACGCGGAGTGGCAGGCCGCGCGCGGCGCGCGCACCGCGCGCTACACGCAGCTGCGGCCGGGCCGCTACCGCTTCCGCGTGCGGGCGTGGAACGAGGACGGCGTGCCGGGGCGCGGCGAGGCCGTGCTCGCGCTGCGCGTGCTCCCCGCGTGGTACCAGACGCCGTGGGCCGCGGCCGTGGGGCTGGCGGCGGTCGCGGGCGCGGCGGCGGAGGAGGGAGCGGAGCTGCTGGCGCTCGCCACGCACCCGCGGCACGGCGGCGTCGACCGGCTGCTGGAGGGGAGCGTCGCGGCCGCGGTGGTGCACCGCGCGCCGTGCCCCGTGTGGCTCACCCACGCGCCGTGAGCGCGCGGCGGCGCGCCTTCATCGTTTCGTCATCCGCGCGTCACCGACGGTTCATCGACCGCTCATCGATCCGTCACGGCGCGCCCACGGGCGCGTAATGCGCGCGTCGCATCCTGCCGGCGACCCCACCGCCGGAGGAACCGTCGCATGTCGCCCGTGCTCCACGCGCTTCCCGAGTCCCGCCGCCCGCGCCGCCGCTCGACCGGCGGGATGGCCGCGAGCGTCGTCCTGCACGCCGCGCTGATCGGCGTGGCCGTCGTCGCCACCGCGCGCGCGGGCGTCGCGCCGCCGCGCCCGCCCGAGACGCTGGTCTACGTCCCCGCGCCCCCGCCGCCCGCCGCGCAGCGCGTCGGCGCGCCCCCGCGCGACGC
>NZ_JARGEK010000384.1 GCF_029211165.1 Roseisolibacter sp. H3M3-2
CGATGAGGCAGGCGCGCGTGGCCGGCGCGGTGCTCGGCGGCGTGGTGGCGCGCGCGGCGGCCAGCGCCGCGGCGGTCGTCGCCCCTGCATCCCCGGCGGCCACGCAGGTCGAGCGGCTCTACTTCGGCCGCAACGTCGGCGACACGGCCGTGGTGAGCGACTCCGCGTGGGCGGCGTTCGTGCACGCCGTGCTGACGCCCGCCTTCCCCGACGGCGCCACGATCTGGGCGGCCGACGGCCGGTGGCGCGCGCGCGACGGCCGGGCCGTGCGGGAGCCGAGCTTCGTCGTGGAGCTCGTGCACGCGCCGACGCCGGACGCCGACGCGCGTGTGCGGCGCGTGGTCGCGGCGTACAAGCGGCGGTTCGGCCAGCAGGCCGTGCTGCGCGTCGTGATGGCGGCGCGCGCGGAGCTCTGAACGCCCGGGCCGCCGCCGATCTCGCGGCGGCGGCCCGGACGCCGGCGCGCCTACGCCGCCGCGCGCGCCGTCAGCGTCGCCGGGTCGTAGACGAATCGCTCGTGCACGACGCGCGACTCGCCCCCCTCGTCGCGCCACGTCTGGAGCGCGAGCTGGTCGAACCGGAGCCGGACCCCGTCGGCGTCGGTGAAGTCGAGCAGCCAGCGGATCACCGCGTGGTCGCCGTCCACCAGCACCAGCCGCGCGCGGCTCTCGTGCACGTCGCGGATGCGGGCGACGAACGCGCGCTCGCGCTCCCGGTTGGCGCCCTTGCCGACGGTCGGCGGCGCGAGGTTCTCCTGCATGACGACGTCGTCGGCGTAGAAGCGCTCGAACGCGTCGAGTGGGCGGCCCTGCTCGACGAGGGCCACGAGGGCGTGGACGTGGAAGGGGAGCGGCACGGGATGCGGTTCCGGCAGGACGAGGGTGGGCGCGCCGCACGGCGCGCGCGGTGGGAAGTCCGGGGAGGCGCTGGCGGGCGCGAGCCACGAGCCGCGCGCCAGCGAGGCGGGGACGCTCATCGGACGGTGACCTCGCGCGTCATGCCGTGCTGCACATGCGAGCGCCCGTCGGTCGCGTCGGGGAGGAAGCACAGCAGCGCGTACGTGCCGGGCGTCAGCGACAGCGCGATCGACGCGACCTCGCCGCGCGACAGCGCCGTCGTCCCGCCGACCAGCGCGCCGGGGGGCGGCCCGTCGAGCGCGGCCGCCCAGCGCAGCACGTCCGCGACCCGCTTGCCGGGGGCGAGGCGGAACACCGCGATCTCGTGCGGCTGCGCCGCGCGGTTCTCGACCCGCACCGTCTGCCGGCCGGCGCGCCACGCCGGCTCCAGCACGAAGCCGTAGTCGTCGAGGACCACGCGCGCCGTCGGCGTCGCGACGCGAGCCGGCGACCGCTCGGCGCGCGGGGGCGCCGGGGCGGGCGTGACCACCAGCGTGCGGACCATCCCCTTCGACATGTGCGGCGTGTGGTCGGCGGGGGACGGGATGGGGCAGATCAGCGCGTACCGCCCGGGCGCGAGGTCGAGCGTCACCGCCAGGTCGTCGGCCGGGCCGGCGGCGCGTCCGCCACCCGGCGACGGCGGCGGCGCGATGGGACCGCCCACGAACGTCGCCCACGCGGGCGCGGGGCGGCGCGCGGCGAGGTGCGCCGCGAGCTCCTCGGCGGTGTGCCCGTCCGCCAGGCGCGCGACCTCGAGGACGTGCAGCTCGCGCCCGGCGTTCTTCACGCGCAGGCGGATGCGCCCCGCCGCGACGGTGTCGGCCGCGTGGAAGGCGAAGTCGGAGGCGGTGACGTCCAGCGTGCGCACGGCGGTGCGCGACGGGCGGCTGGGCGGCGGCGCGTCGGCGGCGGCCAGCACGGGGAGCACGGCGACGGCGGCGACGAGGACGGCATGCACTGCCCGCCGGCGGTCCACGGCGGCGCGGTGCGTGGGAGTGTGCGATGTGCTCGACATGAGCGATCGATGCGGTCTGCGGGTGAGGACGGAGGCGGAGTCCCCCGCCGGACCGCAAGCTGCCCGCGCCGGCGTCACCCGGCTTGGTCGTTTGCGACGTCCGCGCGACGTCGCGTGTCGCATCCGTACAAGCGCGCGGGTGACGGAGCGCGCTGACGCATCGGTTCAAGCCGCGCGCGGCGGCGCGACGCACCATGGGCGGACCGCGCGCCGACCGGCGCGCCCCGACGTCCTCTCATCGCGAGTCCGATCCCGTGCCGCATACACCATCGCTCCGGCGCGCCGCGCGCGCCGTGCTCCCCGCCCTCCTCTCGCTCGCCGCCACGCTCGCCCCGGCCCCCGCGCACGCGCAGGCCGAGTGCGCGGCCGGCACGCTCGCCGCGTACCTCGCGCCCGGCTTCGCGTGCCGCATCGACGCGTGGGCCTTCGACGAGTTCGACTACTTCACCTTCGTGGACGCGAGCCCCGGCGTGTCGACCTTCGTCCCCGACGCCGAGCTGCTCGACGTGCTCCCGTTCCGCAGCGTCGACGCGGACGGGCGCGTGTCCGTCGGCTTCGAGTTCCTCGGCCTCCTGTCGAACGTGACCACCACCGCGTCGCAGCGCGGCGACGAGCGCGGCACGGCGGTGGCCCAGGTCGAGTTCCTCGCGCACTCCCTGCTGCCGGCGGTCGGGCTGGTCGGCGCGCGCGCCGGGCTGTCGGCCGTGCTCGACGGGACGCAGCCGGCGACCGCGTTCGCCCTCTCGCAGAGCTTCGCGCAGGTGGTCGACATCGCCGGCGCCGGGGCGTGCCTCGACGCGGCCACCCTGTCGCCGGACACGCCCGGCTTCGCGTCCGACGAGCACGCGGGCACGTGCGCCGACGGTCCGTCGCGCGAGCTGGTGGTGCTCGCCGGCAGCATCGCGCGCCTCGACCGCGACGGCGACGACCGCGCGGCGACGCTCTTCGCGTTCACGGGGGGCTCGGTGGAGCGCGTCACCCTCGTCACCACGCAGGTCGTGCCCGAGCCGTCGACGCTGGCGCGCGCGGCGTCGGGGCTCGTCGGGCTCGCGGCGGCCGCGCGTCGGCGCGCGGGCGCGCGCGCGGGCGCCACGCCCCGTCCCCCGGCGTCGTGACGCGGCCGGCCTACGCCATCCGGGCGGCCGGCGTCGGGTGCGGGCTCGCCGGGCTCACCTTCTTCGGCGACCTCGCGCTGCACCGCGTCTCCCCACTGCTCGGCCGCGGCTACTACCCGGTCGCGGCGCTCGTCGGGATCGGCTTCGCCGTCGCCGCGTTCGGGGTGCGGCGCGTCGCGGTCGGTGCGCGCGGGTGGCCGCGCGCGCTCGGGGCCGCGGGCGCGGCGTTCGCCGCCCTCGGCGCGCTGCTCTGGCTCGCCGCGTTCGCGCTGCTCGCCGTGCGCCCCGGCGCGCGCTTCACGCAGAAGCTCACCCCCGGCGGCTCGCTGCTGCTGGCGCTCGGCATGCTCGCGCTGGGGGCCGCGGTGCTCGGGTCGCGTCGCGCGTCCGGGTGGCGGCGCGCGGCGCCGCTGCTGGTCGGGGCGTACTTCCCGCTGCAGCTGGTGCTCCAGCTCGCGTTCTTCCTCGGCGGGCGCGACGGCGTCCCCGGCCCGCGCGGCGAGCTGCTCGGCGCCTGGGGGCTGCTGTGGGCGTGGCTTGGCGTCGGCCTGGCCACGGGTCCGGCCGGGCGGCCGGAGGGACGCGCGCCCGCCTGACCCGCGGGCGTTGCGGCGGGCCCGGGTTGGCGCATTCGTTCAAGGCGGCGCGGCCGTCCGGCGCTAGCATGCCGGGGGGCGCCCTTTTGTTCGGGCGCCCGTCCCGCCTCCCCGCCCTCCCGATGTCGTCGACGCCACCCCCGCCCACCGGACACCCGACGCCGCCCGGCGCGCTCGACGAGCCGGCGCCGCTGGCGACGCTGGTGATGCTGCCGCCGCCGGCGGACCTCGCGCCGCACGTCGAGTACCTGTGGCAGCTCGTGCTGGCGGCGGGCGCGCCGGCGGGGGCGTGCTGGCGCGTCGTCGCCGACGGCTACGTCGACCTCTCGGTGCGCACGCCGCTCGACGCCGAGCCGCTGCGCGCGGTGTCGGCCGAGCCGTGGCGCCTCGACCGGCGCCGCGAGGCCGTGGCGTTCCTCGCGTCGCGCCCCGCCGTCGTCTGCAACGCGGCGACGACGGCGCGGGCGCTGCCGATGGACGGGCCGCTGCTCGTCACCGGCGCCCGCTTCCGGCTCGGCGCGGTCCCCGCCCTGCTCCGCACCCCGGCGCTGGCGCTCGTCGACGGCGCGCGCCCGCTCGACGACGTGGTCGGCGCGCGCGCCGCCGCCGCGGGGTGGGCGGCGCGCGTCGCGGTCGCGCCGCGCCACGTGACGGGGAAGTCGGA
>NZ_JARGEK010000385.1 GCF_029211165.1 Roseisolibacter sp. H3M3-2
GCCTTCCAGCCGCGCGCGCTCCAGCTCCGCGCACCAGCGCCTCCAGCGCGGCCGAGCGGTGCAGCACGCGCCCGGCGGCGTCGCCCAGCTGCGCCGCGTGCGCCAGCGCGTCGAGCGCGTCGTGCAGCGCCGCCCCCGTCTCCTGCGCGCGGTCGAGCGACGCGGTCGCCGAGTCGAACGCCGGCGCCAGCAGGCGCAGGATCGCGAGCACCCGCTCGCGCGCCGCGCCCTCCTGCACCGTCGCGTAGTTCAGGAAGACGCGGTGGCGCGTGCCGCGGGCGTCGTAGGTGTTGAGCCAGAACGCGTCGGCGAGGCGGCGCGGGCGCAGCCACTCCTCGTGGTACGGCGTCCCCAGCACGTCCTCGCGCCGCGTCAGCGACCAGCGGTGCGCGACCGGCAGGCGGGCCGCCGCCTGCGCCCGCGACGCCGGGTCGAGGTGCGCCCAGTGCCGCACGTACAGCACCTGGTCCTCGAGCGGCAGCGGCGTGTGGGTGTACGGCCCCGTCGGCGTGACGCGCAGGAGCCCGACCATCGCGTCCGGCAGCAGCGCCGCCAACTCGCCGCAGAGCGCGTCCCCCCACGCCCGGGCGTCGGGGTGCGCGTGCGGCGCCAGCATGGTGCCCAGCACCGCGGGGAGGCGGGCGAGGTCGGCGTGCGTGAGCGGACCGGACATGTGCCGCAGTACGGAGGCCGCAGGCGCGCGGTTTCCGGGGCGGCGCCGGGGTGGCGGATACGCAGTCGCTGCGTATGCGGGGCCGGCCGGGCGGCCGCATCGTCGCTGCGTCGCATCCGACTCCACTCCGACCTTTCGAGGCCCTCATGTCTCGCTTCGCCTTCCGTACCGCCGCGCTGCTCGCCGCCCTCGCCGTCACCGCCCGCCCCGCCGCCGCGGCCGACGTCGTGCTCGGCCAGTGGTACCTCTTCTCCTTCGGCGGCGCGGGCTCGTTCGCCCAGGCCACGACCGGCGGCACGCCGACGCCGCCGTGGACGATCACGACCACGACGGGCGTGCGCGTCCGCATCACCGACAACCAGGCCCCCGGCGACGCGTTCGCCCTGTTCGACCACGGGACGCTGGTCGGCAGCACCCCGGTCGTCCCCAGGGTGGCCGGCGGCTGCAACGGCACCGGCGGCGACGGCTGCTACGCCAACCCGCTCATGAGCCACGGCGAGTTCCTCGTCGGCGCCGGCGCGCACGCGCTCACGATCCGCACCGAGGTCAGCGCGTTCGGCGGCGGCAACGGCTACTTCCGCGTCGACGCGCTGGCCGCACAGCCCCCGGTCACCACGACGCCGGAGCCGTCCACGTGGGCGCTGCTCGGCACGGGGATCGGCGCGATCGGGCTCGTGCGGCGGCGCGCGGCGCGCGCGGAGGCCCGGTGACCGCCGCGGCCCTCCCTGCGGCGGCGCACCCCGCGCGCCCGTCGGCCGTCCGCCTGCTCGGCGTCGTCGCGCTGGTCGGCAGCCCGATGATGCTCGTGCAGTGGCTGTCGTGGGTCGTGCTCGGCGGCCGCGCCCCCGGCCCCGAGAGCGGGATCGCGCAGGCCGAGTTCCTCCTCTACATCTGGGGCGTCGCGGCGTCGGCGGCCGGGCTGCGGCTGCTGCGCGCGACGGGGCGCGGGCGCGGCGCGGCGGTCGTGACCGCGATCCAGGCGGTCGGGCTGTTCCTGGCCTCGCTGCAGCCGTGGCTCGACCTGACCGTCGGCCGCGCGCGCGGCGGCGCGTTCTACGCGGCGACCGACGTCGCCTGGCCGGCCAGCCACGTCTACATGCTGGTGGTGGGCGTGGCCGTGCTGCGGGCCGGCGTGTGGCGCGGGTGGCGGCGGTGGACGCCGCTGGCGTGCGGGCTGTGCTTCCCGCTCATGGCCGCCGGCGCGGGGCTGTTCGGGCGGGCGGCGATGGGGGCGGTGTTCGGCCCGGCGACGGCGCTGGCGTTCGGGGCGCTGGCCGTGGCGCTGCTCACCGCGCCCGCCCCCGGCGACGGGCGCTGACGGCCGGGGGCCGAACGAACCCGCTGCGGATGGGGTAGCTTCAGGGGCACGTCCCTGGGGTGGGCCCCTCCGCGCGTCGCGCATCCCATCCCGCGACCAGCCGTCGAGCCCCGCATGGCGGATCGCGTCTGCCTCCGCGGCGTGGGGGCCGTCCTTCCCCCGCACGTCCGCACCAGCGCCGAGGTCGAGGCGCTGGTGGCCGCGGCCAGCCCGGGGTACCGCGTCCGCCCCGGGTCGGTCGAGTCGCTCTCCGGCGTGCGCACGCGCCGCGTCGCCGCCGAGGGGGTGCAGTGCTCCGACCTCGCGGCGGAGGCGGCGGCCCGCGCGCTCGACGCGGCGGGGCGCCGCCCGGCGGACGTCGACCTGCTCGTGTTCGCGGCCGCGTCGCAGGACCTGCTGGAGCCGGCGACCGCGCACATCGTGCAGGCGAAGCTCGGCAGCCGCGCGCAGGTGTTCGACCTCAAGAACGCCTGCAACTCCTTCCTCGACGGCGTGCAGGTCGCCGAGTCGCTGCTGCGGGGCGGCGCCGCGCGCACGGCGGTCGTGGCCACCGGCGAGGTCTGCTCGCGCGCGGTCGCCTGGGAGGTGCGCGACGGCGCCGAGTTCCGGCGGGGCTTCCCGGGCTACACGATGGGCGACGCGGGCGCGGCGGTGGTGCTGGAGCGGTCCGACGACGGCCGCGGGATCTTCCACCACCACGCCGAGGCGCTGAGCGAGCACTGGGAGCTGGCCACGATCCGCGGCGGCGGGACGATGCACCCGCGCGACCACGCGCACGACTACCTGCACGCCGACGGCGTGCAGCTCAAGGACGCGTTCATCACGCACGGGCCGGCCGTGCTCGCGCGCAGCATGGCCCGGGCGGGGGTGACGTTCGCCGACTTCCGCCGCATCCTCGTCCACCAGGCGACGCTCCCGTACCTCGACGAGATGCTCGCGGCCACGGGGATGCCGCGCGGGCTGGTCGAGGTCACCGTCGTCGACCACGGCAACATGGCCGCGGCCTCGCTGCCGGTGGCGTACGCGCGGGCCGTCGCGCGCGGCGACCTCTCGCCCGGCGACCGCGTGCTCTGGGTCGGGCTGGCGAGCGGGATCAGCGTCCACGTCATGATGAGCGATGTCTGACGCCGCGCCGCACGAGTTGTTCGTCGTCGTGCCGTACCACGACGAGGCGCGCGGGATGCACGCGACGCTGCGGGCGCTCGCCGATCAGGACGACCGCGCCTTCACGCTCGTGCTGGTGGACAACGCCAGCACCGACGACGGGCCCGCGACCGCCGCGCGCTTCGCCGCCGCCTGCGCGGCGTCGCCGGACGGGCTGCCGCGCGTGCAGCTGGTGCGCGAGCCCCGGAAGGGGACGGGCGCGGCCGCCGACACAGGCTTCCGCCACGCCATCGCGCAGGGCGCGCGGTGGGTCGCGCGCACCGACGCCGACTGCCTCCCCGCGCCCGACTGGGTGCGCGCGCTGCGCCGCGCGCTCGCCGACGACGGGCTGGAGTTCGTCGCCGGGAAGATCCGCCCGCGGCGCGACGAGGGGCCGCTGTCGTGGCGCGCCCGCGCGACGCTGGCGGCGATGCTGTTCGTGGCCGAGCGGTACGGGCGGCTGCACCGCCGCGGGCCGCAGTTCCGCTACCCGTACATCATGGCCGCCGGGAACAACCTCGCCGTCTCGGCCGACCTCTACGTGCGGGCGGGCGGCTTCCCGCGCACCGCGATCGAGGAGGCGCACGAGGACCGCGCGCTGTCCGAGGTCGTGCGCACGCTGACCGACCGCGCGGCGGTGCGGCGCGACGTCGTGGTGTACAACTCGGTGCGCCGCGTGCGCGCCTACGGCTACCTCAACACGCTGCGGTGGTACCGCAACCACGGCTACCGCCCGGCGACGGTGGACGTGCGGTGAGGGGCGGCGCGGCGGCCGCGTGGCACGACGCGCGGGTGAACGCGGCCGCGCACCCGCTCGGCTGGCCGCTGACGCGCCTGCTGCGCCGCGCGGGGCCGGCGGCGCGCGTGCCGGGGCTCGGGCTGGTGGTGAGCGGCGCGGCGCTCTGCCACGAGGTGCTGACGCGCGACCGCGACTTCGCGAAGAACGGCCCCGGGAGCTTCGCCGGGACGATGACGCGCTTCCTCGGCCCCGCCGCGCTGTCGAACATGGACGGCGACGCGCACCAGCGGCTGCGCGCGTGCGTGGCCGACCTGCTGGCGCTGGCGGGGGCGGCGGCGCTGCTGGCGGCGGCAAGTCGGAGGCCAAGCGGTCTTAGGGAAGACAAATCGTGGTCTCAACTCCTTGGC
>NZ_JARGEK010000386.1 GCF_029211165.1 Roseisolibacter sp. H3M3-2
CGAGGAGCGCGGCGCGCCGGCGGCGCCGAGCGCGCGCACGCTGGCCGGGATGGCGGCGGCGTTCGACGCGCTGGCGGCGACGCGCGGGGCGCACGCCAAGCGCGACCTCGTGCGCGCGCTCCTCGCCGCGCTGGGGCCGGCCGAGGCGCAGTACGCGATCAAGCTGCTGCTGGGGAGCGGCGAGCTGCGCATCGGGCTGAAGGAGGCGCAGGTCGAGGAGGCGCTGGCCAAGGCGTTCGGGCGCCCGCTCGACGCGGTGCGCCACGCCAACCTGCTGCGCGGCGACGTCGGCGAGGTGGCGGTGCTGGCGCGCCGCGACCGGCTCGGCGAGGCGTCGCTGGCGCTGTTCCACCCGCTGGGCTTCATGCTCGCGCAGCCGATGGAGACCGCCGAGGAGATCGCCGCCGCGCTGCCGGCGCCGTTCGCCGTCGAGGACAAGTACGACGGGATCCGCGCGCAGGCCCACGTCGCGCGCGGCGCCGACGGGGCGGTGCGGGTGGCGCTGTACTCGCGCACCCTCGACGACATCTCGCACGGCTACCCGGAGGTGGTCGAGGCCCTCGCCACGCTCGGCGCCCGGCGCCCGGCGCTCCCTCCGTCGGACGGGGAAGCGAGCGCCGGGCGCGGAGCGCCGGGCGGTGAGGGGCTGTCGGTGATTCTCGACGGCGAGCTGCTCGCCCACGACCCCGCCGACCCGATGCGCGCGCTGCCGTTCGCGGCGCTGCAGCGGCGGCTGGGGCGGAAGACGCACGACGCGGCGCTGCTGGCGGAGGTGCCGGCGCAGTTCGTGGCGTACGACGCGCTGGCGTGGGACGGGGCGCTGATCCTCGACGAGCCGTACGCGGCGCGGCGCGCGCGGCTGGCGGCGCTGGACTGGCCGCTGCCGCACGCGCGGCTGGCGCCGCACCGCCTGGCCGAGACGGCGGAGGAGGTGGAGGCGGCGTTCGCCGAGGCGCGCGCGGCGGGGAACGAGGGGCTGATCGCGAAGTCGCTGGCCTCGCCGTACACGCCGGGGCGGCGCGGGAAGCTGTGGATCAAGCTGAAGAAGGCGCTCGCCACACTCGACGTGGTGGTCGTGGGCGCCGAGTGGGGGCACGGGCGGCGGGCGAAGGTGCTCTCCGACTACACGTTCGCGGTGCGCGCGGGGGAGGACGACCCGACGCTGCTGACGGTCGGCAAGGCGTACAACGGGCTCACCGACGCCGAGATCGCGGCGCTCACGGAGCGGCTGCAGGCGATGACGGTGCAGAAATTCGGGCGCTACCAGCAGGTGCGGCCGGAGGTCGTGCTGGAGGTGACGTTCGACGTGGTGCAGAAGTCGGCGCGGCACAAGGCGGGGTACGCGCTGCGCTTCCCGCGCATCCTGCGGGTGCGGGACGACAAGCCGGCCTCCGAGGTCGACACGCTGGCGCGCGTCCGGGAGCTGGCGGGAGAAGCCTGAGCTGCGACCTGCGACCTGCGACCCAACAGCGGCCGTGAAGTCGCAGGTCGCAGGTCGCAGGATCCTGTCGATATTTCCCGGGCGCGTGCGTCTCTGGGATGCGGTCCGCCGACCGGCGGGCGCCGCGGAACCCGGATCCGAGGACCGACCGATGCCCCAGTACCTGCTGCTGCTCCACGAGGACCCCGCCCAGTACGCCGACGTGAGCCCGGAGGAGATGCAGGCGATCGTCGCCCGCTACGCGGAGTGGAGCCGCGGGCTGCGCGAGCGCGGGCGGATCGTCGGCGGGCAGAAGCTGCGCGACGACGGGGGGCGGCACGTGCGCGCCGGCGGCGCCGTCACCGACGGCCCGTACGTCGAGGGGAAGGAGGTGCTCGGCGGCTTCTTCACCGTCGTGGCCGACGACTACGACGGCGCGGTGGCGATCGCGCGCGAGTGCCCGCACCTCTCGAACGGGTGGATCGAGGTGCGCGAGGTCGAACCGACGTGAGCGACGCGGGGCGGCGGTGAGCGCGGCGCTCGTCGAGCACCTGTTCCGCCAGGAGTCGGGCCGCCTGGTCGCCGCGCTGGCGCGGCGGCTGGGCGGCGCGCACGTGGGGCTGGCCGAGGACATCGTGCAGGACGCGCTGCTGCAGGCGCTGCGCACGTGGCCGTTCCGCGGGGTCCCCGACGACCCGGCGGCGTGGCTGTTCCGCGTGGCGCACCGGCGCGCGCTCGACGTCGCGCGGCGCGACGCCACGCTGCGGCGCAAGCTCGCGCTGCTCGACGCGTGGACGGACGCGCCGCGGCACGACCCCGCCGCGGCGGCGTCGCGCGACGAGGTGGCCGACGACGAGCTGGCGCTGGTGTTCGCGTGCTGCCACCCGGCGGTGCCGGCGGAGGCGGGGGTGGCGCTCGCGCTCAAGACGGTCGGCGGCTTCGGCGTCGGCGAGATCGCGCGCATGTTCCTCGTCCCCGAGGCGACCGTGGCGCAGCGGCTGGTGCGCGCCAAGCGGCGGCTGCGCGAGGCGCGCGTCCCGGTGGCCGTCCCCGCCGGCGCCGCCGAGCTGGCGGCGCGGCGCCCGGCGGTGCTGGCGACGTGCTACCTCCTCTTCACCGAGGGGTACGCGGCGGGGGAGGGGCCGGCGCTGGTGCGCCCCGACCTGTGCGCCGAGGCGGTGCGGCTGGCCGGGCTGGTGGCGGCGCACCCGGCGACGCGCTCCCCGGAGTCGCACGCGCTGGCGGCGCTCCTCTGCCTGCAGGCGGCGCGGCTGCCGGCGCGCGCCGACGCGGCCGGCGAGGTGGTGCTGCTGGCCGACCAGGACCGGTCGCGGTGGGACCGCGCGCTGCTGGCGCGCGGCTTCGGCCACCTGGAGCGCGCGATCGGCGGCGACGCGCTGACGCGCTACCACCTGGAGGCGCGCATCGCCGCGCTGCACGCGACGGCGCCGAGCGTGGCGGCGACCGACTGGGCGCAGGTGGTGGACGCGTACGACGCGCTGCTGGAGGCGGCGCCGTCGCCGGTGACGCGCGTGCACCGCGCGGTGGCGGTCGGCATGGCCGAGGGGCCGGCGGCGGCGCTGCGCGCGCTCGACGCGATCGACGACGCGGCGGTGCCGGCGCGCTACCCGTGGTACCACGTGGCGCGCGCCCACTGGCTGCGCGCGGCCGGCGACGCGGCGGGGGCGCGGGAGGCCTACGCGCGGGCGCTGGCGCTGACGGGGGCGGAGCCGGCGCGAGTCTTTCTCGCGGGGCGGATGGCGGAGCTGGCGGACTGACCTGCGACCTGCGACCTGCGACCTACGAGAGCACCCGGTCGCAGGTCGCAGGTCGCAGGCTACGCCGCGCGACTCCCGCGGACGCTGTCGCGGAGCTCGGCCCGCGTGGGCACCGCCGGCGGCTCCCCCTCCCACACCACCAGCCCGCGCACGCGGGCGCCGAGCGCGCGCAGGCGGGCGATCTCGCGCGCGAGGGCGGGGAGCGGGGTGTGGCCGGCGCGGGCGCAGACGATGACGTCGGGGGCGACCAGCACGCTGCCGGCGCCGCGCGCCTCCTCGGTGGGCGGGACGGCGACCACGGTCAGGTCGTAGCGGCGCGTCAGCCGCGCGAGGTCCTCGCGCAGCGGGTCGAGCGCGGTGCCGAGGACCGCGGGGTCGTCGTCGGCGCGGCGCGCGCCCGGCGGGAGCGACTCGGGGGCGACGACGATCGGCGGCGTCGGCGCGACGCCGGCGGGGAGGACGTCGACGGTGAGCGCGCGCCCCACCGGGACCGCGGCCACCGCCTCGCCCACCGGGAGGCCGGCGCGCAGCACGTCGGAGAGCCCGGGGCGCAGCCCGAGCCCCATCGCCACCGACAGCGCGCCGCGCCCCATGTCGGCGTCGACCACCAGCGTGCTCCGCCCGTCCTCGGCGCCCAGCGCGGCGACGTTGGCGGCGACGGCGGCGACGACCTCCGGCTCGACGCCGAGCACCGTCACCACCGGCACGCGGGCGCCGGTGGCGGCCATGCTGAGGTAGAGCAGCCGGTAGCTCTCGACCGAGGTGTCGACGAGCGGCGGCTGCTCGACGTCGGCGGCGCGGCGCGCGCGCTCGGCGATGACGGCGTCGGGGCGCACGACGGCCAGCACGCGCGTGCGCGCCACGCGCTCGACCTCGCGCGCGTCGGCCACGCGGGGGCGGCGGACCTCGGAGGCGAGCGCGGTGCCGAAGCCGGCGACGAGGGCGATGGCCAGCGCGCCGCCGAGCACCGCGACCGGCGGCGTGTCGAAGTTGGCGCGCGCGCGGCGGCCGGCGACGCGGCGGCCGACGGCCTGGTTGCGGGCGCGCGCGGCGCGCAGCGCGGCAAGTC
>NZ_JARGEK010000387.1 GCF_029211165.1 Roseisolibacter sp. H3M3-2
CGACTTATCGTGGCCGCGCCGCGCAGCTCGCGCGCGCTCCGCACGAACGGCTCGGCGTCGGGCGGGCCCTCCAGCGCCGCGCCGGCGGCGACCGCCAGCCAGGCGTCCATGCGCTCGAGGTACTCGCCCGCCTCGAGGGCGAAGAAGTCGACGATGCCGCGGGGGTCCGTCATGCGGGGCGGGCGGGGAGGCGGGGCGGGGGGGAGGGGACGGCGATCGCGGAGGAGGTCAGCGCCGGGCCGCGTCCATCGCCGCCCGGATCTCGCGCACCGCCGCCTCCAGGCCGACGAACAGCGCCCGGCTGACGATCGAGTGCCCGATGTTCAGCTCCTCCTGCTCGGGGATCGCGGCCACCGGCCCCACGTTGGCCACCGTCAGCCCGTGCCCCGCGTGCGCCGCCAGCCCGAGCCGCGCCGCGAGGGCGGAGGCCCGGTCGAGCGCCGCCAGCGGGGCGGGGTCGGACGGGTGGTGCGCGTAGGTCCCGGTGTGCAGCTCGACCGCGTCGGCCCCCAGCTCGGCGGACCGGCGGACCGCCTGCGCGTCCGGATCGATGAACAGACTCACACGGATGCCCGCGCGTTTCATCTCCGCCACCGCGCGCTCGAGCCCGTCGGGGTCGGCGGCCAGGTTCAGCCCTCCCTCGGTCGTGATCTCGGCGCGGCGCTCGGGGACCAGCGTCACCTGGTGCGGCGCCAGTCGGAGGGCGATCCCCAGCATCTCGGCGGTGCAGGCCATCTCGAGGTTCAGCACCGTGCCGATCCGGCGCGCGATCCCCTCGACGTCGGCGTCCTGCACGTGGCGGCGGTCCTCGCGCAGGTGCGCCGTGATCCCGTCGGCGCCGGCGGCCTCGCAGCGCAGCGCGGCCTCGACCGGGTCCGGCTCCGCCCCGCGGCGGGCCTGCCGCACCGTGGCCACGTGGTCGATGTTGACGTACAGGCGCTGGCGCGCGGCGCGCGGGCGCGGAACGGCGTCCGCGGGTGTGCCGTCGGCGGGCAGGTGAGCGTCTGGCATGCGGAGCGGGGCCGGCTGGCTAGCTTGGCGAGACCACGAACTCGGAGATGCGCGTGCGAAAGATAGTCGGACCGGCCCTGGTCGTGGCCGCCACGCTGGTGCTCCCCGCCTGCCGGGCCTCCGCCCCCGCCGCCGTCGTGACGTCGGCGGGCGAGCCGGTCGCCGACCCGCGCGCCGGCGCCGGCTCCGCGTCGGCCGCCGTCGAGGGGTTCCTGCGCGCCGCCCGCGCCAACGACCCGACCGCGATGGCCCGCCTGTTCGGCACGACCGCCGGCCCGATCACCGAGCGCGAGGCCGCCGACGCGGTCGAGAAGCGCATGCGCGCGCTCGCCTGCTACCTCACGCACGACGCGTCGCGCATCGTCGACAACCTGGTGGGGGTCGGCCAGGGGCGCGCCCTCACGATCGAGCTGACCCAGCGCGAGCTGACGCGCCGCTCGCGGTTCACCGTCGTGTCCGGCCCCGGCGGCCGCTGGTTCGTCGAGCAGTTCGAGATCGACAAGCTGTCGGACTTCTGCCGCCCCGCGACGCCGGGCTGAGCCGCGACGGGCCCCGGACCGCCGGCCCCGGCGGTCCGCGCCCTTGTCGGTCCGACTAGTATTCGGACAGCTCGACCAGCACCCCCGCGGTGGCACTCGGGTGCAGGAAGGCGATGCGCTTGCCCTCCGCCCCCAGCCGCGGGACCTCGTCGATGAGCCGGATCCCGTGCGCCCGGCAGCGGGCCAACGCACCCTCGAGGTCGTCCACGGCGAAGCAGACGTGGTGGATCCCGGGGCCCCGCTTGGCGACGAACTTGCCGATCGGCGACTCGGGCTCCGCGGGTTCCAGCAGCTCGACCAGCGACTCCCCGGCCTGCAGGCCGGCGATGCGGGCGCCGTCCGCGTCGTCCAGCGGCACCTCGGGCATCCCGAGGACGTCGCGGTAGAACGGGAGGATCTCGTCGAGCGCCCGCACGGCGATGCCGATGTGGGCGATGGAGGGGCCGCGGCGAGGCTGGTCGGACATGGACGGTGGGCGTGGGCTTCGGAAGGGGTTCGCGCCGCGCAACTTACACCTGGCGCGCGCGGGGTCGCACCCCGCGCGTGGAGGATCCGATGTCGAACGCGATGGCGGTCACGGACGCCGACTTCGAGAGCGAGGTCGAGAAGCACGAGGGGCTGGCCGTGGTGGACTTCTGGGCGACCTGGTGCGGCCCCTGCCGCATGGTCGGGCCGATCGTCGACCAGCTCGCCGGCGAGTACGCCGGCAAGGCGAAGGTGCTGAAGCTGGACGTCGACTCGAACCAGCGCACGGCGACCCGCTTCAACATCCGGTCGATCCCCCAGATCCTGTTCTTCAAGGACGGGAAGCTGGTCGACACCGTGATCGGCGCTGTCCCCAAGACGGTGCTCGAGGGGAAGTTCAAGCAGCACGCCTGATCCCGGCGGGATCGGCACGGCGGGGCGGGGCCTTCGGGTCCCGCCCCGTCGGCGTTCCGGGCGATAGCTTGCCCCGCATGGCCGGCACGCTCTACCTCGTCAGCACCCCGATCGGCAACCTCGGCGACCTCACCGTGCGGGCCGCCGAGGTGCTGCGCGACGTCGACGCCGTGCTGTGCGAGGACACCCGCCACTCGCGCCGCCTGCTCGACCACGTCGGCTCCAAGGTCCCGGCGTTCGCCTACCACGAGCACAACGAGGCCCGCGCCACCCCCGGGCTCGTCGCCCGCCTGGCCGCCGGCGAGCGCCTGGCGCTCGTCTCCGACGCCGGCACCCCGCTCCTCTCCGACCCGGGGGCGCGCCTCGTCCGCGCCGCCGCCGACGCCGGCGTCCCGATCGTCCCCGTCCCCGGCGCCTCGGCGCTGCTGGCGGCGCTCGTCGTGTCCGGCCTCGACGCCACCCGCTTCACCTTTTACGGCTTTTTGGCCCGGAAGGGGAGGGAACGGAAGGAGGCGCTGCACGAGCTTTCGGCCCTCGGGCACACCGCCGTCCTCTACGAGGCGCCGGCGCGCGTCGCCGACACGCTCGCCGAGCTGGCCGCGGCGTGCGGGGAGGGGCGGCCGGCGGTCGTCGCCCGCGAGCTGACCAAGCAGTTCGAGGAGGTCCGGCGCGGAACGCTGGGGGAGCTGGCCGCGTACTACGCGGGCGCGGCGGTACGGGGGGAGGTGGTGGTCCTGCTGGGCGGACGGCCAGCGTCGGCGGACGCCGCCGACCCGGAGGCGGTCCGGGCCCGGGCCCGCACCCTGCACGCCGGGGGGGCGAGCAGCCGGGACGTCGCACGCGCGCTGGCGGACGAGTTCGGCCTCTCCCGGAACGACGCCTACCGGCTGGCGTCCGAGGGGCGGGGCGACATCACGGCATCGGAGAGCGAGACGGCATGATCGGACGGACCTGGGGACGCCGCGCGCGCGCGATCGCGCTGGCCGCCGCCGCGCTGCTCGCCGGCGCGGCGGCCGGCGAGGCACGCGAGGATGCCGCGCGGGTGCCGCGCCTCACCATCGCCCGCCTGCAGTACGATGGCGGCGGCGACTGGTACGCGAACCCGTCGAGCCTCCCCAACCTCCTCGCCGCGATCCGCGAGCGCACCACGCTGCGCACCGAGAAGGCCGAGGCGCGCGTGAAGCTGACCGACGAGGAGCTGTACGACTACCCGTACCTGCACCTCACCGGGCACGGCAACGTCGCCCTGTCCGACGTCGAGGTCGCGCGGCTGCGCGAGTACATCCTGCGCGGCGGCTTCCTGCACGCAGACGACAACTACGGGCTCGACGAGAGCTTCCGGAAGACGATGGCGCGCGTGTTCCCCGACCGCCCGATGGTCGAGGTGCCGCTGTCGCACTCCATCTACCACCTCGTGTACGAGTTCCCGCGCGGCGTGCCGAAGGTGCACGAGCACGACGGCAAGCCGCCCAAGGGGTACGGCATCTTCGTCGGGGACCGGCTCGCGGTGTACTACACCGTCGAGAGCGACCTCGGGAACGGGTGGGAGGACCCGGGCACCTACCCGAACGACCCGCCCGAGGTGCACGAGCAGGCGCTCCGCATGGGCGTGAACCTGTTCGTCTACGCGGTCACCAGCCGCCTTCCCTGACCGCGTGACCGAGCGATGACCGTCCTCTCCCTGATCGAGCGCGAGCGCGCGCGCCTCGTCGCGGCGGTCGTCGGCGCCAGCGTCGCCGGCGGGCTCGCCGGCGCGCTGCTGCTCGCCGCCGTCGGCGGGTGGCTGCTCGGC
>NZ_JARGEK010000388.1 GCF_029211165.1 Roseisolibacter sp. H3M3-2
CACCTCGGCGAGGTGACCGGCGCGACGCGCGCGGGGGCGGCGAGGCGCTGGCCGACGCCGCCGGCGCCGCCGCGCGCGCCGGGCGCCCGTGGTTCGCCGGCGAGGACGACGAGGCGGGGGTCGGCGCCGTCGCGATCCCGCTGCTGCTCGACGGCCGCGTGCTCGGCGTGGTGGCGCTCGGGTGGGACGCGCCGCACCTGCTGGCCGCCGGCGAGCGCGCCTTCCTGCTCGCCTTCGCGCGCCACTGCGCGTTCGCGCTGGAGCGCGCGCGCCTGCTCGACGTCGAGCGCGACGCGCGGCGCGAGGCCGACGACGCGCGCGCGGCGGCCGAGGCGGCGAGCCGCGCCAAGTCCGACTTCGTGAACGTGCTGTCGCACGAGCTGCGCAGCCCGGTGAACGCGATCGTCGGCCACGCGCAGCTGCTGGAGATGGGGGTGCACGGGCCGGTGAGCGAGCGGCAGCGCGAGGCGCTGGGGCGCATCGGGCGCAGCGCGCACCTCATGGGCGCGCTCGTCGACGACCTGCTGGAGCTGGCGCGCATCGAGCACGGGCAGCTGACGTTCGCGCTGCGCGACGTGCCGGCCGCCGAGGCGGTGGAGGCGGTCGCCGAGGCGCTGCGCCCGCAGCTGGAGGCGAAGGCGCTGGCGCTCGCCGTGGACCCGGGGCCGCCGGGGCTCGCGCTGCGCGCGGACCCGGGGCGGCTGCAGCAGGTGCTGCTCAACCTCCTCACCAACGCGCTCAAGTTCACCGAGCGCGGCGGGATCTCGGTCGCCGTGCGCGAGGAGGGGGAGACGGTGTGCGTGGCGGTGCGCGACACCGGCGTCGGGATCCCCGCCGACCGGCTGGACTCGGTGTTCGACCGCTTCGTGCAGGTCGATCAGTCGCTGACGCGCCGCGCCGGGGGGCTCGGGCTCGGCCTCGCCATCGCGCGCGACCTGGCGCGCGGCATGGGCGGCGAGCTGGCGGTCGAGAGCGCGCCGGGCGCCGGGTCGACCTTCACGCTGTCGCTGCCGCGCGCGGAGCCGCGGTCGGAGTCGCGCGCGTAGTCGTACCACCAGGCGCAGGCCGCGGCGACGGCGCCGCCGAGCGCCCACCCGCCGAGGACGTCGCTCGCCCAGTGGCGCTCGACGCGCACGCGCTGCGCAGCGCCGACGACCGCGACCATCCCCGCGGCGGCGAGCACCGCGGCCGGCGCGCGCCCGTCGCGGTGCGCGAGGTGGCCGAGCAGCCCGGCCAGCGCCATCCCGCGCGTCGCGTGCCCGCTGGGGAAGGTCGGCGTGCGCTTGCCGGTGAGCCGCGCGCGCATCGGCCGCCGCTGTTGGCGCCCGTACTTGAAGATCGCGTGCAGCGCGTTGGCCGCGGGCACCGCCGCCAGCACCGGGAGCGCCGAGCGCCCGTCGCGCCGCGCCGCCACCAGCGCCCCCGCCACCGTCCCCGCCAGCAGCGTCGCCCGCTGCCCGGTGAGCGCCGCGCAGACGTCGGCGAACGGCCCGGGCGGGCGCAGGCGCACCCACCACTGCACGCGCCGGTCGAGCTCCAGCGGGCCGCCCCCGCGCTCGCGGGCGACCGCCACGGCGGCGTAGGCGGCGAGCGCGCCGGCGAGCAGCGCGGGGTGTCGGGGGTCGCGGGCGGGATGCGGCACGGCGGCTGCCGGGGGCACGGAATGGGCCAGAAGGACTGGTACGGCGTGGTCCGGTACGGCGTGGTCAGGTAGGGCGTTCTCTGATGCGGCGTTCTCGGGTGGGGCGTGGTCTGATGCGACGTGACTTGATGCCACAGGGCCGCCCCGCACAGTCCACTCACGCCCCACCCGAGAACGCCCGTTCTGACCACGCCGTATCTGAGCACGCCGTATCTGAGCACGCCCTACCTGACCACGCCGTACCTGACCACGCCCTCCCCGCGAACACCTCACCTGCGCCGATGCTCGCCCTCATCCCCCTCACCCTCCTCGTCGGCGCCCTCCTCGCGCTGCAGGCCGGCGTCAACACGCAGCTCCGCGTCGCGCTCGGCGACCCGGGGTTGGCGGCGCTCGTGTCGTTCCTCGTCGGCACCCTGTCGCTCGCGCTGCTCGTGCTCGCGCAGCGGCCGGCGCTCCCCGACGCGGCGGCGCTGGCGCGCGTGCCGTGGTACGCGTGGACGGGGGGCGCGCTCGGCGCGGTCTACGTCGCGACGGTGACGGTGCTGGCGCCGCGGCTCGGCGCCGCGACGCTGACCATCCTCGTGGTCGCGGGGCAGCTCGCCATGTCGCTCGTGCTCGACCACTTCGGGCTGCTCGGCTTCGCGCGGCGCCCGCTGGAGCTCGGGCGCGCGGCCGGCGTCGCGCTCGTGCTGGCCGGCGCGCTGCTCACCCTGCGGAAGTGAGCGGGCGGCCGAGCGGGAGGCGGTAGCCCTCGACCAGCTCGGCCCCCGGCGGCTGGAAGTCGTGCGCGGGGGCGCGCACGAAGCCCAGGCGCGTGTAGAGGCGGACCGCCGCGCGCATGCTGCGCGACGTGTGCAGCCCCAGCTCGGCGGCGCCGGCGGCGCGGGCGCGGCGCACGCACTCGGCGACCAGCGCCTCCCCGACGCCCGTGCCGCGCGCCTCGGGGGAGACCGCGAGCAGCCGCAGCTCGGGCCACGCGGGGGCGCCGGCGAGCCCGCCGTAGGCGTCGCTCGCCGGCGCGAACAGCATCACGCTCCCCACCACCGCGCCGTCGCACTCGGCGACGATCCGCTCGGCCGGCTCGTCGGTGTCGAGCGCGGCGCGCACCGCCGCGTCGAGCGGCGCGAACGCCTCCGCGGGCATCACGGCGGCGTACTCGCCGTACGCGCGCAGCGTCAGCGCGCGCACGGCGTCTCGGTCCTCGGGGCGGGCGTCGCGCACCCGCGGCGTGCGGTCGCCGGGCATGCGCGGACGATACCCGCCCTACGGCTTCCGGGCGAGGTGCAGGAGGACGCGCGTCTCGGCGGTCACCGGGGGGGCGAGGAACGTCCCGGCGCCGAGGAGCGTCGTGTTCCCCTCGGGCGGCTCGGCGAGGATGCGGTAGGTGCCGGACGGGAGGTCGGGCAGCGTCACCAGCCCCCGCGCGTCGGCGACGCCGCTGGCCGCGAGCGTCTGCGTGCCGGTCGTGTCGCGCGAGGCGCCCGACGAGTCGCGCGTGATGCGGTACGCGCTCACGCGCGCGCCGGCCGCCGCGGTGGTGCGCGCCGAGTCGCCGACGGCGCCCGCCGCGGGCATGGTGACGACGGCGGTCAGCGCGAAGCGCGCGACCGGCGCGGGGGGCGGCGTGCGCGTCGTGTCGGGCGCCTGCCCGGGCGCGGGCGCGGCGGCGACGGTCACCGTCATCGAGTCGCGCAGCGCGCCCGCCTCGACGTAGAGCGTCGCGGTGCCGGCGGCGACGCCGGTGACCACGGCGACGGCGATCGAGTCGCCGGCGCGCGACGTGTCGGCGACGCGCAGCACGGCGGCGTCGGAGGTGCGCCACTGCGCGCGGGCGTCGGGCCCCTTCGCCGGGCGCCCCTGCGCGTCGACGTAGCGCGCGCCGACCCACAGGCCGCGGCCGGCGACGACGTTCAGCGTGCCGTCGGGGAGGTCGAGGCGCGTGGCGGCGGGGAGCGGCGCGGGGACGACGACCGAGACGGCGACCGAGTCGCGCCACGCGCCGCTGGCGGCGTGCAGCCACGTCGTGCCGGCGGCGACGCCCGTCAGCGCGCGGCCGCTGTCCACCGTCGCGACGCGCGCGTCGTCGACGCGCAGCGTGGTCGGCCCGGCGAGCAGCGCCAGCGACGGCACGCCCTGCGCGTCCACCGGCTGGACGTCGACGCGCACCACGCGGCCGGGGGCGAGCACGAAGGCGCGCGGGAGGATGCGGATCCCCGCGACCGCGCCGGCGGGGCGCGTCGTGTCGGGGCGGGTGCTGTCGGGGCGCGCGGCGCTGTCGGGACGCGCGGGGGCCGTCGCGGGCGGCGTGTTGCCCTGCGCGGCGACGGGCGTGGACTCGGGCGGCAGCGGCGCGCCGTCGTCGCAGGCGGCGAGCGCCAGCGGGAGCGCGGCGGCGGCGTCGCGGGCGAGCGTGCGGGACGTCATGCGGTTCCTCTCAGGCGGGAGACATCCAGCGCAACCCGCGCAGCGCCGCGCGCGTCACGGGCGCCCCGCGCGCTCCAGCTGCTGCAGCGCGTGCTGCGTGCGCGCGCCGAGCGCGCCCTGCGCGTCGCGCCCCGCGCCGAGGTCGCGCT
>NZ_JARGEK010000389.1 GCF_029211165.1 Roseisolibacter sp. H3M3-2
GCGATGGCGTCGCTCGGCGGCGACGCCGCGGACGGGTGGCCGCTCGCGCGCGTGGCGCGACTCGGGCGCGCCGCGCTCGTCGACGACCTGGTCGAGCGGTTCGGCGCCCTCCCCGGCGGGCCGTGGCCCGAGCCGCCGCGCACCGCCGTCGTGCTCCCGATGACGCGGCCGGGCTCCGAGCAGACGATCGGCGTCCTCGTCGCCGGGCTCTCGCCGCGCCGCGCGCTCGACGACGACTACGGCGGCTTCCTGCAGCTCGTCGCCGGGCACATCGCGCAGGCGGTCGCCAACGGCGAGGCGCACGAGGCGGAGCGCTCGCGCGCCGAGGCGCTGGCCGCCCTCGACCGCGCCAAGACGACCTTCTTCTCGAACGTCAGCCACGAGTTCCGCACGCCGCTGACGCTCATGCTCGGCCCCGCCGAGGACGCGCTCGCCGACCCGGCGACCACCGGCGAGCAGCGCGCGCGGCTGGAGCTCGTGCACCGCAACGCGCTGCGCCTGCTGCGCCTCGTCAACTCGCTGCTCGACTTCTCGCGCATCGAGGCCGGGCGCATCGACGCGGCGTACGAGCCGACCGACGTCGCCGTGCTCACCGCCGAGCTGGCGAGCGCCTTCCGCTCGGCGTGCGAGCGCGCGGGGCTCGCGCTGACGGTGGACGCGCCGCCGCTGCCGGTCGGGCACCCCGCCGTCTACGTCGACCACGACCTCTGGGAGAAGGTCGTGCTCAACCTCGTCTCCAACGCCTTCAAGCACACGTTCGCCGGCGGGATCGCGGTGCGCGTGGCGCCGGCCACCGACGGCGTCGAGGTGGTGGTCGAGGACACCGGCGTCGGCATCGCGCCCGAGGAGCTGCCGCGCATCTTCGACCGCTTCCACCGCGTCGCCAACGCGCGCAGCCGCACGCACGAGGGGACGGGGATCGGGCTCGCGCTGGTGCAGGAGATCGTGCAGCGCCACGGCGGCCGCATCGACGTCGCGAGCGCGCCGGGGCGGGGGACGCGCGTGACGGTGCGGCTGCGCGCCGGGCGCGGGCACCTCCCCGCGGAGCGCGTGGTCGAGGCGGGGGCGGGGCGCGCGCGCGCGGCCGCCGGCGCCGGCGCGGCGCCCTTCGTCGAGGAGGCGATGCGCTGGCTCCCCGGCACGTCGGGGGAGTTCCCGGTGATCGCCGCCGCCGGCGCGCGCCCGGCGGCCGGCGCTCCCGCCCGCGTGCTGCTCGCCGACGACAACGCCGACATGCGCGAGTACGTCGCCCGGCTGCTCGGCGCGCAGGGGTGGGAGGTCGAAGGCGCCGCCGACGGGCTGGCCGCGCTCGACGCGGCGCGCGCGCGGCGCCCCGACCTCGTGCTCACCGACGTGATGATGCCGGGGCTCGACGGCTTCGGCCTCCTGCAGGCGCTGCGCGACGACCCGGCGCTGCGCGACCTGCCGATCATCCTGCTGTCCGCGCGCGCCGGCGAGGAGGCGCGGGTGGAGGGCGTGCGCGCCGGCGCCGACGACTACCTCGTCAAGCCGTTCGCGGCGCAGGAGCTGGTCGCGCGCGTCGGCGCCCACCTCGCGCTCGCCCGGCTGCGCCGCGACGCCGAGCAGGCGCTGCGCGAGAGCGAGGCGCGCTTCCGCAACATGGCCGACCACGCGCCCGTGATGCTCTGGGTGACCGAGGCCGACGGGCACTGCTCGTTCCTCAACCGCGCGTGGTACGCGTTCACCGGGCAGTCGGAGGCCGACGGGCTGGGCTTCGGCTGGCTGGAGGCCGTGCACCCCGACGACCGCGCGCGGGCGCACGACGCGTTCGTCGAGGCGACGGCGCGCGGCGCGCCGTTCCGCCTCGAGTACCGGCTGCGCGGCGCCGACGGCGAGTACCGCCGAGCGGTCGACGCGGCGGCGCCGCGCTTCGGCGACGACGGCGGGTTCCTCGGCTTCATCGGCTCGGTGGTCGACGTCGAGGAGCGCGCGCGCCTGCTCGACGCCGAGCGCGGCGCCCGCGCCGCGGCCGAGGCCGCGCGCGCCGAGGCCGAGGCGGCCAACCGCGCCAAGAGCGACTTCCTCGCCGTGATGTCGCACGAGCTGCGCACGCCGCTGAACGCGATCGGCGGCTACGCCGAGCTGCTGGAGCTGGGCGTGCGCGGGCCGGTGACCGACGACCAGCGCGCAGACCTGGCCCGCATCCAGACCAGCCAGCGCCACCTGCTCGGGCTGATCAACGAGGTGCTGAACTACGCGCGCGTCGAGACCGGGACCGTGCACTACGAGCTGGCCGCGGTGTCGGTGGACGACGCGATCGCGACGGCGGAGGCGCTGGTGGCGCCGCAGGTGCGGGCGCGCGGGCTCACGCTCGCCTACGACGGGTGCCCGCCGGGGCTGATCGCGCGCGCGGACGCCGAGAAGCTGCGCCAGGTGCTGCTCAACCTCCTCACCAACGCGGTCAAGTTCACCGCGCCGGGCGGCCGCATCGCGATCCGCTGCGACGCCGACGCGGCGCACGTCCGCATCGCCGTCGTCGACACGGGCGTGGGGATCGCGCCCGACAAGCAGGCCAGCATCTTCGAGCCGTTCGTGCAGGTGAACCCGCACCTCACGCGCACGCAGGAGGGCGTGGGGCTGGGGCTCGCCATCAGCCGCGACCTCGCGCGCGGCATGGGCGGCGACCTCGCGGTCGAGAGCGCGCTCGGCGCCGGCAGCACCTTCACCCTCACCCTCCCGCGCTAGCATGCGCCGCCTCGCCCCCGCGCTCCTCCTCGCGGCGTCCGCCGCCGCGCCCCTCGCCGCGCAGCCGGCCGCCCGCACCCCGCACCAGCAGCTCGCCCGCGCGGTCTACGAGGAGCTGGTCGAGATCAACACGGCCGACTCGGTGGGCTCGGCGACGCGCGCCGCGCAGGCGATGGCCGCGCGCTTCCGCGCCGCCGGCTTCCCGGCCGCCGACGTGCGCGTGCTCGTCCCCGACGGGAAGCCGACCAAGGGGAACCTGGTCGTGCGCTTCCGCGGCCGCGGGCAGGGGAAGCCGGTCCTGCTCCTGGCGCACCTCGACGTAGTCGCCGCCAACCGCGCCGACTGGCCGCGCGACCCGTTCGTGCTGCACGAGGAGAACGGCTACTTCTACGGCCGCGGCACCGCCGACGACAAGGCGATGGCGGCGATGTTCGTCGCCAACCTGCTGCGCATGAAGCGCGAGGGGCTGGTGCCGGAGCGCGACCTCGTGCTCGCCCTCACCGCCGACGAGGAGGGGGGCGACGCCAACGGCGTCGAGTTCCTGCTGGCGCGCCACCGCGCGCTCGTCGACGCCGCGTACGCGATCAACGAGGGGGGCGGCGGGACGCTCGACGGCCCCGGCGCCGACGCGCGCCCGCTCTTCCACTCGGTGCAGGCGGCCGAGAAGGTCCCCGAGGACTACACGCTCACCGCGCTCAACCCGGGCGGGCACTCCAGCGTGCCGCGCCCCGACAACGCGATCTACCAGCTCACGGCCGCCGTCAACCGCATCGCGGCGCACCGCTTCCCGGTGGCGCTCAACCCGGTGTCGCGCGCCTTCTTCGAGCAGACGGCGCGGGTGGAGAAGCCCGAGATGGCGGCGGCGATGCGCGCCCTGGTCGCCAACCCGGCCGACGAGGCGGCGGCGGCGACGGTCGCGCGCGACCCGCGCTACAACTCGATGCTGCGCACGACGTGCGTGGCGACGCGCCTCGCGGGCGGGCACGCCTACAACGCGCTCCCGCAGACGGCGACGGCGAACGTCAACTGCCGCATCGTCCCGACGTCGAGCGCCGAGGCGGTGCGCGCCGAGCTCGCACGCGTGATCGGCGACTCGGGGGTGAAGGTCACGTTCACCCTCCCGGACCGCGAGCGCTTCCCGGAGAAGACGGACGCCGTCGACCCGGCGGTGCTGGAGGCGACGACCGAGCTCACGCGCCGCATGTTCGGCGAGGTGCCGGTGATCCCGACGATGAGCACCGGCGCGACCGACGGCCGCTTCCTGCGCGCCGCCGGGATCCCGACGTTCGGCGTCAGCGGGATCTTCAGCAGCCCCGGCGAGACCAACTCGCACGGGCGCGACGAGAAGCTGCGCGTGAAGTCGTTCTACGACGGGCTGGAGTTCCTCGACCAGCTGGTGCGCCGGCTGGCGGGGGCGTCGCGCGCGTGACCGACGCCGACCGCGACGCGCCGTGACCGGCGCGGCGCGCGCCCGACGCGTCCGCGCGCTGCTGCTGCTCGCGTCGTG
>NZ_JARGEK010000039.1 GCF_029211165.1 Roseisolibacter sp. H3M3-2
GCGCGCGCGCTCGCGGAGGCGGTCGCGTCGCTCGAGGGGGTGGCCGACGCGCTGGCCGGCGCGCGCCCCGGCGCCCGGCGGCGCGCCGTGCACGACCACCTGCTGGCGACGGCGGTCGCCGCCGTGATCACGCGCGAGCGCACCGTGGTGCTGTGCGCGGGCGACGGCGTGTGGGGGATCAACGGCGAGCTGCGCGTGATCCGCGCCGAGGGCAACGCGCCGGCGTACCCGGCGTACCGACTGCTGCGCGACGCGGGCGCCGCGTCGGACGTCGTGGTGTGGGACGGGCCGACCGGCGACGTCGACGCGCTGCTGCTGGCGACCGACGGCGCGGCCGAGCTGCTCGGCCGCGACGCGGCGTGCGTGCCGGGGACGGACGAGCCGGTGCTGCCGCCGGCGCGCTGGCACGAGGCGGGGCCGTTCTTCCGCAACCCGCACGCGCTCGGGCGCTACCTGGTGCGTCTCGCGCGCGACGACCAGTCCATCGACTGGGGGGCGGGCGCGGTGCGGCGCGGCAACGGGCTGCTGCGCGACGACACGACGGCGGTGGTGCTGCGACGCCGCGGCGCGGACGCCGACGACGGGAGGCGGTGACCATGCGCGTGCGCATCGGGAGGCGGACGGCCGCGCTGGACCCCTCGGCCGCGATCGGGAAGGGCGGGGAGGCCGACGTCTACGCGGTCGGCGCGGAGCTGGCCGTGAAGGTGTTCAAGGCGCCGGACCACCCGGACCTCGCGGGGCAGCCGGCGCTGCAGCAGGCGGCGCGCGTGCGGCTGGCGGAGCAGCAGGAGAAGCTGCGCGCGCTGTGCGCGCTCCCCGCGGGGCTGCCCGCGCGCGTGGTCGCGCCGGCGGAGCTCGCGCTCGACGCGCGCACCGGGCTGGTGGTCGGGTACGCGATGCCGCGCGTGCGCGACGCCGAGGTGCTGTACCGCTTCGGCGAGCCCGCCGCGCGGGCGGAGGGCGCCGGGTCGCTCCCCGGCGAGGCGACCGCCGTCGGGCTGGTCGGGCTGTTCGCCGGACTCGCGGCGACGGTGGAGCAGCTCCACGCGCGCGGCGTCGTCGTCGGGGACTTCAACGACCTGAACGTGCTCGTCACGCGCGGCGCGCGGCCCGGCGCGCTCGAGCCGCACCTGATCGACATCGACAGCGCGCAGTTCGGCGCCTACCGGTGCCGCGCGTACACGGAGCGGTTCCTGGACCCGCTGCTGTGCGACCCGGCCGGCCCGCGCCCCGCGCCCGTGCGCGCGTACGCGCCGACGGCGGACTGGTACGCGTTCGCCGCGATGCTCTTCCGGACGCTGGCGCTGGTCGACCCGTACGGCGGCGTGCTGGTGCCGGCGCGGCCCGAGGACCGGGTGCCGCACCCCGCCCGTCCGCTGCGGCGGCTCTCGGTGCTGCACGCGGCGGTGCGGCGCCCCAAGGCGGCGCGGCCGCTGGAGACGCTCGGCGACGACGCGCTGGAGGCGTTCCGGCGCGTGTTCGCCGACGACTGGCGCGGGCCGTTCCCGCTGGCGACGCTGGCGCCCGAGCGGTGGCGGCGCTGCGGCGCGTGCGGGTTGGAGCACGCGCGCTCGCGGTGTCCGCGCTGCGCCGGCGTCCCGGCCGCCGCGCAGCCGGCCGCGGTGGTCGTGCGCGGGAGCGTCACGGCGCGCACGCTCGTCCGGGCGCAGGGCGTCGGGGCGCGCGTGGTGGCGGTGGCGGTCGGCGCGGACGGCCGGCCGGCGTGGGTGGTGGAGGAGCGCGGCGAGTGGCGCCGGGAGGACGGGCGCGTGGTCGCGCGCCCCGCCGCGCTCGCACGCGCGGGCGGCCGACTGCGTGCGCTCATCGCGGGCGGCGCGACCGTGGTGGTCGGGCGCGACGGGATGGCCGCGGGCGCGGAGGACGCGCCGGTCGTCGGCGTCGACCCCGCGGGCGCCGGCGGGGACGGCGCCGCCGCGGTGGGGGGCGGGCGGCTGGCGTGGATCGACGGCGGGCTGCTCTACCGACAGGGGCCCGTCGGCCCGCAGGTGATCGGGAGCGTCCTGCGCGGGCAGACGCGACTCTGGCTCGGCCCGACCTTCGGGGTGGGCGTGTCGCGCGCCGACCGCGTCGCGGTGACCTTCGTGTTCGACGCCGCGCGCGGGGGGATCCGGGACGGCGTGCGGGTGCCGCGCGTGAGCGGCCAGGTGGTGCGCGAGCGCTGCGCCGTCGCCGCCGACCGCGCGTGGCTCGTCACCGAGGTCGTCGAGGCCGGCCGGCAGCTCGCGCGCCTCGCGGTGGTGCGGCGCGACGGGACCGTCGAGGCGAGCGCCGAGGCGGAGTCGGGCGACGGGGGCTGGCTCGCCGGGGTGCGCGCGATGGCCGCGGCGGGCCCGTGGCTGTTCGTGCTCACGGACGACGGCCTGCAGCGCGTGGCGGTGCAGGGGGGCGCGGTCGCCGTCGACGCGCGCTATCCCGACGCCGACCCGCTGCTCGGCGACGACGTGGTCGACCTCCTCGTCGGGGGCGGCGGGCTGGTGGTGGTGGGCGAGCGCGAGGTGCGGACGCTCGCGATCTGACGGCCCGCGGGCCGGGGGCGGGCGGTGCGCGGCGGGCCGCGCACCGCCCCGCCGCGTCAGGCGCGCGGCAGGTCGAACCGGTCGGCGTTCATGACCTTCGTCCACGCGGTCACGAAGTCGCCGACGAACTTCTCGTGCGCGTCGGCGCACGCGTACACCTCGGCGTGGGCGCGCAGCTCGGCGTGCGACCCGAAGATCAGGTCGACCCGCGTCGCCGTCCAGCGCGGCGCCTTCGTCGCGCGGTCGCGCCCGCGGAACAGGTTCTCCGACTCCGTCTCCTGCCACTCGGTGCGCATGTCGAGCAGGTTGACGAAGAAGTCCGTGGTCAGCGCGCCGACGCGGTCGGTGAACACGCCGTCCGTGCAGTTCGCGGCGTTGGCGCCGAGCACGCGCAGCCCGCCCACCAGCACCGTCATCTCGGGCGCGCTGAGTCCCAGCAGCTGCGCGCGGTCGACCAGCGCCTCCTCGGGCGCCATGAAGTGGAGCGCGCCCTTGCGGCGGTAGTTGCGGAAGCCGTCGGAGCGCGGCTCGAGCGGGGCGAACGACTCGGCGTCGGTCCACTCCGGCGACGCGTCCGTGCGCCCCGGCGTGAACGGCACCGTGATCGCGACGCCGGCGGCCTGCGCCGCCCGCTCGACCCCCGCGCACCCGCCGAGCACGATCAGGTCGGCCAGCGAGACCTTCTTCCCGCCGGCGGCCGACGCGTCGAACTCCGCCTTGATCGTCTCCAGCGTCTCGAGGACCTTGGCGAGCCGCGGCGGGTCGTTCACCTCCCAGCCGTTCTGCGGCGCCAGGCGGACGCGCGCGCCGTTGGCGCCGCCGCGCTTGTCGGAGTCGCGGTACGTGGACGCCGACGCCCACGCGGCGCCGACCAGCTGCGGCACCGTCAGCCCCGAGCCCAGGATCTTGGCCTTGAGCGCCGCGACGTCGGCGTCGTCGACCAGGGGGTGGTCGACGGCGGGGACGGGGTCCTGCCAGATCAGCGTCTCGGCGGGGACGAGCGGGCCGAGGTAGCGCGGCTTCGGGCCCATGTCGCGGTGCGTGAGCTTGAACCACGCGCGCGCGAACGCGTCGGCGAACTGGTCGGGGTTCTCGAGGAACCGCCGCGAGATCTTCTCGTACGCCGGGTCGAAGCGCAGCGCGAGGTCCGTCGTCAGCATCGTCGGGACGCGCTTCTTCGCCGGGTCGAACGGGTCGGGGATGTCCGCCGGCGCGTTTTTGGCCTGCCACTGCTTCGCGCCCGCGGGGCTCGTGGTGAGCTCCCACTCGTGCGCGAAGAGGTTCTCGAAGAACCGGTTGCTCCAGCGCGTGGGCGTCTGGCTCCAGATCACCTCGGGGCCGCCGGTGATCGCGTCGGCGCCGACGCCGGTCCCCCACCGGTTGCGCCAGCCGAGCCCCTGGTCGGCGATGTGCGCCGCCTCCGGCTCCGGGTCGACGAACGACGGGTCGCCCGCGCCGTGCGTCTTGCCGAAGGTGTGCCCGCCGGCGATGAGCGCGACGGTCTCCTCGTCGTTCATCGCCATGCGCGCGAACGTGTCGCGGATGTCGCGCGCTGCGGCCAGCGGGTCCGGGTTGCCGTTCGGCCCCTCGGGGTTCACGTAGATGAGCCCCATCTGCACCGCGCCGAGCGACTCGTGCAGCTGGCGCTCGCCGCTGTAGCGCTCGTCGCCGAGCCACGACCCCTCGGGGCCCCAGAAGATCTCCTCGGGCTCCCAGGTGTCGGCGCGGCCGCCGGCGAAGCCGAACGTCCGGAAGCCCATCGACTCGAGGGCGACGTTGCCGACGAGGACGTACAGGTCGGCCCACGACAGCTTGCGGCCGTACTTCTGCTTGATGGGCCAGAGGAGGCGGCGCGCCTTGTCGAGGTTCGCGTTGTCGGGCCAGCTGTTCAGCGGCGCGAAGCGCTGCTGTCCGCGGCCGGCGCCGCCGCGCCCGTCGGTGACGCGGTAGGTGCCCGCGCTGTGCCAGGCGAGGCGGATGAACAGCCCGCCGTAGTGCCCGAAGTCGGCCGGCCACCACTCCTGCGAGTCCGTCATCAGCGCGTGCAGGTCCGCGACGACGGCGTCGAGGTCGAGCGTCGCGAACTCCCTGGCGTAGTCGAAGGTCGCGCCCAGCGGGTTCGAGCGCGGCGCGTTCTGGTTCAGCCCCTCCAGCCGGAGGTTCTGCGGCCACCACTCGCGGTTCGAGTGGCCGCGGCTCCCGTTCTTCGGGGCGTTGCCGCGCGGGTCGGCGTGGCCGGCCGCGTTGCCCTGTGCGTTGCCGTGCGCCACGGGGCACTGGCCCCCTTGCTGCTGCTGCGTCTTCGGGTCGCCCTTCGCGTCCATCGTCGTCTCCTGACGGGTACGGTCTGCCGGTGCGGTGCGTCGTCGCCGCATGGTAGGCGGCGGACCGCGATCAGGGAAATCGACGGAGTATATCGGGCGATAGACGTTCTCTACCGGAGGGTCGGCGGAACGGGAGACAGTGCGCCCCCGGGAGGACCGCGTCCCGTTCTCTTGACGTCTACAGAAGCGGGCGGCACCTTCCGCGGCATGGCGACCGGACCCCTCCCACTCCGCCCGTGACCCTCCGCTCCCAGAGCGACGCGCTGCGCGGCTCGCTCGACCTGCTCGTGCTCAAGACGCTGTCGCTGCAGCCGATGCACGGCTGGGGGATCGCGCAGCGCGTGCAGCAGATCTCCGACGGGGCGCTGGAGGTCAACCAGGGCTCGCTCTACCCGGCGCTGCAGCGGCTGGAGCAGGGGGGGCTGATCACGAGCGCGTGGGGCACCACGGACAACAACCGGCGGGCGCGCTACTACGCGATCTCCGCCGCCGGGCGGCGCGCGCTGGGCGCGGAGCTGGAGAGCTGGCGCCGGTTCGCCGCGGGCCTCGAGGCCGTCCTGCGCACGACCTGAGCGCGCTGAATCCTTCCGCGCGCCGGCGCGTACTCCTCTAGACGTCGACAGAACCCGCCCGCCCCCGCGTCCACCGGAGTCGCTGCCCCATGCGTTGGATCCACGCCGCGCGCGCGCGCCTGCGCCTGCTGTTCGCCCGCCGCGCCGCGGAGGCGCGCATGGACGAGGAGTTCCGCTTCCACCTCGACATGGAGGCCGAGCGGCTGGCGCGCGCGGAGGGGCTCGCGCCCGCCGAGGCGCGGCGCCGCGCGGTCGTCGCCTTCGGCCTCGCCGAGCGCCACCGGGACGCCATGCGCGACGGCCGCGGGCTCGCGTGGCTCGACCGACTCGGCGGGCTCGCCCTCGACCTCCGGCTCGGCGGCCGGATGCTCGTGAAGTACCCCGGGCTGACGATCGTCGGCGGGCTGGCGATGGCGTTCGCCATCTGGGTCGGCGCCGTCCTCTTCGAGATGGTCATGCTGTTCGTCAGTCCCACGCTCCCGCTGCCGCAGGGCGACCGCATCGTGCACCTGCGGAACTGGGACGTGCAGGCGAACCGCGCGGAGTCGCGCGCGCTGCACGACCTCGTCGCCTGGCGCCAGGCGATGCGGTCGGTGACCGACCTGGGCGCGTGGCAGGACGTCGCGCGCAACCTGCGGGGCAGTGACGGCGAGCCCCGCCCGGTGCGGATCGCGGCCATCACCGCGTCCGGGTTCCGCGTCGCCGCGACGCCGCCGCTGCTGGGCCGCGCCATCGTGCCGGCGGACGAGGACCTCGGCGCGCCGCCGGTGGTGGTGCTCGGCCACGACGCGTGGCGGGCGCGATTCGGCGCCGACTCGGCGATCGTCGGACGGACCGTGCAGCTCGGCGACGCGTACGCGACGGTGGTCGGCGTGATGCCGGACGGCTTCCGGTTCCCCTTCGCGCACGACGCGTGGACGCCCTTCCGTCCGACCGCGCGCGACGACGCGCCGCGGCGCGGGCCGGGCATCACCATGTTCGGGCGGCTCGCCCCCGGCGCGACGCTCGACGACGCGCGCGCCGAGCTCGCGCGGCTCGGCCAGCGCGCGGCCACGGAGCTGCCGGACACGCACCGGCACCTGCGGCCCCAGGTGATGCCGTACGCGCAGCTGTTCGGCGGCGGGTCGTCGATGGCGGAGACGCTCGGGATCATGGGGCTGCTCCAGGCCTTCGTGCTGATGCTCCTCGTGCTCGTCTGCGGCAACGTGGCGCTGCTGATGTTCGCGCGGGCGGCGACGCGCGAGGGCGAGATCGTCGTGCGGAGCGCGCTCGGCGCGAGCCGGCGCCGGATCGTGGCGCAGCTGTTCGCCGAGGCGCTGGTGCTCGGCGGGGTGGCCGCCGCCGTCGGGCTCGCGGCCGCACGCGCCGCGCTGCGCCAGGTGGGGCTGCCGTTCCTGGAGGCGACCTACCGGAACGTCCCCTTCTGGATCGACCCGCGCCTCTCGCCGGCGACGGTGCTCTACGCGTGCGCGCTGACCGTGCTCGCCGCCGCGATCACCGGCGTGATGCCCGGCCTCAAGATCACGCGCGACCTCGGCTCGCGCCTGCGCGGCGGCACCGCCGGCGGCGGCACCGCGCGGTTCGGCGGCGTGTGGACGGCGGTGATCGTCGCGCAGGTCGCGGTCACCGTCGCCTTCCCGGCGATCACCCTGCTCGAGGTGCGGGAGCTGCGCCGGATCCAGACGTACGACGTCGGGTTCGCGGCCGACCGGTACCTGACGGTGCAGCTCCGCAGGGAGGCGGTGCCCGAGGCGGGGGCGGACGGTGACACGCTGATCGCCGCCGACCGCGCGCGGTTCGGGACGCTGGCCGAGGCGCTGCGGCAGCGCGTCGCGGCCGAGCCCGGGGTGGTCGGCGTCACGTTCGCGGACCGGCTGCCGCGGACGAAACGCGGCGACCACCGGGTATTCCTGGACGACTCGACGTCCATCGCCGCGGCGGGCGTCCGGCTCGGGAGGGATGCCTACCGCTACACGAAGATCGCGCGCGTGGACCCGTCGTACTTCGACGTGCTCGGGGCGCCGATCCTCGCGGGGCGGGGATTCCAGCCCGCCGACCTCGCCCCCGGCGCGCGAGTGGCGATCGTGGACCAGGGGTTCGTCGACCAGGTGCTGCTCGGGCGCGACCCGATCGGCCGGCAGCTGCGGATCAACCTCGGCACGACGCCGATCGCGGGGGCGCAGGTCGATTCGCTGCCGTTCTATCAGATCGTGGGGCTCGTGAAGGATCTCGGGATGGACGAGGCGGAGGAGCCCGACCCCGGGATCGGGCTCTACCTGCCGGCCGCGGCCGGGAGCGCCTTCACACCCCACATGCTGGTCCACACGCGGGGCGACCCGATGGCGTTCGCGTCGCGCGTCCGCGCGATCGCCGGCGCGCTGGACCCGACGCTCGAGCTCTCGGAGTTCCAGCGCATGGACCGGGTCGCGGACGACCTGGTGTGGACCTGGGAGATGTTCATGCGTGCGACGCTGGTGATGACGGGCGTCGCCCTGCTGCTCTCGCTGTCGGGCATCTACGCCGTGCTCTCCTTCACCGTCGCGCGGCGCACGCGCGAGATCGGCGTCCGCGTCGCGCTCGGCGCGAACCGGCGCACCGTCATCGCCGCGGTCTTCCGGCGGCCGCTGACGCAGGTCGGCATCGGCATCGCGGTGGGCGCCGCCCTCATCTACCTCGGCGCGGACGTCCTGTCCCGCACGGAGTTCCGGAACGCGCCGATCGCGCTCTCGCCGGGGCAGGTCGCGCTGCTCGTGGTCTACGCGGCGTTCATGCTGGGGGTGTGCCTGCTCGCGTGCGTCGTCCCGACGCGACGGGCGCTCGGCATCCAGCCGACGGAGGCGCTGCGGGACCAGTCCTGACGACGCACGCCGCGCGCGCTCACGGCCCGCCTCGCCCGCCGGCCGCGTCGAGCGCCGCCCGCACGTCGCGCCCCGTGCGCGCCACGATGTCGGGGAGCGCGTCGACGTCGGCGGGGGCGGTGTGGAAGTTCACGATGCACGCCCGCAGCAGGTACCGGCCGCGGACGACGGCGTTGGAGACGAACGCCTCGCCCGCGGTCTGCAGGCGCTCGAGGAGCGCGCGGTTGAGCGCGTCGAGGTACGCCTCGCCCTCGGGCGTCCCCACGCCCGCGCGCAGGTCGGCGGGCACGTAGCGGAACGTCGTGATGCTCAGCGACTGCGTGCCCGGCTCCAGGTCCGGGTGCGCGGCCACGCGCGCGTGCAGCCGGCGGCTCAGCGCGACGTCGTCGCCGATCATGCGCGCGTAGCCGTTCCGGCCGACCTGGCGCAGCGCGAGCCAGACCTTGAGCGCGCGGAAGCCGCGCGAGTTCTGGGGCCCGTAGTCGACGTAGTTGGTCGCCTCCTGGCCGAAGTGGTAGTACGGCGGGTGGTAGGCGAAGGCGTCGCGCAGCCGTGCGGGGTCGCGCACGAGCACGCACCCGGCCTCCAGCGGCGCGTACAGCCACTTGTGCGGGTCCACCGCCACCGAGTCGGCGAGCGCGAGCCCCGCCAGCGCGGGCGGCGCGTCGGGCGCGGCGGCGGCGAAGGCGCCGTACGCGCCGTCCACGTGGAACCAGAGCCCCTCCTCCCGGCACACCTGCGCGATCTCGGGGAGCGGGTCGACGGCGCCCGTGGCGACGGTGCCCGCGCTCCCCACCGCCAGCATCGGCAGGTCGCCCGCCGCGCGGTCGGCGGCGACCGCCGCGCGCAGCGCGCCGACGTCGAGGCGGAGCTGGTCGTCGGTCGGGAGCCACCGCACGGCGTCGGTGCCGAGCCCCGCCAGGTCGGTCGCCTTCTGCAGCCAGGTGTGCGCCTCCGCGGAGGCGTACACGCGCAGCCGCCGCGCGCCCGGCGCCGCGACGCCGGCGGCGCGCACGTCCCAGTCGGCCGCGGCGGCGCGGGCGGCGAAGAGCCCCACCATGTTGGCCATGTTGCCGCCGCTCACGAGCAGCCCGCCCCCGTCCGCGGGGTACCCGAGCAGCTCGGCGATCCAGCGCACCGTCTGCGCCTCGATCTCGGTGGCGATCGGCCCCAGGCGCCAGGAGCCGACGTTCGGGTTCACGACGGCCGCGAGCAGGTCGCCGAGCATGCCGATCGGCGCGGGGGACGACGTGATGTAGCCGAAGAAGCGCGGGTGCCCGTTGAGCAGCGAGTGCCCGAAGAGCAGCCGCGCCGTCTCGGCGAGCAGCGCCGCCGCGTCCGCGCCGTCGGCCGGCAGCGCGGCGTCGCCGCCCAGCAGCGCCCGCAGCTCGGCGGGCGACTCGTCGCGCGTGACGGGGCCGTCCGGCACGCCGCTCAGGAACGCCGCCGCCGCGTCGACCAGCTGGTGCCCCAGGCGGCGGAACTCCTCCGCGCTCATGCGCAGCGGGGCCTCGCGCGGCCCGGCGCCGTCGGGCGTGAGTGCCGCCGCTGGCGGCGCGACCTCGGTTCGCGTGGACATGGCTCGGCGCGCGTGGTGGGGGACGGTCGGGCGCGGCCGCGCGGCACCTTGGCCGCGGCCGGCGGCGTGCTCGGGGCGCGCGAATATGGCGCACGCCGGCGAGCGAGGCCAGGGAACGGCAGCCGGTCGGCGCGCGGGCGCCACGTCCGGCCCGGGCGCGCCGCGGAAGGCGGGCCGACGCGATGCGCCGCATCGTGCGAGCGCGCGCGAACGTGCGGGAGCCGCTGGTCGCGCGCGGGGCTGCCCCTCGTCGGCGCCGCCGGCGAGATTGCGCGGTCCGCGCGGACCGGGGCATGCCCGGCGCGTGTCGGGCGGGGCGGCAGGAAGGGAGGCGGCATGAGCGCGGGCGAGGTGGCGACCGGGCGACGCTCGGACGAGACGGCGGAGGACGCGGTGCAGCTCTTCGCCGGGCCCGGCGAGCTGCGGGCGCGCTGCCGCGCGCTCGACTGGGCGGCGACCCCACTCGGGCCGGTCCGCGGCTGGCCGCAGAGCCTGCGCACGGCGGTGGCGCTCTGCCTGGCGTCCGGCTTCCCCATGCTCGTGATGTGGGGGCCCGAGCTCGTGCAGCTCTACAACGACGCCTTCCGCTCGGTGCTGCAGGCCACGCACCCGGCCGGTCTCGGCCAGCGGGCGCGCGACTGCTGGCCCGAGCTGTGGGAGACGATCGGGCCGATGTACCAGGGCGTGCTCGACACGGGCGAGTCGATCTTCCTCGAGGACCAGCTCTTCACGCCCGAGCGCCGGGGCGAGCCCGGGGTGTCGGAGGAGGCGTACTTCACCTTCTCCTACAGCGCGATCCCCGACGAGGCGCACCGGCCGGCGGGGATCCTCGCGACCGTGTTCGAGACCACGCGCCACGTCCAGTCGCGCGGCGAGCGGGAACGCGCGCTCGAGCGGATGAACGCGGAGCTCCGGGCCGCCGCCGCGGAGCGCGAGCGGCTGCTGGCCGAGAGCGAGACGGCGCGCGCGCGCGTCACGGCCACGCTCGAGAGCATCGGCGACGCGTTCTAGGCCGTCGACGCCGAGTTCCGGTTCACCTACGTCAACCGCCAGGCCGAGGCGCTCTGGGGCCGGCCGCGCGAGACCCTGCTCGGCCGCCACTACTGGAGCGAGTTCCCGCAGGCGGTCGGCAGCGAGGCGTATGAGCGGCACCTCGCGGTGATGCGCGAGCGCCGACCCGCGCACTTCGAGACCGTCTCGCCCATCGTGGGCCGCTGGATCGACGTGAGCCTCTACCCGGACGCGGTGGGCGGCGGCCTCGCGTGCTACTTCCGCGACGTCGAGGACCGCAAGGCGGCCGAGGCGGCGCTGCGCGAGAGCGAGGCGCGGTTCCGGCTCATGGCCGACGCCGTCCCGCAGATCATCTGGACCACCGACAGCCAGGGGCAGAACGAGTTCTTCAACCGGCAGTGGACGGACTACACGGGGGCGGCCTACCGGGCGGGGACGGCCGCACAGGTCGCGGCGGACTTCGTGCACCCCGACGACGCGGCGGTGACGATGGAGCGGTTCGAGGCCGCGCGGCGGACCGGCGGGGTGTTCGAGGTCGAGCACCGCATCCGCTCGGCGGCGGGCGCCTACCGGTGGTTCCTGGTTCGTGCCGAGCCGTTCCGGGACCCGGCGACGGGCGAGGTCACGCGCTGGTTCGGCGCTTCCGTGGACATCGACGACCGCCGGCAGGCCGAGGCGGCGCGCGAGGCCGCGGTGCGGCGCGCGGAGGCGGCGCAGGCCGAGGCGGAGGCGGCGAACCGCGCGAAGAGCGAGTTCCTGGCCGTCATGAGCCACGAGCTGCGCACCCCGCTCAACGCGATCGGGGGCTACGCGGAGCTGATCGAGCTCGGGATCCACGGCCCGGTCACCGAGGCGCAGCGCTCGGCACTCGCGCGCATCCAGCAGAGCCAGCGGCACCTGCTCGGGCTCATCGCCGGAGTGCTCGACTACTCGCGCGTCGAGGCCGGGGTGCTCACGTACCGGATCGTCGACGTCCCGGTGGGCGAGGCGGTGGCCGAGGCGGAGACGCTGGTCGCGCCGCAGCTGCGGGCGAAGGGGCTGGGCTACGCGTGGTCCGGGGCGGCGCCCGAGCTGTGCGTGCGCGCCGACCGCGAGAAGGTGCAGCAGATCCTGCTCAACCTGCTGGGCAACGCGATCAAGTTCACGCAGCCGCGCGACGGCGTCCCGGGGCGCATCGAGGTGGCGTGCACGGTGGAGGACGGGGCGGGGGGCGAGCTCCCGCTGGTGCACCTGCACGTGCGCGACACCGGCGTGGGGATCGCCCCGGAGCAGCTCGAGCGCGTGTTCGAGCCGTTCGTGCAGGCCGACCAGCGCCTCACGCGCACGCAGGAGGGCGTGGGGCTGGGGCTGGCCATCAGCCGCGACCTCGCGCGCGGCATGGGCGGCGACCTCACCGCCGAGAGCACCTCGGGCGTGGGGAGCACGTTCAGGCTCACGCTGCCGCGCGCCTGAGGCGTCGTCGGCGCCGACCCGGCGGCGGGGTCACTGGCCCGCGTCCCGACCCGCGCGAGCGCCCGCGCCGGCACGTTCGCGGGCGCCCCGGCCGTCTGGCCTACCGGCCGACGCGCTCCCCCGGCGGGTGACGAAGTGCCGGCGAGTCGGGCCGCCGCTCGGCGGCGCCGGCGCGGGACCCGGCGGGGTCGATCTCCTCCATGTCGTACAGCATGGCCGGCGCGAGCGCCGCGACGTGCCCGTCCCACTCCGTGCGGAGCGCCACGTACGACGCCGCACCCTCACGCTCGTCGGCGACCGTCGCGATCCCCGCCTGGCGGAGCCGATCCACCGCGTCCGCATGTCGACGACGCCACCGCGCCTGCGTGCGTTCGTCGGGCTGCACCGCGTCGCCCGGCGAGTCGTGCGTCACGAAGTTCTCCTCGAGCGACGTGAGGAGCAGCAGCGACACGCGCCGGAGCTGGGCCACGGCGGCGGACCGCCGGAGCCACCCGTACTCGTCGTCGCTCAGCGCGCTCCCGGTGAGCGTCGCCGTGTCCAGCGCGAGCAGGGTGATGCGCGACACCTCGTAGAACGGCTCCTGGAAGCGGAAGTAGAAGAGCACCGGGTAGTGATGGTGCGCCTCCTTCACCTGGGTGAGCTGCGTGGCCACCTCCGACAGGTTGTTGTACCCGCCGCTGAACTGCCCGTCGGGGCCGAGCCGCGCCAGCAGCTCGGCGGCGTCGGCCGTCTCGCCGGACTGCGCGTGGAGCTGCAGCCCGAGCGCGTTGCGCCGCTGCAGCGCGCCGTAGACCTGCATGAGGTACGTCAGCGTCAGCGACACCACCGCCGTACCGACGAGCGAGAGGAACAGGTAGACGAGCCGCCACCCGCTCGTCTGCGGCGAGAACTCGCTCGACCCGGTGATCGCCAGGCTGGTCCCGCCGGCGTAGAGGGCGGCCACGAAGTCCGTCGGCGTCGGACCCTCGGAGACGCGGACGCCGCTGCCGAGCGCGGGATGGATGAGGAGCGCGGCGCCGAGCGTCAGCCCCAGCGTCCAGACGACGACGAACGCGACCAGGATGATCGGCCCGCAGAACGCCAGCACCGCGCCACGTCGGCGGCCGAACGGCGCCGCGACACCGCGCATCGCGCGCCAGACGAGCCGCGCGATCCACGGGCTGACGAGGCCGGTCCCGATCCGGGCGTAGAGCACGGTCAGGAATACGTCGAGCAGGAATAACAGCAGGATGCCGACGCCGAGCGCCTGTTCCAGGGGGGCCGTCACGCGGACCCGCTCCGCGGCGTCCCGCGCTCGGCATGCACCTCGCGCTCGGCGGCGCACCAGTCCTCGACGTCGCTGCCGGGGCCGTCGCCCCGCGCCGCGTAGCGATCGAACGCCCGGCGACGGATCTCCGCGTCGATCTCCGACACGGCGGCGCTCCCCGTCGCGCTTGCCGACGGGCCGGCTTCCTCAGCGCCCGGCGGCCGCTCCGCCGCCTGGTGGCCGTCGGCCGTCTGGCGAGCCGCCCGTCGTCGTTCGTCGCTCGTCTGGCGCATCGCGCATCCTCCTGGCGTCCGTCCGTCGTGACGATCGCCGGGCACTCTAGCGCGCGGGCGTCGCGATCGTTGCCGGGGATCCGGGAACCGGTGGCTCCGAGTTGCCCGGCACGGACCGCGGCTTCGCGGTTTCCCGGTAGCGACGTCGCCGCCCGTCGTCGATACTTCCGTCGACGGAAGCCCGGACCCCGGTCGAGTACCGGCCGGTCCGGACGGGGCGTGAGACTCGGAGTGGCGCTGTCATGACCACGCATGGACGGGACGCCGACGGCGGCCCCGCGCACGTCCTGGCGCAGCTGGGGGCGGCTCTCGCGGCGCGATCGTACGCGGTCCGCGGCGTCCCCGTCCGGGACGAGACCATCCGCGTCATCCTCGTCGACGATCACACGTTGATCCGCGAGGGCGTGCGCGTGCTGCTCCAGGCGGCCCCAGACATCGTCGTCGTCGGGGAGGCGGAGTGCCGCGACGCGGCGCTGGAGCTCGCGCGTCGCGTGGTGCCGGACGTGGTCGTCCTCGACCTCGACATGCCGGGCGGGGACGGCGAGTCGGCGCTCGCGGAGCTGCGGCGCCAGGTGCCGGAGGCGCACGTCCTCATCCTCACGATGTACCCCGAGCAGACGCGGCTCGTGCCGCTGCTCGCGGGCGGGGCGCGCGGCTACCTCACCAAGGCGGCGGCGTCGCGCGAGCTGGTCGAGGCCATCCGCGTGGTCGCCGCGGGGGAGGTGTACGTGCGGCCCGCGGTCGCCCGGCTGCTGGCGGCCGCGGTGTCGCCGCACGGCACGGCCGTGACGGCGCACGAGCGGTTCCGGACGCTGAGCGACCGCGAGGCGACGGTGCTCCGCCTCGTCGCCGAGGGGTACAGCGGCGCCGAGATCGCGCGCCAGCTCGGCGTGAGCACCAAGACCGTGGACGCCTACAAGCACCGCATCCACGACAAGCTCGGGCTGCAGCACCGCACCGAGTACGTGCGGTTCGCGATCGAGGCGGAGATCCTCGGCGCGTAGCGCTCGGCGCGTAGCGCCCTCAGGGCGCCCGGCGCTCGGGCAGGATCGCGCCGGGCAGCACGAGCCGCACCGCGGTGCCCGCGCCGGGGGTCGACGCGATCGTCAGCTCGCCGCCGGCAGCCGTCGCCAGCCCGCGCACGAGCGCCAGCCCGAGGCCGGTGGAGTCCCCCCGCGGCTTCGTGCTGAAGTACGGCTCGGTACACCGGCGGAGGACGTCGGCCGTCATCCCCGGCCCGTCGTCGGTGACGTCGATCGCGACCGTCGACGGGCGGGGCCCGGGCTCCACGTGGACGCCGACCCGGCCGGCCGCCCGCCCGCGCAGCGCGTCCGCCGCGTTCTGCACCACGTTGAACACCGCCTGCGTCAGGCCGGTGCGGCCCATCGCCACCCAGCTCTCGGTGGCCGGCATGCGACTCTCGAACGCGACGCCGCGGGGCAGCACGTTCTGCAGGAGCCGGCCGACGTCCGCCCACCACGTCCCGAGCTCCGTCGGCTCGGCGAGGCGCGTGTCGGCGGGGTCGGCGGCGAGGAGCCGCAGACCGCCCGAGAGCCGCTGGAGGTACGCCACGCAGCTCGCGATGCCGACGACGTGCTCGCGCAGCTCGGCCGGCAGCGCCGCCCGCTCCAGCAGCTGCAGCCGCGCCTCCAGCGGGAGCAGCAGGTTGCCGAGGTCGTGCCCGAGCCCCGCGGCGAGCGTGCCGAGCGACGCCATGCGCTCCGAGGCGCGCAGCCGCTCGTTCGCCCGGTCCAGCGCGTCGGTGCGCTCGCTCACCAGCCGCTCGAGGCGGTCGCCGCGGTCCGCGAGCGCGTCCCGCGCGAGCTTCATCCGCGTCACGTCGCGCAGCACGACGCTGGCGCCGAGCGAACGCCCGGCGGCGTCGCGCAGCGCCGTCGCGACCCCCATCGCGAAGAAGCGTCGCCCGCCGCCGGCGACCATCCAGCGCTCGTCCTGGACGGCATGCCCGCCGGCGATCCGCCGTCGGTACCGACGCGGCACCCCGTCGGCGCGGTCCTCCGGCGTGAACAGCGCGGCCAGGTCGAGGCCCACGAACTCGTCGCGCGCGTAGCCGAGCACGTGCTGGCAGCCCTCGTTCCACGTCGTGATCACGCCGCGCGCGTCCGTGGAGAAGATGGCGTAGTCGCGCACCTGGGAGACGAGGGCGCGGTAGCGCTCCTCGCTCTCGCGGACGGCCTCCTCGGCCTGCGTGCGCTCGATCCAGTCCGCGGCCTGGCGGGCCAGAAGGTCGACGACGCGGAGGTGGCGCTCCGCCGGGCGGCCGCGCTCGCGGTAGTGCGTCGAGAGCACGCCGACGAGGCGCCCGGAGCGCGTGATCAGCGGCGTCGACTGCACGGCGCGCACGCCCGCCGCGCGCGCGACGTCCTCCACCACCACGCGCTCGCCGGTCCGCGCGGCCTCCGTCGAGGCGGTGCGCACGCCGCGCAGGTGCCGGAAGCGCTCCCGGAAGGCCGCGTCGAAGCCGCGGCTCGCGACGAGCGTGAGCCCGACGCCGTCGGGGTCGAGGAGTTGGATGACGCCGCGCTCGGCGCCCGTGATGGTGATCGCGGCGTCGACGATCTCCTCGAGCAGCGGCGTCCCGCCCTCGGCGCCGACGAGGCGCGTGCTCACCTCCTGGCGGCGTGCCATCGCCGCCAGCTCCGCGGCGAGTGTCCGCTCGCTCGCCCGCAGCGCCTCGTCCGAGCGCACGCGCTCGGTGATGTCCTGTACCATCGACAGCAGCGCGACGACTTCCCCGTCGGCGCCGCGGAGCGGCGTGTTGTGCCACTCGCAGACGATGATCCCGCCGTCGCGCGTGACGTTCTCGTTCACCGAGTGCGCCGCCATGTCGCCGGCCGCGAGGCGGTGCAGGATCCCGTCGAGCGGCGGGCGCGCGCCGCCCGGGAGCAGGAGCGTGGGCCCGTCCTGGCCGAGGGCCTCCTCGCGCCGGTGGCCGAAGATCGCCTCCGCCGCCGGGTTCCAGTCGACGATGCGGTGCTCCGCGTCGAACACGATGCACGCGAGCGGCACGCGCTCGAACTGCAGCCGCAGCCGCGCGAGAGCGGCGTCGCGCTCGCGCTGCAGGCGCCGCTGGGACTCCTCCGACCGCTTCTGGGCGGTGACGTCGCGGAAGAAGCAGGCCAGGCCCCCGTCGGGCAGGGGGTCGAGCCGGAAGGCGTACCAGCGGTCGCGCGACGCCCAGTGGTGCTCGAAGTCGACCGGGACGCGCTCGGCCATCGCCCGCCGCATCTGCCCCGCGGCGGCGCGGTCGCGGCGCTCCGGGCACGGCTCGTCCCAGAAGTCCCCGCCGATCATCCGCTCCGGATCCGTCCCCGCATCCGCGTACACGCGTCGCGCGGCCCGGTTGAGGTAGAGCACGCGCCAGTCCGGCGAGAAGATCTGGCAGGCCTCCCTGATGCTGTCGAGCGGATCGTGGTGCGGCACGGCCGCCGCGTCCCCGCCCGCGCGGCCGTCCGTGCTCTCGTGCTCGCCCGGGCTACGTGCGCTCCCGGCGGTCTCGGCGTGGTGCACGACGGCGGTCTCCGCGGCGATCGGCGGGGCTGTGGTTCCACGATGGTATCCCAACCATTGCAACGCTGGCGTGCGGCACGTCGCGCGCCACCGGCCTGTCGGGCAACCGCGAACCACGCGCCTCGCGGTCGCCCGGCAGCGCGCGCAGGGGGGGGCGCATAGGCTCCCGGGTCCGGGCGGCGCCGCGGTGTGCCGCCGTCGCGCGACGCCCCGCCGCCGACGCAGACGACGCCGCCTCAGGACTCGCAGGAGGGCTACGAGATGTTCGACAGCCAGGAGCTCGACGGGGTGCGCATCGCCGTGCTGGCGGCGGACGGCGTCGAGCAGGTCGAGGTGACGCGGCCGGTCAGGGCGCTCGAGCGGCACGGCGCGGAGATCGAGATCGTGTCGCTCCGCCCGGGGTCGATCCGGGCGATGAACCTGCTCTACCCGGGGAAGAAGCTCCGCGTCGATCGGACGGTCGTCACCGCAGACCCCGAGCGCTACGACGGCCTCCACATCCCCGGCGGGTTCATCAACCCGGACTTCGTGCGACAGAGCGAGCACGCGCTCGAGTTCGTGCAGGCGTTAGAGGCCGACGGCAAGCCGATCTCGACGATCTGCCACGGCCCGTGGGTGCTCGTGTCGGCGGGGCTCGTCCGCGGGCGGCGCCTCACGTCGTGGCCGGGCATCAAGGACGACGTGCGCAACGCGGGCGGCGTGTGGGTCGACTCCGAGGTCGTGCGCGACGGCAACTGGGTGTCCAGCCGCGGCCCGCAGGACCTGCACGCCTTCGACAAGGCGATCGTCGAGCACTTCGCCCGGCGCGCCGGCCGCTCGGGCCACGCGACGCGGGCGGTGTCGGGCGACGGATCGTGGCAGCGCTTCCTCGCCGGCGGCGTCGCGGCGGCGACGGTCGGCTACGTGGCGCGGCAGGCGTGGCGAGGGCGGTGAACGAGGCGGCACCCACTCCGGAGGGACCGATGGCAGCGCGACACGACGACGGCGAGGGGCTCGCGAGGGCGCTCGGGTGGTTCAGCATCGGGCTGGGCGTCGCGCAGCTGGCGGCCCCGCGGCGCATGAACCGGATGGTCGGCGTCGCCCCCGACCGAAAGAGCACGGCGACGATGCGCGCGATCGGCGTGCGCGAGATCGCGGCCGGCGTGGGCCTCCTGACGCGGCCCCGGCCCGCGGAGTGGGCCTGGGCGCGGGTCGCCGGCGACGCGATGGACCTCGCGCTGGTCGGCGACGCGATGACCTCGGACGACAGCGACCGTCCCCGGGCGGCGACCACGCTGGCCGCGCTGCTCGGGATCACCGCGCTCGACGTGTACTGCGCCCGGCGCCTCACCACGACACGGAGAGAACCGATGACGACGGCAGCCGACGCGAAGCAGCACCACGGCATGCGCGTGAGGAAGAGCGTCACCGTGAACCGGCCGGCCGACGAGGTCTACGCCTTCTGGCGGAACCTCGAGAACCTGCCGCGCTTCATGAAGCACCTCGAGTCGGTGCAGGTGACCGGCGGCGGGCGGTCGCACTGGAAGGCGAACGCCCCGGCCGGGACGAGCGTCGAGTGGGACGCGGAGACCACGGAGGACCGGCCGAACGAGCGGATCGCGTGGCGCTCGGTCGACGGCGCCGACGTGCCCAACGCGGGGGTGGTGCGGTTCGTCCCGGCGGCGGGCGGGCGCGGCACCGAGATCCACGTGGACCTGCGCTACGACCCGCCCGCGGGCAAGCTGGGCGCCCTCGTCGCGAAGCTGTTCGGCGACGAGCCGGGCCAGCAGGTGGACGGCGACCTGCGCCGCTTCAAGCAGGTGCTGGAGGTCGGGGAGGTCCTCTACTCGGAGGCGTCGATCGCCAGCGGGCTGCATCCGGCCCACCCGCCCGAGGGACCGGCGCCCCAGCTGTACGACCGCGAGGACACGATCCTCGCCGAGCGGTCGGCCGACGCGGCGGCCACGACGTCGAGCAACCTGGACCGCGCCTCGAGCACGCCGCCCGGCGAGCCCCGCCCGTCCAGCGCGATGCCGCGCGCCTGACCCGCCCAACCACAGGAGGATGACATGAAGGCGAACTGCTGGATGGGCACGCAGCACGTCGAGGTCCGCGACGTCCCCGATCCCCAGATCCTCAACCAGCGCGACTGCATCGTGAAGATCACGAGCACCGCCATCTGCGGGTCGGACCTCCACCTCTACAACGGCTTCATGCCGACGATGGAGAAGGGGGACATCCTCGGCCACGAGTTCATGGGCGAGGTGGTCGAGGTGGGGCGCGCGGTGAAGAACCTCCGGGTCGGCGACCGCGTCGTCGTCCCCTTCACGATCTCCTGCGGGGTGTGCAACGCCTGCCGCGCCGAGGCGTACTCGTGCTGCGAGAACTCGAACCCGATCCCGCAGGTCTCCGAGGCCCTCGTCGGCCACCCGCTGTGCGGCTTCTTCGGCTACTCGCGGCTGACGGGCGGGTTCGCGGGCGGGCAGGCGCAGTACGCGCGCGTGCCGTACGCCGACGTGGGGCCGCTCAAGATCGAGAACGGCTTCACGGACGAGCAGGTGCTCTTCCTGTCGGACATCCTGCCCACCGGCTACATGGCGGCGGAGATGTGCGACATCCAGCCGGGCGACGTGGTCGCGGTGTGGGGGGCGGGGCCGGTGGGGCTGTTCGCGATGGCCAGCGCGAAGCTGCTGGGCGCCGAGCGCGTGATCGCGATCGACCGCTTCGACTACCGGCTGCAGCGGGCCACGTCGCGGGCCGGCGCGACCGACGTGATCAACTACGAGCAGCTCGACGGCACCACCGTCGTCGACGCGCTGAAGGAGCTGACCGGCGGCCGCGGCCCCGACAAGTGCATCGACGCGGTGGGGATGGAGGCGCACGCGCCGGGGCTGGCCTACGCCTACGACCGCACGAAGCAGGCGCTCAAGCTCGAGGTCGACCGACCGATCGCGGTCCGCGAGGCGATCCTGGCGTGCCGCAGCGGCGGCACGGTCTCGATCATCGGCGTCTATGGCGGCATGGTGGACAAGTTCCCGCTGGGCGCCCTGATGAACCGCGCGATCACGATCAAGACCGGGCAGACGCACGTGCCGCGCTACATGAAGCCCCTGCTCGGCCGCATCGAGCGCGGGGAGATCGACCCGACGATGGTCATCAGCCACGTCCTCCCGCTGGCCGACGCGCCGAAGGGGTACGACATGTTCGTCAACAAGAAGGACGGCTGCGAGAAGGTCGTGTTGAAGGCCTAGAGCAGATCACGGCGCGGCGTAGCGGCCGTAGCCGCAGTGGCGGAAGTAGCC
>NZ_JARGEK010000390.1 GCF_029211165.1 Roseisolibacter sp. H3M3-2
CAAGGAGTTGAGACCACGATTTGTCTTCCTAAGACCGCTTGGCCTCCGACTTCCGGCGGAGCCGACGGCGAAGGCGCCCCCGCGGCGGGCGCGGTGCTCGCCGACGCGCCCTCCGCGCCGGTCACGCTGCCGCCGCCCCCGGCCCCGGCGCTCGAGGCGGCGCGGCTGCTCGGGGGCGACGTCACCGACCCGCACGGGCTGCTCGGCGTGCACCCGGGCCGCGTCGACGACATCGCGGGGCTGATCGTCCGCGCGTGGCACCCCGACGCCGTCGCCTGCGAGGTCGTGCCGGCCGGCGGCGGGGCGGCGCTCCCGATGGAGCCCGACGGGCCGGGGCTGTTCGGCCTGTTCCTGGCCGGCGAGACGCTGCCGTTCCGCTACCGCCTGCGCTTCCGCTTCGCGAGCGGGGCGGTGTGGGAGCGCGACGACCCGTACCGCTTCCTGCCGACGCTCGGCGAGGTGGACCTGCACCTGTTCGGCGAGGGGACGCACCGCCGGTTGTGGGAGAAGCTCGGCGCGCACGTCCGCACCGTCGACGGGGTGCGCGGGACGTCGTTCGCCGTCTGGGCGCCCAACGCGCGGCGCGTCAGCGTCGTCGGCGACTTCAGCGGGTGGGACGGGCGCCTCTTCCCCATGCGCCGCCTGGGCGGCAGCGGGGTGTGGGAGCTGTTCATCCCGGAGATCGACCACAACGCGTGCTACAAGTACGAGATCCGCACGCGCGAGGGGATGCTGCGCCTCAAGACCGACCCGTTCGCGGCCAAGATGCAGCAGGCGCCGCAGACGGCGTCGATCGTCCAGGGGGGCGAGCCGTACGCGTGGGGCGACGGCGAGTGGATGGACGAGCGGCCGCGGCGCGAGCCGGCGCGCGAGCCGATGGCGATCTACGAGGTGCACCTGGGCTCGTGGGCGCGCGACCCGGCCGACCCGGAGCGGCCGTTCACCTACCGCGAGCTGGCGCCGCGCCTGGCCGACCACGTCGCGCGGCTCGGCTTCACGCACGTCGAGCTGCTCCCGATCGGCGAGCACCCCTTCTACGGCTCGTGGGGCTACCAGGTCACGGGCTTCTTCGCGCCGACGTCGCGCTACGGCTCGCCGGACGACTTCCGCTACCTCGTGGACACGCTGCACCAGCGCGGGATCGGCGTGATCCTCGACTGGGTGCCGGCGCACTTCCCGAAGGACGACTACGCGCTGCGCCGCTTCGACGGCACCGCGCTGTACGAGCACGAGGACCCGCGCCTGGGCGAGCACCCCGACTGGGGGACGCTGATCTTCAACTACGGGCGCCACGAGGTCCGCAACTTCCTCCTCGCCAACGCGCTGTTCTGGCTCGACGAGTTCCACGTCGACGGGCTGCGCGTCGACGCGGTGGCGTCGATGCTCTATCTCGACTACTCGCGGGCGCCGGGGCAGTGGCTCCGCAACCGGTACGGCGGGCGCGAGAACCTCGACGCGATCGAGTTCCTGCGCAGCGTGAACGAGGTGGTGCGCACCGACTACCCCGGCTGCTTCACCGTCGCCGAGGAGTCGACGGCGTGGCCGGGCGTCACGAAGCCGGCCGCGGAGGGGGGGCTCGGGTTCACGTTCAAGTGGAACATGGGGTGGATGCACGACACCCTGGAGTACATGGCGAAGGACCCGCTGTACCGGCCGTGGCACCACGACCAGCTGACGTTCGCCATGATGTACGAGTACAGCGAGCGCTTCATCATGCCGCTGTCGCACGACGAGGTGGTGCACCTCAAGAAGTCGCTGCTCGACAAGATGCCCGGCGACGCGTGGCGCAAGTTCGCCAACCTCCGGCTGCTGCTCGCGTACCAGTGGACGCGCCCCGGCAAGAAGCTCGTGTTCATGGGGACCGAGATGGCGCCGTGGGGCGAGTGGAACCACGACCGCTCGCTCGACTGGCACCTGGCGGAGTCGCCCGCGCACTCGGGGGTGACGCGCCTCATGGAGTCGCTGGGCGCGCTGTACCGGGCGCACCCGGCGCTCTGGTGCCACGACCACGACCCGCACGGCTTCCAGTGGGTGGACGTGGCCGACCGCGACAACTCGGTGATCTCGTACGTCCGGCGCGACGGCGCCGACCACGTCGTCGCGGTGCTCAACTTCCAGCCGATCCCGCGGCAGCGGTACCGCGTGGGCGTGCCGAGGCGCGGCGCGTACCGGCTCGCCCTGTCCACCGACGACGCGGCGTACTGGGGGAGCGGGTGGGAGCAGCCCGAGCTGCTCGAGGCCGAGCCGGTCCCGTACCACGGCCACGCGCAGAGCGTCGAGCTGTCGCTGCCGCCGCTCGCGGCGCTGGTGCTGACGCCGGCGGAGGAGGCGTGAGCGACGGCGCGCGCGCGGCGCTCGCCGCCGCGCTGGGGGTGCTGCCGGAGTACCACGACGTCGCCGGGCGGCTGCACCGGCTCGGCGACGCCACGCGCGACCGGCTGCTGGCCGCGCTCGACGCGCCGACCGACGAGGAGGGCGCGCGCGAGGCGCTCGACGCGCTGCAGGCCGAGCAGGCCGGGCGCGCGCTGGCGCCGAGCTGCGTGGCGGTGTCGCCCGGCCCGGGGACGCCGCTCACGGTGCAGGCGCGCGCGGCGGCCGACGCGGAGGTCGAGTACGCGCTGTGGTGGCGCGGCGAGGGGGAGGGCGACGAGCGGCTCGTCGCCGAGGGGCGCGGGCGTGCCGACGGCGCCGGCGTCCTGCACGTCGTCCCGCCGGAGCTGGTCCCGCCGCTCGGCTACCACGACCTGCGCCTCGCGCTGCGCGACCCGTCGGGGACGCGCGAGTCGGCGCAGCGGCTGATCGTCGTGCCGCCCCGCTGCGCCGCGCCCGAGCAGGTGCTCGGCGGCGAGCGCGTGTCGGGGCTGATCGCGAACCTGTACGCGGTGCGCAGCGCGCGGAACTGGGGCGTCGGCGACCTGACCGACCTGCGCGCGCTGGCGCGGCTGGCGCGCGACGTGGGGGCGGCGTTCGTCGGCGTGAACCCGCTGCACGCGCTGCGCAACGCCGACGGCGACGTGAGTCCGTACAGCCCGGTCAGCCGCGTCTTCCGCAACGTGCTGTACCTGGACGTCGAGGCGGTGCCGGAGCTGGCCGAGAGCGACGAGGCGCGGGCGCTGCTGGCGTCGCCCGGCCTGCAGGAGCGCCTGGCCGAGCTGCGCGGCGCGACGCACGTGGACTACGCCGGCGTGATGGCGCTCAAGCGCCCCGTGCTCGAGGCGCTGCACCGGGCGTTCGCGTCGCGGCCGGCGGGGGACGCGCGCGCGGCCGCGTACGTGGCGTGGGCGGCGGCGCAGGGGGAGCCGCTGGAGCGCTTCGCCACGTTCCAGGCGCTCGACGAGCACTTCCGCCCGCTCGGGTGCGGCTGGTGGCCGGAGTGGCCGGAGGAGGTGCGCGACCCCCGCGGTCCCGGGATCGCCGCATTCCGCGCGGCGAACGCGGAGGCGGTCGACTTCCACCGGTGGTGCCAGTTCGAGCTGGATCGGCAGCTCGGGGCGGCGGCGGCCGAGGCGCGGGCGCTCGGGCTGCCGGTGGGGCTGTACGAGGACCTCGCGATCGGCGCGTCGCCGGCGGGGAGCGACGTGTGGGCGGAGCCCGACCTGTTCCTGCGCGACGTGAGCGTGGGCGCGCCGCCGGACCCGCTCGGGCCCGAGGGGCAGAACTGGGGGCTGCCGGCGGTCGACCCGCGCCGGCTGCGCGCGCGCGGCTACGACTTCTGGGCGGCGCTGGTGCGCAACGCGCTGCGGCACGCCGGCGCGCTGCGCATCGACCACGTGCTCGGGCTCTTCCGGCAGTTCTGGATCCCGGCGGGGATGTCGGGCGCCGAGGGGGCGTACGTGCGCTTCCCCTCGCACGACCTGCTCGGCGTGCTGGCGCTGGAGAGCGTGCGCGCCAACGCGCTCGTCGTGGGCGAGGACCTCGGCACCGTGCCGGCCGACGTGCCGCCCGCCCTCGCGCGCTGGGGCGTCCTGAGCTCGAAGGTGCTGGTGTTCGAGCGCGAGGGGGACGGCGCGTTCCGCGTGCCGCGCGCGTACCCGCGCATGGCGCTCGCCACGGCCAACACGCACGACCTGGCGCCGCTCGCCGGATGGTGGGGCGGGCGCGACCCGGAGCTGCGCCGCGAGGTCGGGCTGCTGCTGACCGACGAAGCGGCCGCCGGCGCCGCCGACGACCGCGGGCGCGAGCGCGCCGCGCTGC
>NZ_JARGEK010000391.1 GCF_029211165.1 Roseisolibacter sp. H3M3-2
GCGCGCTGGCGCTCGAGCGCGTGCCGCGCCTGGTGGCGACGCTCGCCGCCGCAGGGGTGCGCGTGTACCGCGTGGCGCCCGAGCGCGCGTCGCTCGCCGACGCGTACTTCGCGCTGCAGCCCGACCTCGCGCCGCCGGCCGCCCCGGGGGAGGCCGCGTGAACGCGCGCGCGCTCTGGGCGATCGCCCGCCGCGACCTCACCGGCGTGCGGCGCAGCCGCGCGATCATGACGCCGCTGCTCGTCATCCCGCTCGGCTTCCTCGTGCTGCTCCCCGGGCTGGTGGCGCTGCTCCCCGCGTTCGGCGGCGACGACCCGCAGGCGGCGCGCGCGTTCGGGCAGCTGATGACGGCGCTCCCGGCGGAGGCGCGCGCCGCGCTGGCGTCGGGGTTCGCCGACGGCGGCGCGTCGTACGAGCAGAAGTGGCTGCTGCTGGTGCACACGCAGCTCTTCCCGCCGCTCTTCCTGCTGGTCCCGTTCATGGTGGCGAACGTGATCGCCGCCGACAGCTTCGCCGGGGAGCGCGAGCGGGCGACGCTGGAGGCGCTGCTCTACACGCCGCCGAGCGACGCCGAGCTGTTCGTCGGCAAGGTGCTGGCGGCGGCGGTGCCGGCGCTGTCGGTGTCGCTGCTCGGCTTCCTGCTCTACTACGCCGTCGTGTCGGGCGTGGGCGAGGCGGCGTACGGGTGGCACCCGCCGTTCAGCGCCGCGTCGCTCGTGCTGGCGGCGTGGGTGGGCCCGGCGTTCGCCGCGTTCGGGCTGGCGGCGATGGTCGCGGTGTCGCTGCGCGTGCAGCGCACGCAGGACGCGGTGCAGGTGGGCGGGCTGTTCATCCTGCCGCTGATCGGGCTCGTGGTGAGCGCGGTCAAGGGCGCGGTGGTGCTGCGCGCGGGGACGCTCGGGGTGATCGGCGCGGTGGCGCTGGGGGCGGCGCTGCTGCTGCTGCGGGCGGGGGTGCGGAGCTTCAGGCGGGCGAGGCTGGTGTCGCGGCTCTGACCTTCCCCACGGCGGAGAGCGGGGTACGGCGCACTTCTGGAGACGGCGCAGATCGGGATGGGGCGAACACAGGGGTAGTGCGCACACCGGGGTACGGCGGACCTGCAGCCTCGAGCCGGTAGGTCCGCGTTATCCCGCTCTGCGCCCCACCCCTTGGTTCGGTGCACCCCGCCCTGCGCACTACCCGGATCTACGCCGTCTCCGGCTCTTCGCCGTTGGACTAGAGCCGCAGCACCGACGCCGTCGTCTGCTCCCCCGCCGCCCGCGGCAGCGCCGGCGGCGGCGGCGGCGCGCCGAACACCGCCTCCGCCTGCACCGACGCGCCGACCGCCTGCAGCGCGCGCTGCATCTCCGCGCGCGCCTTGCGCAGCACCGACGGGTAGAGCCACCGGTACCACGCCAGCGACAGCGCGCCGAGCCCCTCGCCGACGGCGGCGCCGAGGGCGCTCACCGCCGCGCTCGCGGCGACCGCGCCGCCCTTCGCCAGCGCCGCGCCCGTGATCGCGCCGCCGAAGCTCCCGACGCCGCCCGCGATCACCTGCGACGCGCGCACGTTGCGCCGCACGCCGGGGCGCAGGTCGCACGTCATCGTCACCTCGGTGCGCCCCGGGTCGCCGGGCAGCGCGCGCAGCGTCACCTGCAGCTGCGTCGCCTCCAGCGCGTGGTGCGTGTTGAGCCAGTACTTGTTGAACTGGTCCATCGGCGACGGCATCAGCAGCACGGGCCCCGGCAGGTCGAACACCAGCACGCCGCCGTCGAGCGGGTGCGCGCCGACCGTGTCGCGCAGCTGCAGCTCGTACGGCGCGCGCGGCAGGACCGCGCCCAGCGCGCGCAGCGTGCGCGCGGGGGGTGCGGCGACGACGTGCGACACGCCGAGGCTGCGCTCGCGCGCCTTGAGGAAGAACGTCGCCTGCCGCTCCCCGATCCCCATCGGCGCCGGGGCGACCGCGGTGGCGCCGCGCGGCAGCTCGGCGAGCGCCATCGCCACGTACTGCCGCGAGATCCCCGCCTCCTCCGCGGCTCCTGCCACGTCGGCGAGGCGGTAGCCGTCGGCGGGCGCGAGCGCCGCCTGCTGCCGCATCAGGTCGCGCCGCTCCTCCAGCCGGCGCAGCGCGTCGGCCTGCAGCTGCGCCGCGCGCTGCCAGATCGCCGCCGCCTCGGCCTCGCTCACCACGTCGGGGAGCCCGTCGGGGAGCGCCGGGGCCGCGTCGCGCGCGCCCGCGTCCTCCACCGCGCGCTCCAGCGCCTCGGCGAGCGCCTCGCCCGTCGGCCAGCGCGCATCGGGCGCCTTCTCGAGGCAGCGGTCGACCGCGGCCGCGAGCGCGGCGGGGACGCCGGGGGCGACGCTCCGCAGCGGGGGCGCGGGGCGCGTCGCGTGCGCCACCAGCACGGCGGGGCCGCGCAGCTCCTCGAACGGCAGGCGCCCGCTCAGCGCGTGGTAGGCGACGACGCCCAGCGCGTACAGGTCGCTCCGCCCGTCGAGCGGCCCGCCCTGCACCTGCTCGGGGCTCATGAAGTGGAGCGTGCCGAGCACGTGCCCCTCGAGCGTCAGCCGCTCGCTGCCGTCGCCCGCCGCGACGCCGTCGGCGAGGCGCGCGATCCCGAAGTCGGAGACGAGCGCGCGCCCCGGGCCGCCGCCGTGCACCGGGCGCTCGAGCAGGATGTTCTCCGGCTTGATGTCGCGGTGCACGACGCCGCGCGCGTGCGCGTAGGCGAGCGCCCACGCCACCTCGCGCAGGATGCGCACCGCCTCGCCGGCGGCGAGCGGGCCGCGGTCGCGCACGCGGTCGCCGAGCGACTCCCCCTCGACGAACGCCATCGTGAAGTACGCGAGCCCCTCCGCCTCGTCGGCGCGGTACACGGGGACGATGTGCGGGTGCGACAGCTTGGCCGCGGTGCGCGCCTCGCGCAGGAAGCGCTCGCGCACGTCGGGCTGCCGCGCCAGCGGCGGCGGCAGCACCTTGAGGGCGACCGGCCGGTCGAGGCGGCGGTCGCGCGCGAGGTACACGACGCCCATCCCGCCGCGCCCCAGCTCGCGCTCGAGCGTGAACGCGTCGCGCAGGGCGTCGGCGACCTGGGCGCCGAGGACGTCGTCGGGCGGGAAGGGATCCATGGGAGGGCGGCGGAGCGTCGCCGGCAAGTTAGGCGCGCCGCGCGCGCGCCGCACGCCTGGCAGGATCGGCGCGCCGCCCGCATGCTCGGGGAGACTCTTCCACCGGAGGCGCGACCGAGGCATGGCGGAGGACCACGCGATCGTCACCTGCGACACGCGCGCCGAGTGGCGCGCCTGGCTCGCGGCGCACCACGGCCAATCCGACACGATCTGGCTCGCCTACCCGAAGAAGGGCGCCGGGCTCGGCGACCTCACCTACGACGCGCTGGTCGAGGAGGCGCTGTGCTACGGCTGGATCGACTCCGTGGCGCGCGGCGGCGACGCGCGGCGGTCGGTGATCCGCATGTCGCCGCGCAAGGCGCGCAGCGGCTGGTCGGCCACCAACAAGGCGCGCGTCGAGCGGCTGGCGCGCGACGGGCGGATGACGCCCGCGGGGACGGCGCGCGTCGAGGCCGCGAAGGCCGACGGCTCGTGGGGGCTGCTCGACGCCGCGGAGGCGCTGGCGGTGCCCCCCGACCTGGAGGAGGCGCTGGCCGCGAACGCCGAGGCGCGCGCGCACTTCGCGGCGTTCCCGCCCGGGGTGCGCAAGCGCATCCTGACGTGGGTCACCACCGCGAAGCGCCCGGAGACGCGCGCGCGGCGCGTGGCGGAGACGGTCGCGCTGGCGGCGCGGAACGTCAGGGCCGGCCAGTAGCGTCGGCCGCGCCGGCCGCGCCGCACAGGGCGACCTGCACGTCCATCACGTTGGTGTGCGTCGGCCCGGGGCGCAGCAGCGCCCCCGCCGCGTCGAGCGCGGCGTAGGCGTCGTTGTCGGCGAGCACCAGCGCCGGGTCGCCGCCGCGCGCGCGCAGCGCGTCGCCGGCCGGCGCGTCGACGATCCCGCCGGCGGCGGCGGTGGGGCCGTCGACCCCGTCGGTGCCGGCGCTCGCGACCACGCCGGGCGCGCGCATGAGCGCGAGCTGCGCCGCCGCCGCCAGCGCGAGCTCCTGGTTGCGCCCCCCGCGCCCGCCGCCGCGCCGCGCGCCGGTCGTCTCGCCGCCCCACAGAAGTCGGATCGTAGCCATGTCGTTCTG